>LSZA01000023.1 GCA_001637315.1 Phormidium willei BDU 130791 | reverse complement strand
GGGACGTTCGAGCCAATGTTCTCGGCGAACGCCGGTGAAGCTGGGCTTGTTTGTGTGACCTGTGGACTAGCACAGTTCGAGGTTAGCACCGACCGAGACACCTCGCCCAAGGCAGGTGGGGTGAGCTTCATGGATCGTGTAAACCGCAGTTAGGGATGTTTGAGCCAGGAAAAGATTTCAGCGGCACTTAAATTGAGGGGAGGGATGGGGTCTGGAATCGGTAGACTGGCCTCGCTATTCTGGAAGACTTGTGGCTGTTGCCCAGCGGGATAGACCAAAATGGTTTGACTGCTCGGATCGATGAGCCAACCCATCTCAGTTCCATAGTTGAGACTATGCAGGATTTTATCAGTGACAGGAATGGTGGCTTGATTCGGAGAGAGGATTTCGATGAGCCAATTGGGAGCGAGGTTAAATTGGTTGGCCACATTGCCTTGCTCATCGGTTGGAATGCGGTCCCAGGTGAAAATACCGATATCGGGGACAATGACGCGATCGCCAACAATACAGCGTATTTCAGTGTAGGCCCGGGCAATCTTTTGCCGTTTGGTGGCGGCATTAATGGTTTCGGTTAAATCCACCTGCAAGGTGCTGTGTTGTCCTTGAGGCATCGGTTTTTGGGTGACTCGCCCTTGCTTATATTCGCTAGCGGGTTGAGTTTCTGGGGATTGTAGGAATTCTTCGAGGGTTAGGGATTTCTCGTCAAGTCTGACCATGGGGAACTTCAAACATACCGGCGGTTGACAGGAGTGGTTGCGCTAGTTTTCATCCTTAATTTTAATGGTGGGGCCTGTTCTGTGTCTTGACACTCTCAAGCCGGGTCACGCGATCGCCGGCAGAGTTGGTCGTGATAGACTTCTAGGGAAAGATTTAACTTGCCCGGATCCTTGCAATGACCGCCAATCCCGACGATCGCCCTCAATCTTTGTCCTCAACGCCCTGGTGGCGATCGCAGGGGGAAAATATCCGCCTGATTCTGATTGCCCTCGTGATCGCCTTACTGCTGCGAACCTTTGTCGCAGAACCTCGCTATATTCCCTCTGATTCGATGTTGCCGACCTTGGAACAAGGCGATCGGCTTCTCGTCGAGAAAGTCTCCTATAATTTCGAGTCGCCACAACGCGGAGACGTGATTGTCTTTAGTCCCCCAGTGCAGCTTCAACGACAGGGATATCAAACGAATCAGGCTTTTATTAAACGAGTGGTGGCTCGTGCCGGTGATACCGTACGGGTTGCCAACGGACGAGTGTATCTCAACGGAGAACCGCAAGTCGAACCCTACATCGCAGAACCGCCCCGATACCAATGGGGGCCAGCCACAGTTCCCCCCGATCGCCTCATGGTCATGGGGGACAACCGCAATAATAGCAATGACTCCCATATTTGGGGCTTTTTACCCGTTGAGAATGTCATCGGGCGGGCAGCAATCCGCTTTTGGCCCATTGATCGGGTTGGGGAAATTGGGGGGGAATAGGCAAGAGGCAAGAGGCGTGGCTTGTGTAGGGGTCTGGGCAACAGCTCCCTAGGATTGCTCAGTATCGCCGGTTAATGGTGGTGAGGTTCAGGAGATCCCGGATGACCATAAGCTCCCGTTTCTGGCTGAAAGGGGAGGGTTTGTAACCGTACCGTCAGCCCCAACTGCTGCAACAAATCGGCTAAAACCGCATCGGGAGACAACCGCAAATACTCCGCTGTTACCTCTAGGGGAACATGACGATTCCCCAGATGATAGGCGGCCCGCAACAGATGCAGGGGTTCTGAGGCGGTCACCGTGAGGACGGGTTCGGGTTTGGCGCGAATCTGCACCTGGTGCTGTTGCGTCTCATCGAGGAGGCGATCGCCATCCTGGAGAACTGTACCCCGGGGCAACCGCAGAAACACCACCTCCCCGGAATCACAGGTAAAGCGATGACGGCTACGTTGACGGTCTTGAGCCGTTAAACTCAACTGTAAGATGGCGGAGTCATCGGCTGAGATAGCCGCACTCGCACCGGGATGCTGTCGCTGGGTTAACACAATGGACATCACTCAGATCCCTGGCTGGCTGGCGAATAGTGTCATAATGCTATTGAGAAGCTGCTCGGGTTCAATCGGATGGATTAAACAGATATCGGCTCCCTGCTCTTGACAGGTGGCTAACTCCTCAGCGTTGAGTGGATCACTCATGAGGAGAATTTTCAGAGATTCGCTGTTGGGAAGTTGACGTAACAGCTGAATCAGTTCACGGCCATCCATCCCCGGAAGTTGGCGATCGATCATCACCGCCACGGGTTTCAACATCTTAATCTGTTCTAGGGCCGTCGATCCGTCCAACATCCAAACCGTATGATAGCCTGCTGCCGTGAGGAGGTCACAAATGAGGATGGCTTCGTCTTCTCGATCTGCGACGAGAACCACATGGCCCTTACGAGGGGGAAGCGGAGTTGGGGCAGGGGGTGTCGGCTGAACTTCACCCCCTGTTGAGCGATGACAGGGAAGGCGCACGGTAAATTTAGAGCCAACCCCCACTTCGGAGTCCACTTTAATCAGTCCGCCATGGAGTTCAACGAGTTGTTTGGTGAGGGCGAGGCCCAGGCCGGTTCCGCCATATTGACGGGTGTAGGTGGACTCGAGTTGACGGAACATTTGAAAGAGCAGCGATCGCTGATCCTCAGGAATCCCAATTCCTGTATCGGCCACTTCAAACACGACTGTGCGATCGTCTTGCCAGTAAATTCGTAATAACGCCTGGCCGCCGGTGGCGGTGAATTTAATGGCATTACTCAGTAGATTAAAGAGAATCTGCCGGAGGCGATCGCGATCGGCACAGAGACGGTCTTGATGTTCCCGTAACTGAAGATCAAGTGCTAAATGAACCCCATTGACGGTCGCTCGATCCACCATCATGCAAAACATTTCTTGAGCTAATTGAGTGAGGGAAAATTCCGAAAAACTCAAGACGGTTTTACCCGATTCATTTTGGGATAAATCCAGTAAGTCGTTGATCAGTTCGAGCAAATGCTCGCCACTGTTATAGATACTTTGGATATAGTCCCGCTGTTTGGGGGTTAAATTACCAAAAGACCAGCGCAACAGAGTTGAGGACATGCCAATAATGCAGGTGAGAGGGGTTCGCAGTTCATGGCTGACGGTAGCCAGAAAGTCACTGCGCGTTTGATTTGCCACCTGGGCCGTCACGAGGGCATCTCGTAAGTCTTGGGTGCGTTGTTCAACCCGCTGTTCGAGGGTTTCTTTTTGTTGCTGAACTTCGGCGTAGAGTTGAGCTTGATAGATGGCGACACTGAGATGATCGGCAATATGTTCGAGAAATTCCTGTTCTCGGGATTGCCAAAGACGGGGGCGATCGCATTGATGGGCCAGCAAGATTCCCCAGAGATGGCCCTGCACTCGAATGGGAACGCTCAGGTGGCTTTGGATGCCCAACTTTTGTAGATACCGTTGACTCGTCTCAGGGAGTTGGGAGTCAAACACTTCAGACTTCAAAATCAGAGTCTCTCCCCGTTCATAGCGATCGCGCAACTGATTGAGAAACTGCCAATGTTGGCTCTCTTGACGGGAGAGAACTGAGGTTAATCCTTCATGGCGTAGGGCTTCGTAGGTCATGCAATCCCGGCGGCGGCCAGGGGGCGTGCCGGTGTGATCGTCCTGATTGTAGTTGTCAAATTGATAGATACAGAGGCGATCGAGTTCTAAAAAACGACAGACGCGATCGACGGTATTGGAGATTAACACGGCTAGGGCAACACTCTGACAGGTTTGGGTTGTCACTTGGTTGAGGAGTTGCTCTTGCTGTCGATGGTGTTGCAGGGCATCTTCAACGGGTTGACAGGTTGTGGCGGGTTTGGCGGTTTGAGGGGAAGGCATGGCCGGTCTTGAGGGACTGCGATCGCTGATAAATTGGGCTAAGTTGAGGGTCACTTGACTGTGATAGTCTGGCTGCTGGTGATACCCTTGTAGTCGTTTCAACGCTCGATTGCGTTGGGGCGTTTTCAGAGGACAGTCTTCGAGGAACGTTTGTAGCTGATCACGCTCCAAGCTAAACCCAACGCTTAATGGGGTTTCATCTTGAGGATTGGCCCAGACAATGGCACAAAACTGAGGTGATACACCAAGGGTAAATTGACCGACGTAGGGGAGAGAATGAACCCGTACCGCACGTTCAGTTAAGACGATGGCCTCCTCGTCATCATCTCGGGCGGTTTGTTCAACCCAAACTCGCAAGCTGTCAAAGGTTGCGAGTGGGAGTTTTTGCTGAGGTAGACGGGGATGGAAACTGTCCATAGTTTAGGGAAAGAACATCAAGCAGTAGCGTGACTATCTAAGCGATCGCTCGATGGTGCTCGATTTTGGGCATGATCTTGGGCATGATCTTGGGCATGATCTTGGGCATGATCTTGGGCATGATCTTGGCCGTTATGATGTCGGTGAGACGATCGCCAAAGCCATGAGATGTTCCAATCCGTTCAAATCCTTGATCCCTCCTGGGCCATTCAATGGCGACTGGCGAGAGTGAGAAGATCTGCGATCGCTCTACTGTGATCCTAGTCTGAGTTTTGAGTGCCTTGTGAAACGATCGCCTAAACTTTGCAATTGTTGTAAGCTATGCTGTAACAGCTTTACACAGAGGGGTCAGAATCTAGTTAGCCGCCTTGAGTCGTCCTTAACTCCTCTGAGTTGGGTTTGCTCGTTACAAGACGCTGCCAGAGATCCTCGGGAATTTCTCCGTCTATTGAGTAGAGTTGAGCATCGAGGCTAAAGGTTTCGCTAAAGGCCTCAATGATAGCGGGAACCACGTCCGGGACTGTGAGATCTGGTAACCACTGCTGTAGACTGCCCACGGGGCGATCGCTGATGCCACAGGGGACGATATCCCGAAATCCTCGTAAATCGGGGCAAACATTGAGAGCAAAACCATGACAGGTGATCCAACGACTCACCTGAATGCCGATGGCTGCCACTTTCTGCCCTTCCAACCAAACGCCCGTCAAGCCAGCCATCCGTTCCCCTGACAGCTTAAATCGAGCCAAAGCCAGAATGAGACAGGCTTCAAGCCCTCGTAAGTACTCATGTAAATCCGGCTGATGTCGCTTCAGGTTGAGGATGGGATAGCCCACCAGTTGCCCTGGACAATGGTACGTGACTTCTCCCCCCCGTTCAATGCGATGGACTTCCCGGTCTGAGCATTCAGGGTTAAACTGTAAGAACTTCGCATCAGCTCCTCGTCCTAAGGTATAGACGGGGGGATGCTCCAACAACAATAAAACATCCTCGAGTTGAGGACGATCGCGGCGGGCTTCAAATAACGACCGCTGAAGTTTCCATGCAATTGAATAAGGGATCAAGCCTTGGAACCAGAGAATGTGAACTCGTTGCCGTGAAGTGGTACTAAACATCATCAAAAAAAGCAAGGGGTTTTCAGCAAGAATCGTGGCTAAAATCGGCAAATCCAATCACGAATTGTCAAGGATTGCAAAGGATTTTAAAGGGACGTTCAGCCTCCTGACGATTCACAATACAATAAGGGTAAGGAAAGTAACGGGACAGGTTCACCCTCTCCAGATAACCCTCCAAGCAGAGTACTGACTCATGAAGGCGGCAATCCCCGCCCCGCTGGACTTTCAGCAACCACTTGGATATCAGGTCACGGAGGGCGATCGCCCCTTGCTTTTTAGAAAATCGGTTATCGAGCGGGAACTTTACGACATGAAATTAGTTATCCAAGGCAAGAATTTCGAAATCACCGACGCGATTCGCGAATATGTCGATGAAAAGATCGAAAAAGCGGTGAGTCATTTTGAAACGTTGACCACTGAAGTTGATGTTCATTTGTCCGTCGCTCGTAATCCTCGCATTTCCGCCAATCAGTCTGCCGAGGTGACAATCTACGCCAATGGAACCGTCATTCGCGCTCAAGAAGGAAGCGAGTCGATGTATGCCAGCATTGATTTAGTCGCTGACAAGATTGCTCGCCAGTTGCGCAAATACAAAGAAAAACGCAATCGCAAGTTGCACACTCAAGGCAAAACCACCGAGGTGTTGGCGGACGTGGTGTCCAACTCCGATGGCGTGACCGAAGATCTCATCGGCGATCGCGCCGTGGAACTTCCCCCTGAAGTGGTGCGCACTAAATATTTTGCCATGCCGCCGATGACGGCCGATGAAGCCTTGGAACAACTACAACTGGTTGACCACGATTTCTATGTGTTCCGCAACGGCGACAGTGGAGAAATCAACGTCATCTATGAACGGAACCACGGAGGCTATGGTGTGATTCAACCCCGTAAATCTGGAGACAACGGAGCCGTTCGCGCTAACGAAATGTCCAAAGCCTCCTAGATACACCATTTCTAGAAAGTCAGTCAGCGTTTAACTGATCCTCGACCGGATCTCGGACTGTCAAGCGGACTGTCAAGGTTTCCCAAACCGTAGAACTGTTCTTGCCCTTCCTCTCCATCAACCTGAGGGGAAGGGGTCAGCCAACTCCCAATCCTTCTAAAGCTGATAGGGACTGGTTTGGGTCACATCACGGCTGCTACGTTTCGCTTTCGATTGAGATTTAGCCTTAGAGGCACTGCGTCGGAGAGCCTCTAGGCGAGTTTCATACTGTTTACGAAGCCGTTTCTTAGGCGTTTGCTCAATCAAGGTTTTTAAAGCACTGCCCAAACTCTTATAGGCATTGGGGAGCGTATAGCCAAAACGACTCGCGAGGGCGATCGCCTTCTCATCGGCCTCCAACAACTCTTGTAGAGCCTTCTCGCTGTTATTCTTCTGATAAAGACGATACCCCGACACACCACAGAGTCCTAAGGCCAACAGGAGTAGAACACCATCTTGAACCCAGAGTTCACCCACAGCACCGCCCAAGCCAATCGCTAACGCTGCCATTTCCCAGCCTTCACGGGGAATCGTATCATTTTGGATGCGAGCGACCTCATGCCAAAACAGCAAATTGCGCTGGTCGAGGGCCAAATTTTCCCACTTCACCAAATCGATCGCAATTTCGACCTCATCCCGGCTCAACTCCTCACAACGAAGCAAGGGAGGGTCAATTTCCGTCGTTTTCTCGACCGTCACCCAACTTTGCAGTTCCGGGGGTAACAGTCCTCGAAGACGACGTAATTCATTAATTTCAGCCTTCGCGGCCGAGGTTACATAGGAGGTCATAATGTCAGAAATATGGCAGTAGTCGGCAGGGTCAACAGACTGCTAACGAGTCTATGCTTTAAATCCTAGCAAATTACCAGCGTTTTGAGCTTTGCCAGGCGCTCAGGAGTCCCAAGGCGATCGACAGGAAAATTCCCAGCCAGAGAACCAAGCCAGGCATAAAGCTCAACACCGTCAGACCTCGCAGGATCCAAATGACCAGAGTTAAGCCCATGACCACCACAAAGCAACGAAACAGCAGAGAATCCGAGACAATTCGCATGGGGAGATGGGTATGGGGAGATGGGTATGGGGACACTCACATCGGGCGTGAGGCTTATTCTAGCAAATTCGGGACTTGGGGCTGCCTGATCGGGGTGCTGCGCTAAGCTAAAGGCGAATAGCCCCCACTCCCTTCCTCCAATCACCCTCATGGAACGCTCACGCTTTCACTTGTCCCTCCTGTTCTCTGGACTAGTCCTCGGTGGTTTCGTACTTAGCGTCAGTCTGCCCAGCTTGAGTGCCGAGAGAATTACAGCAAGCTATAGTCTGTTTGAGCGTTCCGTCTCCGTCAAGGCTCTCGAAACCTATGCCCGAACCGGGGAAATTGGACGGGACTTAGCCCCCTACATTCGCTTTGCCGCTCCCGAACTGCGAGACAATATTCGTGAAGCCTTGTTAGCGCGGGCTGACGTGGATGCCGTGGCGGTCTCCCAGTTTCTCTACACCGCTCAGGGAGAAGCCCTCTTACAGCGGCTCGGTCAAGCGATTCAACTCGGCTCAGGGCGGTCCGGCTATTTGGGCTTGCGTTCAGCCTTGATTTTAGCGGCCGCCGATGAAAGCGAAGGCTTAACCCTGCTCAATGTACTGCACTACTTTCCCACAGAGACCGTACGGCTGGATTTCAACCAAACCCTGCGGATGGCTCAGGAGTTACAGAGTTTAATTCGAGATAACAATCAGGCCGTTGCCAGGATTGAGACTCAGTCTCGGTTAGAAGCTCAAGATAACGGCGAGTTGATCACGCCCTTCGAGGATCTTATGGAGTTGGGAGAGTATTCCTGGGATGTGACATCTTTGGATCTGCGCGATCGCGATCGCACCCTACCCTGGGGATATGCCTTTGCGACAGACTTATACTTACCGCGATCGCGGCCATCGGCCCCCATCGTGGTGATCTCCCATGGTTTAGGCTCCAATCGAGAGTCCTTTCAATATCTGGCCGAACATCTTGCCTCTCATGGCTTCGCGGTGGTGGTTCCTGAACATTCGGGCAGTAGTGCTAGACATATGGAAGCCCTCTTACGGGGCCGCGCCCAAGAAATTTCTCGTCCTCAGGAGTTTATCGATCGCCCCATGGACGTCACCTTTGCCCTCAATAGCCTCGAAAAACAGGCCATCACCGATCGCCAACTGCGCGATCGACTCAACTTTGAACAAGTGGGGGTCATTGGCCAATCCTTTGGCGGCTACACCGCCCTCAGCCTAGGGGGGGCCAGCATCAACTTTCCCGAACTCGAACGTCGCTGTGGCGTCAGCCAACAACGCCAATCCTGGAACGTCTCCCTCTTCCTACAATGTCGGGCCTTAGAACTGGCCGAGTCCACCTCCGAGAGTCAATTAAACTTCCGTGATCCCCGAGTTCAGGGCGTGATTGCCCTCAATCCCATTGGCAGTGCCTTATTTGGTCAAGTTGGCTATAGCAACATTGATGTGCCGGTGATGATGGTCTCCGGGGGGGCTGATACCGTTGCCCCGGCCATCGCCGAACAAATCCCGCCCTTTGCCTGGTTAGAGGTTCCCGATAAGTATTTCGTCTTACTCAAACAAGCCACCCATTTCTCCGTCATCGGGAGTTCCCAAGAGGATAGCGTTGCCCTGCCCCTCGATATCATCGGTCCCAATCCCGATCTCGCTCAAAGCTATGTCAAAGCCTTGAGTTTGGCCTTTCTGCACACCCATATCATCGGCAATGATGAGTTTGCCCGGTATCTCAATGCCGCCTACGCCCAAGACATGAGCCAAGACCCCATTTCCTTATTTTTGGTGCAAGGCTTGATTGATGGCGTCCCCAGCCCCGATTCCTTAGCGAACCGTCATCTCTAAGGACGAGTGAGGTAGCAGTGGCAATCGGGTTTCTCAATCAGGGTTTCGAGCAAAGCATTGAGCGCAACAGCCGCCAGGA
The DNA here is from genome assembly GCA_001637315.1 of Phormidium willei BDU 130791. Taxonomy (GTDB): domain Bacteria; phylum Cyanobacteriota; class Cyanobacteriia; order Cyanobacteriales; family Geitlerinemataceae; genus Sodalinema; species Sodalinema willei. The sequence goes on along the minus strand of LSZA01000023.1, from coordinate 36,906 downwards.
GTCCTCCCCCGAGGCTACCCTGAATCGTGATGTAAGGTACGGGCAGAGCCATTAACTGACGCTTAGCCACAGGCGCATGACTAAAGCCAATGGGCATCCCAATGACCAGGGCCGGTTGCAGTTGTCCTTGCTCAATTCCTTGGCAAGCCCTCAGTAAGACCGAAGGAGCATAGCCAATCACGAGGATTGAGCCGGCTGGAGTGTCGTGCAACCGTTGCGGCCAGAGGTCATCCCCCCAAAACGCCTGCTCAGCGTCGTCAACTCCGGCAAGGTGGGGGTCATCAATCAGGGGGGTAATGGAACATCCCAGATGAGCCAGCCGCGTCTGATCCAGGGTGGCAGCGACGGCGGGGACATCGGTGACGATCGCACAACCGCCCTTGAGAGCCGTTCGGGCAGCGGCGACGGCCCCTTGAGGCACGCGTACCAAACTGGCCAGACTGACATCACCACAGGCCAGCACCAGTTGATGCAGCAGGTGAACGGTAATTTCGCAATAGTGAGACAGATCCGGCAACAAACGGTGTAGCGACTCCTCAAACCGTTCCGGGTGAGTGGTGGCCTCGGCATCGAGCTGACTCCAGAAGGGATCGAGTTGTCCTAATTGGGCCTGAGCCTCTACATCCAACTGCTTCAGTTGTGCTAGGGCTTCGGCCTGGGTCTTCTGGCAGTGGCGATCGCGCCCCAACAACCCCTCTAATGCCCCTGCTGTTTGCCGTAGTCGGGTAATTTGCTGAATCACCGTCTGGTACTGCTGCTGCAATTGAGTCATCAGGGGTGACTCGAGGCGGGTTTGAGGATGGGTATCCAAGAGCTGGCGAATGTGAGACAACTGAAATCCCTGCTGTTTCAGGGCCATCACCCGTTGAAGTCGCTGCACATCCTGCTGGGTATACAGCCGATAGTTGCCCTGAGACCGCTGGGGTTGAGGCAGCAGGCCCAGAGTATGGTAGTGCCGCACCATGCGGGGAGTCACGCCAGCGCCCACCGCATCTGTGAGTTCTTTAATGGTCAGATGTTTGGTTGTCATATCGGTCTCGGAGTTAACGGACAACCTTGACATTAACACTAATGTCAAGGTTTAAGCTGTCAGGGTAATCTTATGGATACGTCAGACCATGGTTTCAAAAGCTCTTGCGGCTCCCCTGGACTTAAGGGTATGGAAAGACCATCGAGAGGCGACCGCTGCGATCGCCTGTGCAGTCTTGGTCTTCTTAGGTTGGCAGGCCCTCAACCTCGGCTGGGTAGGAGGAGCGTTGTTCATCCTGACGGCGGCCTACATCATCGGCGGGTTTGACAGTGCCAGGGACGGCGTAAGCACCCTAGTGGCAGACAAAGAACTCGATGTTGACCTGCTGATGATCGTCGCCGCCCTAGGGGCAGCCGGCCTAGGGCTATGGCAACAGGAGTATTACCTACTCGTCGATGGAGCTGTCCTAATCCTGATTTTCGCCATCAGTGGCGCCCTCGAAGGCTATGCCATGGAGCGCACCGAGCGCAGTATCCAGAGACTCATGGGGTTAACAGCAGATACAGCCCGACGGCTTGAGGGCGATCGCGAACAGATGGTTCCCATTACGAGCCTCGAGATCGGCGATCGCATTTTGGTCAAACCCGGCGAACGGGTGCCAACGGATGGCCAGGTGGTCGAAGGAAGCAGTACCCTGAACCAAGCCTCCATTACCGGAGAATCCGTCCCCGTTGAGAAAACCGTCGGTGATGACGTTTTCGCCGGAACCCTGAACGGCCACGGAGCGCTACGGTTAAGGATTCATCAACCCCCCGAAAGCAGCTTAATTCAGCGAGTCATCCAACTGGTGCAGCAGGCCCAAACCAACGCACCGCCCTCTCAGCAGTTTATTGAACGCTTTGAGCGGGCCTACGCCAAAGTGATTGTCATCGCTGGCATTTTGCTGAGTACCCTACCGCCCTTACTGTTGGGCTGGTCCTGGGAAGAAACCATTTATCGAGCGCTGATTTTCCTGGTGGTGGCCTCCCCCTGCGCCCTGATGGCCTCGATTATGCCCACCCTGCTATCAGGCATTGCTAACGGGGCGCGGCGAGGCATTCTTTTCAAAAACGGAGCCGAGTTAGAGCAAATTGGGCGTATCCGGGCCATCGCCTTTGATAAAACCGGGACCCTGACCACCGGCAATCTTCAGGTCGTCGACGCGATCGCCACTCAGCCCCACTCCGACCAACTCTGGCAGGTAGCCGCCGCCCTAGAAAGCCTATCCGAACACCCCATTGGCGAGGCCATTGTTCAGGCCGCCCGTCAGCAAAACCTGACCTGGACAACCGCCAGCAACGCCCAGGCCCAGGCGGGACTCGGTATTACCGCAGATCTCGAGGGTCAGCCAGCCGTCGTGGGTAAACCGGCTATCGTTGAGACCCAGGTCAAAGACATTTCTGAGGATCTGATCCGCCAAAGCCAGCAATGGGAATCCGAGGGAAAAACCGTCGTCTGGGTTGCCCAATCTGGTCAAATGTTGGGACTGATTGCCGTGGCTGACATCGTTCGACCAGCGGCCGCCCAAGCCGTGGCTCATCTCAAACAGCTCGGAGTCGAGCAGGTCGTCATGCTGACAGGAGATAACCCCCGTACTGCCCATAGCATTGGCCAACAGGTGGGTGTTGATCAGGTCTATGCCGAGCTATTACCCGAAGATAAAGTTGAGGTGATTCGGCAACTCCAACGGCAGTATCAAACCGTCGGCATGGTGGGCGATGGTATCAATGATGCCCCGGCCTTGGCTCAGGCCACCGTCGGCATTGCTATGGGCGCGGCCGGTAGTGATGTGGCCTTAGACACGGCTGACATTGTCTTAATGGCCGATCGCCTGGAACGATTAGAACAAGCGATTCGTTTAGGCCGTCGAGCTCAGCGGGTGGTCAAGCAAAACATTGTCTTTGCACTGAGTTTTGTGGTGATTTTGTTAGTGCTGAATTTTGCCGGCAATATGACCCTACCGTTTGGTGTCCTCGGTCATGAAGGTTCCACGGTGATGGTCACGTTGAGCGGCCTACGACTGCTGAGAGGTTGAAGTTAAGGGGTTGATAGTCTCGAACAAGATAGCGGTTCCCAGTTTGATGAGGTGCATCTTTTCAAGACTATCTATTGCCTGTTCCCTGTTCCCTGTTCCCTGTTCTATTAAGACGAAGAGCGCCGCTGCCGTTCCCGCTCAATTTCCGCTTGCAGCGCTTCAATCTGCTGCCGTAAGCTACTGACGGTATTGCCGTCATCAGTGCGGACATTGACCGCGCCTCGGGCATCATCATGACGATAATCCCCTGAACGAATCCGCTGATACTCAGCAGACTGTCCCCATTGGCGGATATAGTGAAGCCGCTCCACAGCAAAGGGATGAGTGGCCATACCTTGAGCGCCGTTATAGAGCAGAAACTTATAGACTTGATTCAATTCATCGCGATCTAACTCTTGGTAGCGTTGCGACTGGCGGATAAACTCCTCCATGTCCAGTTCATGAGCATATTTTTGACTTCCCCCAGCCATGATCATGAGGGTTTGCGTCACTGTATCGAGATCGTCCATCACCAACAAGGCCGCGCGATCAGCTGAGAGTTCGGCTTTACGTCGCCATTCATAAAAGGCGTAGAGTAAGCCACTCCCGAGGACATTGCCCATACCAAAGGTGAACTCGCCCACAAACATCGCCGTGGAAATGGCCCACATGGCCATCTGAATCAAAATCGTATGGCCACATTTGAGATGTCCTAACTCATGGGCGATGACGGCCTGAAGCTGCTCTTCATTCACGGCATCGACGAGACCGGAGTTGAGGGTAATCGACGCATGATCTTGTCCGAGGGAAACGGCGTTGAGTTGAGGATTCTGAGACACGAACAGGAGCGGTTCCGGGGAGATATCGAGGGCGCGAACCGCCTCACGAAAGCGTTGGTAGATGCTCGAATACTGTCGCGGCCCCACTTGAATATAATTGCCGGTCATAAACACCGCTTGGGGGCGTTCATAGACATATTCAACAAACTTACGGGCTACGCCATCAAAGCCTGGTAGGCTGCGTAGCGCCTCTTCGGCTTCGCGATCGAGGGGATGACGGAAGGCTTCGCTTGAGAGTCCAGGATAGTCAGGCATAGGGCGGTTTAGGGTTACGGGTATATCGTTGCTCGGTGGCCGTTCAGAGCGAGTTACAGGGTTTCTTTCCCTGTTGTATCGCGTTTTGGCGGCGATCGCCGTCCGTCTCTGGGAAAATTTGCCGGCGATCGCTTGCGCTTTGAGAACAGCTTGCTAAAATAAGACTTATAGAAAACTGCGGCGTTGGTGACTGCCAATATTGTTTTACGATCTATACTTGTCCTGTATGAGGCCCTCAATGTACTTGTGGCTCGGTATGCTAACCTCGCGTTAGACTCCTGGAGCCGGAGATAAAGGGCTGAGGGACTGTCTGGGTTATAGATGGCTCCCACTGTCGCATACAGGTCGGAAGCTGAGGTAAGACGGCGCTGCGGTTTTCTTTTTTTGGGCCTCCATAGCTGACCCCTCTCAACGCTTCAATCGGGTCAACAGGGCGAGATTGCAGACCCTAGCCACAGCACAGTCTTGGAAAACTCGGTAGAATGAAGTCTTAACAGTACATTCTATCAATCGTGTTGTGACGGTACAAACTCCCTCCTCTGAGTCTTCTTTACAACGACAGTTTTGGACGTGGCGCGGACAGTCCATTGCGTATACCGTCAATGGTGACGGACCGCCCCTGGTTCTCATCCATGGATTTGGTGCGTCGATTGGCCATTGGCGTCAGAACATCCCCATTTGGGCGCAATCAGGGTATCGTGTCTATGCCCTGGATTTGCTAGGATTTGGTGAATCAGCCAAACCGCCCTTTGACTATTCCATTGAACTCTGGCGAGATTTACTGGCGGACTTTTGGCAAGCGTTCATCGGTGAACCCACTGTATTTGTTGGAAATTCCATCGGCGCCTTGTTGGCGTTGGTGATGGCGGCCCAACATCGAGAGGCCAGCCAAGGAGCGGTGTTGCTCAATTGCGCCGGTGGCCTGAATCATCGACCCGAAGAATTGGCGTTTCCCTTGCGGCTGGTGATGGGGACGTTTGCCAAGTTAGTCGCCTCAAAAAGCCTGGGTTCGCTGATGTTTAACCAGGTGCGACAGCCGCGACGCATTCGCAACACCCTGTATCAAGTTTACGGAAATCGCGAGGCGGTAACCGATGAGTTGGTGCAACTTCTCTATGAACCCTCCTGTGAGGCGGGGGCGCAACAGGTGTTTGCGTCGATTTTGTCGGCGCCTCCGGGGCCAAAACCCTCAGAGTTGCTTGATTCGGTTCGTTGTCCGGTGTTAGTTCTCTGGGGTGAGGATGACCCCTGGACTCCGGTGAAAGGGGCGGAGATTTACCGTCAGTGGGGTGAACGCCATCCGGTGGAGTTCCATTCCATTCCCCAAACGGGCCATTGTCCCCATGATGAACGTCCCGAGGTCGTTAATCCGTTGGTCTTGGACTGGCTAAACCGTCACGTCGTCAGGTAGGCTGAGTCCCGGAAGACGATTCATGGTGTTTGAGGTCATGGTCGTTGGGAGCCAACTGGGTTCGCCCCGGAAAAATCTAGGCTGCAAGCCATGACGTACTCTAAGCACGGCATGGCTTCTTGTTGACTGTTGATTATTAATGATTGATCGGACTTACTCGTATGACAAAAACAGGACAACATTGGTGGGAAAAGGGAATTATTTATCAAATTTATCCCCTGACGTTTGCTGATGCTAATGGAGACGGAATTGGGGATATTCAGGGCATTATTCAGCGCTTAGATTATCTAAATGATGGTAATTCTGAGAGTGAAACATCTTTAGGAATTAATGCAATTTGGTTGTCTCCCATCAATAAGTCTCCGATGATGGACAATGGTTATGATGTCAGTGACTATCGGGAGATTTGCCCTATTTTTGGGACAATGGCAGATTTCGAGCAATTATTGCAGGAATGTCATCAACGAGACATTAAGGTTATTTTGGATTTGGTGTTGAACCATACTTCCAATCAACATGATTGGTTTTTAGAGTCTAAACAAGACCGGGATAATCCGAAAGCAGATTGGTATTTATGGCAAGAAGGCTATAAGGACAATCTCCCGAATAATTGGTTATCTTATTTTGGTGGCACGGGTTGGACGTATTGTGAGGCTCGTCAACAGTATTATTTTCATACGTTTAACAAGAATCAACCGGATTTAAATTGGCGCAATCCAGAAGTTCGGGCGGCTATTTATGATGTAGTTCGCTTTTGGCTCGACCAAGGAGTTGATGGCTTTCGCTTAGATGCGTCAAGTGTGTATAGTAAGGATAAATTCTTTCGAGATAATCCGCTCAAGTTTGGTACAAATGATAAGAATGACTATAATAACTATCATCATTTGTACGAAAAAAACCTCCCAGAAAATCATGAAATTGTGCGGGAGATTCGTGACATTTTGGACGAGTATGGCGATCGCCTACTCATTGGCGAAACCTTCATTGACAATCGCCTGTATGAGTCCAACACCTTTTATGGCGCTCATAACGACGAACTTCATCTGCCCTTTACCTTTGAATTTGCCTTTAGTCCCTGGTATCCGGGCTATTTACAACGGGAAATTGAACATAAAGAATTAGTGACACCCGCCGGGGCGCAACCGGTGTACTTTTTTGATAATCATGACATTCCCCGCCATTTATCTCGCTGGGTTGAATGTAGTCTTTGTATTGATTCCCATGCGATCGCCCAAGCAGCGGCGACCTTATTATTAACCGTGCGGGGAACCCCGGTTTTATATTATGGCCAAGAATTGGGAATGGTCGATCATGAGGAGATTCCCCCAGAGAAATTACGGGATAAAGCGATCGCCCCGAGTACCAGTGGGGAAGTTCCCGAACAGCGTGACGGATCCCGAACGCCGATGCAGTGGGATGACTCACCGCAAGCGGGGTTTAGCTTTGGTAAGGATGTGGAACCTTGGCTACCGGTTCACCCCAATTACACGGCTTTGAATGTTGAGAAGGCCTGGAAAAACCCCGATTCACTGCTGAATTTCTATCGTCGTTTGATTCAGTTGTACCAAAAAAGCCCAGCCTTGCAACGGGGAACCTGGCGATCGCTGATTGACTATCCCCATGAACATTTAGCCTATTTACGAGAAACTGACGAAGAGACAATTTTAGTGGTGATTAACTTTTCCTTCCAGAAGCCGCTAGATCTCGATGAACCCATCGATCGCGACAATTGGACGGTGTTACTGTCCAATCACTATGAAACCGGTGCTGTGATGACCATTCCCGAGATGCTTCAGTCTTTTGATATTTGCTTGTTTGGGAAAGCCCACTAGAAACGCCCACTAGAAACGCCTACTCATCTAGGGAATTATCAATCACCGAGCCATCCCAGTCAATCGGGATCCCCTCATCAAACTTGCGTTGCAAATCCGGTTCTGGCGGGGGAGGGGGATTCAATTGAGCATCCCAATCCCGGATTAGCCGTTGGGCTTCAGCGTGGGCTTCGGTGTAACTGGGGATGCGCTCGGCGATCGCGATCGCCCCCTCTAAACTGCGCCAAGCCTGGGACTCCGCTAACTCTAGCAGTTCCCAACCGAGATTACGGATCAGGCGATCAGCCTCGGCCCGCTGGCCACCATAGCGGGTGATGCTATTAGCGGTGCGAAGGGCCGATTCGAGGGATTCCGCCGAACCGCCGTTGGCGAGACGATAGGCTTGATCGAGGAGATCGCGATCGCGCTGAGCGCTATTCCAACGAGCGATCGCCGTTTGTGCCTCTCCGGCCAAGGCACTATCGGAGGGGATGCGTCGGGCCGTGGTGATGGCCTCATCGAGGTTCCCGGCATTGGCCTGACGTTCAGCCTGAGAAAGTAGGGGGCGATCGCGTTGTTCACTAATCGTCCGTTGCCAACGGTTCACCTGATCTTGGGCCTCAGTATACAGCGCCCGGGAAGGACTAATCCGCTGGGCTTGAGCGATCGCCTGTTGATAATTTCCCTGACGGGCTAAGGCTTCGGCCCGCTGCAAAATGGGACGATCCTGATTGGTTTGTAACTGATTGCGCCAACGGTCAATCTCTTGCTGGGCCTCGTCATAGAGAGAAGTCGTATTCGAGATCAGTTCGGCTTGAGAAATGGCCGTTGTCAAATCGGCAATACTGCCCGTACGAGCGGTATTGCGGGCGCGTTCGAGAACCGCCACCTGATCGATGGCCGTTTGCCATTGTCTAATCCGAGTTTGGGCGCGATCATACAACGGACTCTCCAGAGGAATCCGTTGAGCCTGAGTGATGGCATTTTCTAAACTTCTGACGCTGGGCTGCCAGGCCAGAAATTCACCTCGGGCTAACATCACAAAATCATCGGCTTCCTCTTTTAACTGGGTGCTAGCCGGAACCCGCCGGGCGATACCAATGGCTTCCGTGAGGTTTTGGGCCGCTAGTTCCGCATCGGCTAAATCCAACATTGCCCGGCCAAACTCCCGCAACGCCTCTTGAGCGCTGGCATAGGCAAAGGAATCTAAACCAATTTGTTCGGCGAGATTGATCGCTTCGAGGAAACTATCGAGCGTGCGTTGGTTGGCGAGGTTCCGCGCCTGGGCCAGTTGGTTGACATCATTACGAGCCTGCTGCACTCGCTGGGTAATTTCTTCATATTTGGTGACACGCCAATGTTGATTTTCCACAGCACGCAGGCGTGTGGCGGCGGCAAAAGCCAAGTTCCAACGGCGGTTTTTGAGGTGATCTTCAATATCAGCGTAGAGATCTTCGGCTTCGGTCCAAATGGCTTTCCAGGCCTCGATACGCTGTTCAATGACCGGTTCAATGGCGGCTTGAGCGCTTGGGGAGAGTTCCTCGGTGGGAATCCGTCGGGCAATGTCGATCGCCTCTAAGAACTGACCGTCATGGAAGGAGGTTTCGGCTAAATCGAGCAGATCTTGAGTCCACAGTTCAATTTGCTGGTTAATTCTGGGGCGTAGGCCATGATCCTCGGGCAGTTCACTCACCAGGTCGATCGCTTCGAGGATATCGTCAACGGTTTGTTTCTCGGCGGCCAATTGTCCACAATAGAGGCGCATCGAGGCTGAGGCAGTGGGCCAGAAGATGCGGGGACAATTAGGAACCGTTGGTAAGGTCAGTAGCAAGGCGGCGGCGGTAATGGCAGTTCCGACGGTTCCGACACCAAACACGAGGGTCCAGAATTGCCAGCCCGGAAGCCAGGATGTCCAATTTCGCTGGCGTTGTGGGGTCATCTGGCGTTGTCGGTCTGGTTGCTGCTGGTTTCGTTCGATCACCTGAGTTGGGGAGTGAGATTCCCGCCGCGATCGCTCGAACGATAGGTTTGTTTTTTTCCTCATCACCAAAACCCCTGTACGTTGAACGGCTGAGATCACACGTGGTGATCAGTATAGACAGTCGTTACAGAGGTTATCGTAGCATTGTCTTTTGCTGAGGATCCGCCAAGGGACTGTTTGGGGATCATTTCAGGGCAAAGCGGCGGCGACGAACCTTGTTGGGATCAAGGCTGATGATGATGTCATCCCAGGGGAGCGATCGCAGGCTTTCTTGCCAAACATTGGCCTGATAGACTCGTTGCTCAGTTACGTCAACGGCGGTTAGCCAGCCACTTTCGAGGGTATAGACTCCTGTATCGATTCCCAACCAGCCACAGCCACGAACCAGTTGCCCCGATTGCACTCCCGGAAAGGTAAAGGTAATGGTGTGGCCAATAATAATTAATTTGTCGGGAAAATAGGGTTGAGTTTGACGATGGAAGAGATCGCGAATCCAGCAAAACTCTTGAGTCGACTGTTCGGCGATCGGTAGATGGGGGTTAACCCCGGCGTGAACGAGCCAAACATCCCCGCGATCGCGGTAGGCGGGTAGGGATTCGAGCCAGTCGAGGTGTTCATACATCACCCCAGAATTGGGATAGCTTTCTAGGGTGAGGTCGCCACCACCACTGAGCCAAAAATCAAAATAGCGATCGTCATGTTGGCCATAGACGAGGGCCGACAGCATCATTTCTTCATGGTTGCCTCGAATCGCGTAATAGGACGGATGAGACATGATTAAGTCCACGACTTGATAACTGGCCGGACCGCGATCGATGAGATCCCCTAAAAAATCCACGCGATCGCCGTCTTTCAAGTCGAGGCTGTCCAAAAGTCGGACGAGAGTATCATAATGACCATGGACATCGCCAATTACGATTTGTCGGGGTAAGGTTGACATTGGTCAAGTCCTGTGGTTGGAAGATTCATTGAACTTGAGGGGAAATTGTTAAGGTCTTGATGAGTTCTTGATCGTCTTCCAAAAAATAGAGTTTCCCCGATCCAAGTATATCGAGAACAATCCTCCCCAAGATGTTGATGTTTTAAAGTTTTGATGAGGATTTTGCAGGGAACCCAGTCACCTAATCGAGATAATCGCGACGCGTCACACCACAAAACCGAATCGGGATCTTGAGCGTACCTGCCATAGCACGTCAACCCTCATGACTCATCGTTTTGGGAGATATTTCTATGAAAGTCCGCTATTTAGCCAACATTTCCATTGCCTCAATCCTCGGTTTAGGTCTAGCCTTTGGATGCGCCAACCCCTGTGCGGGACAAAATGCACCGGCTGGAGTGAGTGATCCTTGTGCCGGAGACCCCTGTGCGGGTAAATCCGAGGACCCCTGTGCTGGAGACCCCTGTGCTGGCAAATCCCATGAGAGCGATCCTTGTGCCGGAGATCCCGGCGCCGGATGATTCAAGACATATCTCTCTGTTGGTTGTTGCGATCGCAGCGCCAACAGAGCGGCCAACCCCTCAAGACAACAAGGGTAACCAGCGTTCTAGACTCCCGGTGGCTATAAGCTCGGGACAGAAAGACCTTTGGCCGCTAACCAGTCAGAGTTATAGAGCCGAGATTGATAGCGAGAGCCACTATCACATAACACCGTGACAATAGTATGGCCGGGGCCGAGTTCCTTGGCTAAGGCCACAGCCGCCCCCACGTTAATGCCGACGGAGCCTCCCATAAACAGACCATCTTTGCGCAACAGTTGATACACCACTCGCAGGGCTTCGGTATCATCGATCTGAATGGCATCATCAATAGGCGCACCCTCCATATTGGCGGTGATCCGACTATTACCAATCCCTTCAGTAATGGAATTACCGCTGCTATTAATCTCGCCGGTTTTGACGTAGCTATATAAGCCACTTCCCATGGGATCAGCGACGACACATTTGACCTGGGGATTCTTCTCCTTGAAAAACATGGCGGCTCCGGCGTAGGTGCCACCGGTTCCCGTGGCGGAGACCCAAGCATCAATTTTTCCCTCGGTTTGCGCCCAAATTTCGGGGGCTGTAGTTTCATAGTGAGCGCGACGGTTGGCAATGTTGTCGAACTGATTGGCCCAGATGGCATTGTCCATTTCCGCCGCCAGACGACCCGAGAGTTTAACGTAGTTATTGGGGTCACGGTAGGGAACCGCCGGAACTGGACGAACTTCTGCGCCTAGGGTTCGCAGGGCATCCATTTTTTCTTGGGACTGGGTTTCTGGGATGATAATGAGGCATTTATAGCCTTTGGCGTTACAAATATGAGTCAGTCCGATGCCCGTATTCCCCGCTGTGCCTTCAACGACGGTTCCTCCCGATCGCAGATGGCCCTGAGCTTCGGCATCTTCGATAATATAGAGGGCGGCTCGGTCTTTGACTGATCCTCCAGGATTGAGAAATTCGGCTTTTCCGAGGATTTCGCACCCTGTTTCATCACTGAAGCTATTGAGACGAATGAGGGGAGTGTTGCCGACGGTACCAACAAAGCCGTTCTGGATATCCATAAATGTCGATGAAATGTAGATGTTATGTGGTATGCGATTGGGAACGCGGCCCGACTGGATCTGGCCTGGGTTTGTAGCTTCAACCTAGAGCCAAACGCCAGAGATGAGGGCTGTTGTTATTCTATCGGCTTCAGGGTTGGGATTCAGACGTGTTCAGGAGAAAGCGATGAAATTGAAGCGATCAACTCAGGTGTTGTTGCTGTTGGCGGTCATTTTTGGCGGTGGGGTGCTGTTGTATGAAGGAGCGATCGCCCCGGAGTTGGAACGTCAACGTCAGCAAGAGCAACAGGCGTTTAAGTTTGAGGTTGAGGCGATTCGTCAAATGACCCTTCGCCGTGAGGACTATACCCTAGAGTTGACGCGGCTTGAGGAGCCGTTGCAGATTCCCTCGGAGGATGAAACGAGTTTTACTACGACGGATTGGCAGGCGGTCATTGTTGGAGAGGGTGAGGCGGAGGCTCAAGAGTATCCGGCTAATGATGCTTATGTGTCGTTTCTGTTGATGGTCTTAGATAATGCTCGCAGCGATCGCCCGATTGTCACGAGTGAGGCCAGTTTGGCTGAGTATGGGTTGGAGACGCCTCGCGCTCGCTTGCGGATTGAGTTGGACAATGGAGAGAGTCAGGAGTTATGGGTGGGCGATCGCGATTTTACGGGCAGTTTTGTCTATGGCTTGATTCGCGCTGGGGATGATAACCAAGAGATTGACTCGGAAGTTGTCCCTGAGCCGGATTCTCAGCCGGATTCTCAGCCGGATTCTGAGGCGAATGATGGCAACAATACGGCTGAGACAAGTGAGACAAGTGAGACGGGAGAGGTTTCTGTTTTCCTCTTACCTCTCAATCTTGAAAATGCTGTCAATCGTTCTCCCGAGGATTGGCAAGCACAACCGCTACCCGCGCCGCCGCAGGTGGATGAACCTGAAACGGAAACTCCCGAGACTGAGACTCCCGAGATAGAAACTCCCGAGCTAGAAACTCCCGAGATAGAAACTCCTGAAACTGAGACTTCTGAAACGGAAACCTCTGAAACGGAAACTCCCGAGGTCGAGACTCCCGAGACTGATTCAGAAGACGGAGAGAACGGCGATTATCGTAATCCGCCGAGTTAAAGAACAGCTAATCTGTGGCTTGATCAACTTGTTCAGCGCGTTGTTGAGCCACTCGACTATTTTGGCGATAGAGTTCGGTGCGATCGCGAGCGGTTGAGTAGCGCGAATCATCGGGGGCAACCTCAGCCATGAGATCAGCGGCCCGTTGCCATTTGGCCGCTAAATCGAGCCATTCAGCGCGGCTTTGAGCGGTTTGTCCAGCAAAAGAAGCCTGTTCGGCCAGAGTGACGGCTTGAGCAAAGGGATCGCTCTGAGTGGCGGGAGGTGGGGAGGGTTCGTTTTGGGGGGTTTGCGGCTCTTGCGGGGGGATATCTGTTGAATCTGAGGGGAGGGAGACGATCCAGGTTCGGTAGGCCCAAAAGCCGCCGAGGAGCAATACAATCACAACGATCACCGCCCCAATCAAGGTTTGGCGATCGCGATCGGGGTTGCGAGGTTGTGACGGTTGCAGCCGCCGAGGGAGAGCCACCTTACGGGGACGGCTGGGGGTGCGCAGCCGAGTTAGGAGTCGTTGGACGAGATTGGGCCGTCGAATCGAGATCGGCTCGGACCATAACAGTTGATTTTCAGGATCGCGACGGATTTCATCAAGCCAAAGCAGTTGGTCTTCTCGTGCAATCCGACAGTTGACATTCACGCGGCGAATGTTGCGCGGAGAAATACTTTCGAGGATACTTTGAATCCGCTCAACCACTTCTTCCATGTTCAGGCCGTCCGCTTGGGGAGACTCACACAGAAGTTGCAGCCAACCGTCAGCAAAGACGGCCCGAGTCCGCACACCGAGATCGGTCAGGTTATCATTTAACACCTGAACGATGGCGGCAATACTTCCTTGGCGGGCTTGCTGAACAATGTTGTCTGCTGGATCGACCAGACGAGGCGATCGCACAAACGGGTCTTTCACGTCGTTTTCTTTGAACTATGACCAACTACTGCCCTCAATCCTAGCAGGAGTCTCGCCGCATCTTCTCCCCTAGAGGGTAGAAACATTGTCTGCACCGGCAACAGACCGTTACAATATCGGTACAATCCGCGAGTTAACCCGCCGCTAGATGGTGGTTACAGTCGGTTTACCGATTCAGTTTGTTGTTTTACTTGTTGTTCTACGTCCATCTCACCTATGCTGCTCAAATCCACGACCCGCCACATTCGCATTTTTACGGCTGAAATTGAAGGGAGAGATATTGTCCCCAGCCCTGATAAACTCACCCTAGACATCGATCCCGACAATGAACTGGTTTGGACTGATGAGACGGTGCAACAGGTGTATGACAAGTTTGAGGAATTGGTGGCCGCCAGTGCTGGCCAGGATTTAAACGAGTACAATATTCGCCGCATTGGCTCGGATTTAGAGCATTTTGTGCGATCGATGTTGCAACAGGGCCAACTCAGCTATAACCTCGGGGCGCCGGTTCGCAATTATAGTTTAGGACTCCCCCGAGTCGATGAGAACGAAAATCCCCTCATGCAGTCTGGCTCTTAGGGGTGTTTTAGGGACGGCTTGGGACAGTTTTTGAGTTGTTGTCCGTTCTCTTTCCTATTAAGAAACTGTCTATTCCTGAGGGTCATATCGGTCATCCGAGCGTAAGCTAGGGACAACCTGATTATAACGGGAGTCAGTCTGATATGGCTTCAGAGAAATTTCGCCGCCAACTTCGTCAAGAGTCGGAGCAATGGTGGAATGAGGGCTTAATTGATGCCCAACTATACGGAAAACTTGCCGATCGCTATGAGTTTGAGGAGATTGAATCTGAGGCTCGCGGTCAGTTTACGACCATCCTGATTAGTCTAGGAGGGATTCTTCTCGGCTTAGGGGTGATTACCTTTGTCGCGGCGAATTGGACCGTTTGGAGCCGCGAGGTCAAGGTCATCTTATTAATGGTGACCTTTTTGGTGATTAATACGATTGGCTTTTATTTATGGCGATCGCCTGCTAACAAGGGCCGACAAAAACTGGGGGCGGCTTTACTGCTTTTAGGAGGATTGACGTTAGGGGCTAACATTTCTCTCGTCTCCCAGATGTTTCACCAGACGGGCGAACTGTACCAACTTTGTCTGGTTTGGGGATTCGCCGTCTGGCTGATGGCCTTGAGTTTGGCGATGCCGGCTTTGAGTATTTTATCGTTGCTCTTAGTGGGGTTTGGCTACCTACGGGGGATGATTGACCCGATGACTGTCAGTGACCTGTCATTGTATCAGTTGGCGCTTGTTCATATGCCCCTATTGAGCTTGGTGTTGTTCTTGCCCCTCGCTCATCGTAGCCGCTCTCGCGTCACATTTGGTTTGGGGGCGTTGCTGTTTAGCCTGTCCTTTTTGATGAACCTGACGGCGATCTCCACCTGGAAACTCGAGTTGGCAATTGTGGTTCCAGCGGCGCTTCTGTGGGCCTATAGCGCCCAATCTCCCCGAAAATGGATTGAACCCTCATTTCAGGCGATCGCCCGCAATATCGCCTTAATTTGGCTGGCGGTTATTTTTTACCTTCTCTCGTTCAACGGCTGGGCCTCGATCTCAACCATTCCAGAGATGTTCCGGTTTTCCTGGGCGGTTCATGTGATGGCTGATTTCCTCATCTGTTCGAGCCTAGCCATCTGGCTCTGGTTGAAACTCGCCCGTCGTTTCGCCAATTTTAGTCTCACTCAGGAGCGATCGCTCAATACCGGAGTCATCGCCATCATGATACTCCTGACGGGGGGAAGTCTTTACATCCATTTGAACCTCACCTCCCTGGTTGTCCTCGGGCCATTACTGTTTAACATTCTCTTTTTCGTCCTCTCCATCGCCGCCATCCGAGATGGACTGGCCCTGGGCAGTCGTCGTAGCTTTTGGAGCGGTATGATCCTGCTCATTGTTGGGATTATGACGCGCACCTTGGAATATAACACCGGCCTGGTCACCAAAGCGATCGTCTTCGCCGCCTGTGGCGTTGGCGTAATTTTGGCCGGACTTTGGTTTGAACGCAACATCGGGCAAACCAAACGACTCTCCTCACCGCAACTTCAGGAACACAACTCATGACTCAGCCAATAATTACCACATCCCGCGAGACTGAACCTCAACTTCAGCCCCAATCGAGCCAACGTCGCCTTCCCCAATGGCGTTTTTGGCTACCGTTGTTATTACAAGGATTGCTCATTTTAGCGGTTCCCGCTCGTGACGCTCATACCGTGATGACGGGGACTCCTGTTGTCCTGCAAACGGCTCCTGTTGACCCCTATGATTTTCTACGGGGCTATTATCAAACCCTCAGTTATGAGATTTCTCGGCGAGAGGTGTTACAGGAACTTCCCGGCGGCGATGAGGTGTTTCATTCCCCGAACGGTTACTCGCAGCAGTCCTTCGACTTTTACGTAATTCTCGAAGAACCCAGCGAGGTCGCCAATCCCGGCGAACCACCACGTCCCTGGACTCCAGTCGCTGTCAGTTCAGAGCCTCCCGAGACTCTCCCGGCGACCCAAATTGCCCTCCAGGGACAAGTCCGCAATTGGCAAATTCTCTACGGCTTGGAACGCTATTATATGCCCGAAGATCAACGCAATGATATTAACAATCACATTCGCCAAATTCAAGTAGATGAACCTGAAGCGTTTGTGGTGCAAATTAAGGTGAGTCATGGCGCTCATGCCGTTCCCATCAGTTTATGGGTTGGGGATGAGAATTATGAGTTTTAGAAGAAGGGAATAGGGAACAGGGAACAGGGAACAGGGGAAGAGAAGGCAAGTTTGCAATAGGGAAAAACCCACCCCGCCCTCCGGGCACCCCTCCCAGGAGGGGATAGCAAGTGGCGCGCCCTCTCTTCCGACGGGGTTTGCGATCTTAAAATTGACTCGTTTCAAGCCAAGTTTTCAGGGTTGAAACCACTTGGGAAATTTCCAGTTCTTGTTTCTCCTGGGTGGCCCGTTGGACGACTTCAACCTTGCCGTTGGCGATCGCCCGCCCGGTAACCACGCGATAGGGAATTCCCATCAAATCGGCATCTTTGAACTTGACGCCGGCCCGTTCTTTGCGATCGTCGAGGAGGGTTTCCACTCCGGCGGCGTTGAGTTCTTCGTACAGTTGTTCGGCCACCTGCATCTGTTCTTCGACATTGATATTGGGAACGGTAATGATGGCATGATAGGGGGCGATCGCCGGATTCCAAATAATGCCATCTTTATCATGGGACTGTTCGACGGCCGATTGGGCTAAACGAGAGACCCCAATTCCGTAACAGCCCATCACCAGAGGATTGCCTTTGCCATTTTCATCGGTAAACACGGCGCCTAGGGCTTGGGAATACTTGGTTCCCAATTGGAAGATATGCCCCACTTCAATACCTCGGGCGGTTTGTAGGGTGAACTCGGGGTTTTTGAGACAGCGATCGCCCGCCATAGCCTTATCTAAATCCAGCAAAGGCGGACAAGTAAAGGCATCGCCCCAATTGGCCCCCACCACGTGATAGCCCGTTTCATTAGCACCTGTGATGAAATTTGTCAAGTCTTTGACGGTATTATCTCCTAAGCGTAAAAACTTGGGATGAAGCTGTTTTTGGGATTGAATCCAATCATCTCCTAAATCCGGGGCAATGTAGCCGAGGGGGAGAGGTTTTGCCGCCCATTTTTGTTGCGCTTCGGCATCAGGAACTTCCAGAGAAATGAGGGCATTGGCTTTATAATCAGCGGCGCGGCGAGTCAGTTCATTTTGCAGTTTGACTTCATTCACGTCGCGATCGCCGCGAATACTCACCAAGACCAACACCGTCAATCCGGTATCATAAACCGCCTGATAGAGAACATTTTTCACCACCTGAGTTGGCGAACAATTGAGCATCTCACAGACTGAGGCGATGGTGGCGGTGTCGGGGGTATCCCGTTTCTCGTAGCTGTTGAAGGGGGAGGGTTCAGCATCGGGGGGAAGGGAGACCGCTTTTTCCACGTTGGCGGCGTAACTTCCATCCTCAACATAGAGAACTTCATCTTCCCCAGCCTCCGCCAGAACCATAAACTCTTGGGAACCCGACCCACCAATGGCCCCAGAATCGGCTTCAACGGCTTGGAAGGCTAAGCCACAGCGGCGGATGATATTGCGATAGGCCTGGTCCATGTCGGCGTAGGTTTGTTTGAGGCTATCCTCGTCGGTATGGAAGGAATAGCCATCCTTCATAATGAACTCCCGGCCGCGCATCAAGCCGAAGCGGGGGCGAATTTCGTCCCGGAACTTGGTTTGAATTTGATAGAGATGGAGGGGAAGTTGGCGATAGGATTGGATACAGTCGCGGGCGATCGCGGTAATGACTTCTTCATGGGTGGGGCCGAGTCCCATATCCCGGCCTTGGCGATCGCTGAGGGCGAACATAATCCCTTCAGCTTTCGTATAGGTCTCCCAGCGTCCCGACTCTTGCCATAATTCCGAGGGTTGCAGTTGGGGAAGTAGACATTCCTGGGCGCCGGTGGCGTTCATCTCCTCGCGGACAATGGCGGACACCTTCTGCAAGACGCGCCACATCAGGGGGAGGTAGGCGTACACGCCACTAGCGACTCGTCGGATGTAACCGGCCCGCAACAGGAGTTTATGGCTGGGGATTTCTGCCTCGGCGGGGTCTTCGCGCAGGGTGACGAGGAGCATTTGGGACAGTCGCATGGGGTTTGGCTCAGCTTACGATGGGCGTTTGTTATCTTACTACGGTTTTTGGGCTGTCTGGGCCACCAGTTTCGTCGTCATGTCTCCACCTCGTCAATGAGCTTCCGCACCGCCGCTTCCAACCCCGGCAGATAATTTTCAATAATGTTCCAAACAATATCGAGGTCAACGTCTAGATAGTCATGGGCCAGCACATTGCGAAAGTCCCCTACTTTCACCCATTCCACCTGTGGTTGGCTCTGCTTCCAGGCCTCCGGCAGCTTCTTCACTGATTCGCCCATAATTTCGAGATTACGCAACACCGCATCCTGAACCATGCCATTTTGCATAAACTCAGCCTTGCCCCCTTGGGTATAGTCTCGAATCCGAGTCAGGCAATCCTGAACGTGAACGAGGTACAAACGACGATCTTTCATAGGGGCTTGGCCTCCGACAATACCCGCTCTTTAATATAATGGTGCAACGACTTAGCGGTCACCACATCCACATCTCGCCCTAAAAAGTCCTGTAAATCGTGAATTAACCCCACCGGAAACCACGGCGTGATTTTTTCTAAGTCGTAGTCAATCAAAAAATCGATGTCGCTGTCTGGGGTATCTTCGCCCCGCACCACCGAGCCAAACACCCGGACGTTGTAGGCTCCATGCTTGGCGGCAATGTCCAAAATTTGCTCTCGTTGG
Organism: Phormidium willei BDU 130791; assembly: GCA_001637315.1. Taxonomy (GTDB): domain Bacteria; phylum Cyanobacteriota; class Cyanobacteriia; order Cyanobacteriales; family Geitlerinemataceae; genus Sodalinema; species Sodalinema willei. The sequence continues at coordinate 17,636 of LSZA01000023.1, read as the reverse complement.
TTTTGCAGGGTTGCTAACAGCGTCATCAGGTTACCCCCTCTAAATCAAAGCCCACCTTGGCGAATTGGCGTTTAATTTCGGGATCTAGTTCGGTGGACTCTTCCATTGTAATACTCTTGAACGCTCTAAATAGAGCCAGATTATCAAGCCGGTGCGTTGCGGCTGAGATCATGTAGAATACCGTGACTCATTACATTGACCAAGATGATTCGATGGTTTAATAGCGCCGTCATCTTGACTATCGAAATGCACGCCCTCAAGATGACTAAAACAACCTTCATTAGCAACAGAATTTCCATTCTGCCACAGTTCGTATTCACTAATGTCGATATCCTCATTCCAAACGAGAGCATATCCTCCAGGTTCAACCCGAAAATTCCTAAAAAATGCAGGATTTTTCAAGAGAGCAAACCTAGGATTATTCAACAGCCTAGAGACATCATATTTCCGCATATCTCCATTATCAAATTCAACCAAAAGCTTATAGTTTTCAATTGCTCTAGCGCAATTAATTCGAGGTGGTATCATAAGGCTATTTGAATCAATTTAAAGGTGGCAACTTGAGAAAATCTTGGCTTGTCCAAATTTGCAGCAGTTCTTTCTGGTACAATCTTGCCCACTCGAGTACCATTTTTTCAGCACGTCGTGGCAAATCTCCTTCCATGACTGCTAGAGACTCAATACTAATCAAAGCATTATACTCACCATAAATTGCGTGAAAGTGAGGGGGAGAGTGATCACCAAAGAACATTTTTATGACTATTCCATAAAATCGGGTAATTTCTGGCATAAGTCCTACTAATTCTACAATATTGTCGCTCTCACTTTGCTGGCCTATCGGTCGTGACTGGGTTCTAGCGGTAGACTCTAACATAACATGGCTTAATGATCGATCGCACTGCCTATCATATTATAGATTATCAAGCCGGTGCGTTGCGGCAGCTTGTAGATTGTCGTCTTGATTTCTACATGAATTTGAGCCGCAACACACCCGACCGTGACTCATTGATAATGGACTTTGGCGGCATGAATTCGAGGTGGGATTATAACAACAAATAGGCAGCGGTAGGGTGCGTCCCGGCTTCGTTCAATTCATGGATTTTGGCAACAAGATTAAGCTAGCCGGAACGCACCGATTCAGGAACCAGACGACAGATGCCAGATGGAATCTTGGCAGATTATCAAGCCGGTGCGTTGCGGCAGCTTGTAGATTGTTGTCTTGATTCTACATGGGTTTGAGCCGCAACACACCCTACCGTGCCTAAAATCATCATTGTTCAGCATCCCATGAGGTTTCGATTGGTGAAATCAGGTCATCTTCAAACAGGATACTATCTTTCAACGGATTAACCGAATTCGATCGCTCCCAGGATTTTGCCTCAACGTCCGAGTGTGTCAATGCCCAAATAATACGAGACAAAACCTCAATCTGGGACTCATCAATCAAGTCGATTTCTCGTTTTAACTGTTCACGATCCATCATAACTGGCCTCAATTACAGTAAATCTAACGACACTAACGAGCGATCGCCGCCACTTTTCGCAAGGCCTCAACCGTGGAAATCACATGATCCGCCACCCGCTTAATCTCCTCTAACGTATTAAAACGGCCAATCCCAAAGCGTACCGACGCATAGGCCAGCGACTCCTCACGGCCCAACGCCGCCAACACATGAGACGGTTCAATCTTCACCGACGTACAAGCTGAACCCGACGACACCGCCATCACTGGCTGCAATCCCAACAACAACGCCTGGCCATCTACCCCCTCAAAACTGACATTCAAATTTCCCGGAAGTCGCTGCGTGGGATGGCCATTGAGATGGATTCCCTCTAACATCGAGAGACGTTCCCACAACTGCGATCGCAACTCCCGCAACCGCGTCGATTCCTCCTCCATCTGGGACAATCCCAACGCCACCGCCTTCGCAAAGCCGACAATCTGCGGCGGATACAGCGTCCCCGATCGCATTCCCCGTTCATGGCCACCCCCATGCAACTGGGCCGCTAACCGTACCCGAGGATTGCGTCGCCGCACATATAAGGCCCCAATTCCCTTAGGACCATACACTTTATGGGCCGTCAGAGACATCACATCAATACATTGGGCCTGAACATCCAGAGGAATTTTAGCAATGGCCTGGGCCGCATCCGTATGAAAGAGAATCCCGCGATCGCGACAAAGTTGTCCAATCTCCGCGATGGGCTGCAACACACCAATTTCATTATTGGCCGCCATCACCGAGACTAAAATCGTATCCTCCCGCAACGCCGCCGCCAACTCATCGAGATCCACTAACCCATCCGACTTCACCCGAAGCCGCGTCACCTCAAACCCCAAAGACTCCAAATAATCCATCGGGTCTAAAATGGCATTATGTTCCGTCACCAGCGTCACCAGATGCCGTCCTTTGCTGAAATAGGCCTCCGCCACCCCCTTGAGGGCTAAATTATTGGCCTCCGTGGCCCCACTGGTGAAAATAATTTCCTCAGGAGAAGCGTTAATCGCCGCCGCCAGCGTCTCTCGGGCCTGTTTTACCGCTGCTTCCCCCTCCCAGCCATAGTGGTGGTTAATACTGGCAGGGTTGCCGAAATACTCAGTAAAATAGGGCAGCATCGCCGCCAACACACGCTCATCAACGGGAGTTGTAGCGTGAGCGTCGAGATAAATCGGGCGTTGTTGGAGTGGAGACATCAGCCGTACAGTTCCCAAAACATCACATCTATTTCTCTATGGTAGGGTCAAGGGTCAGTTCTGCACCAACTCCCCACAGTGGCTATCACTGGGATGGGGAAAGTCGCAAATTCTTTGAAGGTTGGTATTATCGCGTTACCCTTCCTGAAGCGGGGGAAACCTTCGCCTTTATGTATTCCATTGAAGATCCCATCGGCGGCGAATCCAATAGTGGCGGCGGGGCGCAAATCCTCGGGCCTCGTGACGAGTATCTCTGTCGGACGTTTCCTGATGTGAGCAAGTTCTGGGGCTGGAAAAAGGGGCTGGGCCTGGGCCATTGGGGACAAACGTCTCTCACGGGTCCCCCCAAACTCATCGATCGCGATACCTTCGAGGCTGAGGTAAAACAAGGCTATCAGGCCACCGCCACCTGGCACCAAGGGCAACTCTACGACCCCGGCAGCGGCCATCACTGTACTTGGCAATATACCATTGAACCGGTCTATGGTTGGGGCGATCGCCAATCCACGGCCGGCTGGCTATCGTTTCTGGAAATCTTTGAACCCGGTTGGCAAATTCTCATGGCCCACGGTTGGGCGACGGGGTGGATTGACTGGAACGGAGAGCGTTATGAGTTTAACCGAGTTCCCGCCTATGGGGAAAAGAACTGGGGGCGATCGTTTCCGCAAAAGTGGTTTTGGTTTAACTGCAACAGCTTCGACGGCGAACCCAATTTAGCCCTCACGGCTGGCGGTGGCCGGCGACAAGTTCTTAGTTGGATGGAATCGGTGGCCATGGTGGGGATTCATCATGAGGGGCAATTTTATGAGTTTGTTCCCTGGAATGGAACCGTTACCTGGGAGATTGCACCCTGGGGATTTTGGAAAATGCAGGCCTGGAGTGGAGACTTGGAAGTCACACTGACGGGAACTACGGAGGAACCCGGAACACCCCTGCGGGCCCCGACTCAGGAGGGCCTGGTTTTCGCCTGTCGGGATACGATGAAGGGCCAGGTTCATCTACAGCTTAAACAGCGTCGTCAGGGCCGTTATGACATGCTATTAGAGGCGACGAGTTCTCAATGTGGGTTAGAAGTTGGGGGTGGCCCTTGGAATGAGACGTGGATTGTGGATTAATGAGGTGATCTATGACTCACCGCTTTCTTGTAAAACCTTTTGAAGTAAACTAGGGGCAATGCGAAAGTTTGCTTCTCGTTGTAGGCGCTCCGTTACTGTTTTTAAGGAGATAACCGAGCCGTCATACCAACCTCTTAACAAGATTCCTAAAACACCTGTCATACTGAGAGCAAATGTTCTGGCTGCTTGTCGTGCCTCTTTTTCATCTAGCAAAATCGTATTAGCTGATCGTTCTACAGCCAGGGCGATCGCTTCCGACTCGCCCTGATGTAATTGTTGTTGTAACAGATTAACCAGGGCCGTATTACCCACCGAGCAAGAGATTAACCACCCTTGCTCAAGAGCTGATTGCAGATGAACTGAGCCAGGACGATCCTCGTCAATTTTGAGTTCTCTAAAAACAGCAGTCGGGATATGAATTTGACCGAACTGCTCGGGCAATAAAAACACATGATCAATGATAGCCAAATTGAGGAGTGGCGATGTATTACTGACGACGAGCATAGTCTAAATCTTCTGCCATTTCCGTCTCTGAGTAGTGTCTCAGCAGCTTCCGATCGCCCAACAGTTGACTAAACTCATAGGAGTCTTGCTTCGCCAGTTCACAGGCCTTGCCAAAAGACAGAATTTCTTGCTCATAAAGTGTTAGAGCGAGTTCCTTGAGAAGTTCGGCTTCCCTCCGGGGTTCGGGAAGTCGCATCGCTTGAACCACAGAGTCGGGAATGGAGAGTTGCATCGCAATTTTGAAACTGATAAACATCCACTCACCCGTAGTATATAGCAATTTCCGTGTTGCCATCACTGCGATCGCCCTCTTAGGGAAGGCTTCAAGACTATGAACGTAGAAGAATTGATTGCCATGATTGACAGGGCCTTTGATGGTGTTCCTCAGCCCCAGGACTTGACGTTGCACGTAGCCGAGGCTCACGATGCTTACAACTACGGCAACGATGAGGAGTATCGCCGCCTGGATTATCGGGGCCGTTGGCAAGATATACCCGACGCGCATATCAAAGCCTGCCAGTCCGCCTTAAGTTATTTGGACAAGGTAGGCATGAGATTTTACTTGCCGGCTTTCATGGTCTGGTATTTACGATATTTCAAAACTGAGGCGGTTTGGTCAGATAATACCTTATATTCTCTGGGTAGTTATCGCCATACTCCTGGTTTAGCAGAGTATCAGAAGCAACGATTTTCATTATTTACCCCCCAGCAGATGAGAGCTTGTGCGCAATTTGTCAAGTTCTGTGCCAATGATACAACGGGGTTTAGCGACGATTATTTTGCTCAAACCATCTATGATGGCTATTGGTCTCAGTTTGATGCTCCTGAATAGGGTATGGCTATTGACCCAATGGGAAGGTTTCCGATGCCCTATTTTTTAGTTTCCCAAAAACGCCATTACCAACTCATTCAACGCCACCATATTAATTAAGAACGCATCATGGCCATGGGGTGATGATAGCCATTCTAACTGGGCGTTTGGCATCCATTCGGCTAACTCTTGCTGATCCCGAGGGGGATAGAGGAGATCGGAGTCGATCGCCACCACCAGCGTTGGCTGCGCGATCGCCCCCAACGCCGCCAGATAATCCCCCTCTCCCCCAGAAACATCATGACGATCCATGGCCTCGGTTAAGGCGACATAGGTATTGGCATCAAAACGCTGGACTAACTTCTGTCCTTGATAGCGTAAATAACTGGCGATCGCAAACTCTCCATCCTCCTGAATCTCTCGCCCAAAGCGTTGTTCAAAACTCGCCGTGGCCCGATAGGAAATCATCGCCATCATCCGGGCCGCCGCTAACCCAGTCGTGGGGGGAGCGTCTTCTTCATAGTTACCATTACACCAATTGGGATCGGCAAAAATCGCCTGACGTTGGGCTTCACTCATGGCAATACACCAGGGCGAATGTCGTCCCGCCGCTGCAATTGAGACGATGCGATCGACATAATCAGGATACAGTTTTCCCCATTCCAAAACTTGCATTCCGCCCAAGGAACCGCCAATAACAAACTGAAGTTTCTTCACCCCCAACCCTTGCAACAATCGCCATTGTAGCCGTACCATATCGCGAACTGTAATTGCCGGAAACCCCCGCCCATAGGGTTTCCCCGTGGCTGGATTGATCGAAATCGGTCCCGTGGTTCCGTAACAACTCCCCAAGACATTACTACAGACAATAAAATTGCGATCGCTATCAAACGTCCGCCCCTCTCCAAACAGCGGCCCCCACCATTCATCCGCATCGGCACTTCCCGTCAACGCATGACAAATATACACCGCATTATCACCTGATTCATTGAGGGTTCCCCAACAGCGATAGGCCACTTCAACATCCATTAACAACTCTCCCGACTCCAACGAAAAGGGTTCCGGTAGCTGATAGACTTGCGTCTCGGGGGAAATTAAGTGGCGGTATTTCATTAGAAGAAGGCAAGAGGCAATAGGCAAGAGGCAAGAGGGGGGAGAAGGGAACAGGGAACAGGGAACAGGGAACAGGGAACAGGGAACAGGGGGAGAAGGCAATAGGCAATAGAGAAAAGACGTAGGGGCGCACCGCAAGGGGCGCGCCCTAGGCGATAGGGTATGGGTCAGTATTGCCTCCTCAGGGGAGATTTGACTGAACCACTCTCAAAATTATCATAAATTGGGTTTGTCCCCCTTCCCTGTGGCGGGGAGGGGGCTAATCTGGCACGAATGACCCAGAGGGGGACTATTTTAGCCCGCTTTGGCAAAGGCTTGGTCGAAGTCGGCTTTGATGTCTTCGATATGTTCCAAACCGACGGACACCCGCACCATTGCTGGGGTAATTCCGGCGGCGGTTTGTTCGGTTTCGTCAAGTTGCTGGTGGGTGGTGGAGGCGGGGTGAATCACCAGAGTTTTGGCATCGCCAACGTTAGCCAGGTGAGAGGCAAGTTGAACCGAATTGATAAAACGGCGACCGGCTTCTAAGCCACCTTTAATCCCGAAACTCAAGACACAGCCAAAGCCATGATTGAGGTATTTTTTCGCCTGTTTGTGATAGGCGTGATTTTTCAGTCCGGGATAGCTAACCCAATCCACTTTGGGATGTTGTTCGAGCCATTTTGCAAGGGCCAAAGCATTGTCCGTATGGCGATCAACGCGCAACGATAGGGTTTCTAAGCCCTGCAACAGCAAGAAGGCGTTAAAGGGACTTAAACAGGGACCTAAATCTCGTAATCCTTCCACGCGGGCGCGGATGATAAAGGCGATATTCCCAAACGGACCGTCGGGGCCAAAAACTTCTTGGAAGTTCAAGCCATGATAGCCTTCAGAGGGTTCAGTGAACATGGGAAACTTGCCATTTCCCCAGTTGAAGTTCCCCGAGTCGACAATCACGCCACCGATGGAGGTTCCATGGCCGCCAATCCACTTGGTGGCGGATTCGACCACAATATCGGCCCCATGGTCGATGGGACGACAGAGATAACCCGCGCAACCGAAGGTATTATCGACAATCAGCGGGATGTCGTTCTCGTGGGCGATCGCCGCCAAGGCCTCTAAATCGGGGATATTAAACTTAGGATTGCTTAGACTCTCGACGTAGATGGCTTTGGTGTTCTCGTCGATTTGTTCCCCGAAGGCTTTGGGATCATCGCTATCGACAAACTTGACATTTACGCCAAGACGTGGTAGGGCGACCTTAAATTGATTATAGGTTCCACCATAGAGAGTGGAGGTGGAGATGATGTTATCTCCCGCCTGACAGATATTGTTGATGGCCAGGAATTGAGCGGCCTGTCCGCTGGCGGTGGCCAGGGCCATGACTCCCCCTTCGAGGGCGGCGATGCGTTTTTCAAACACATCGGTGGTGGGGTTCATAATCCGGGTATAGATATTCCCGAATTTCTTGAGGGCGAACAAATCCGCACCGTCATCGGCATCTTCAAACACATAGGAGGTGGTTTGATAGATGGGAACCGCCCGGGAGTTGGTTCCGGGGGCGGGAGTTTGTCCGGCGTGGATTTGGAGGGTTTCGTAGCGGTGTTGATTGGCTTCTGACATTAAACTAAACCGTTCCTGATTGGAGTGAGTGGTGTTCGGGGTAGTGGGGGAACAGCGTCTCGCTTGGGGCCAATGTATTTTACGGGATTCAGTCCCTGGGAACAATGGAATCGGTGAGGGTTGATACGTTTTGTTGCAATTGTCTCTCAGGTGTCTCTCAGGAATTGGGGGACACCGGTTTGGGGTATCCTGTTTCGGGATCGAGCGATCGCAAGGCTTGCGCCCACTTCAGAGCTAGGCTAATTTCAGTAAAAGGGACCAAAATCGGCCCCTCATCTCCCCGATAAAAACAAAGGCTAACGGTGCGACGGCTTTTAGGGGGATAGGCTTCGTTAATTCCATGACCATTCACCTGAACCTCGATCGCGGTGACCTCTTTGAGGGAGAACTCCTGCATCTCCAGTACCCCAGTCCGGCTGGGTTTTCCCCAAACGAGGCGATCGCCCTGTTGTCCCAATACCGCCAGAATGTCATATTTGGCCCGCTCAAAGTCCTTAGCCCAACCTTGATAAGCCTCCACTTTACGAAATTCATTCCATCCCGCCCAAGCTAAGCCAAAAAACAAGACCAGCAAGGGCAACCAAATTAAACCACGTTCCATACTTATTCCTGACGCTCTTGAGTGACGCTTGATCTCTATTTGTTTCTATTGTCCCGCCTCCGGGGCCAACTCCCGATGCGCTATCGTAGGAAGACAAAGATTGCAACAGACGGGCAACGAATCAAACCGGCCGGTGGTTCAACCGCTCAAAGAGACCGAGATTCCCCTGTCCGTCTAGCCAAAACCAGTTAACACCATGAAAAATTTTCTACTCACTTGCCTATTTTTCCTGGGCTTGGGGTGGGCCTTAGCGACGTTCTCGGGACTGGCGAATCAGGGAACCTATGATTCGCTGGTTCTCAACTTCCGAGATGACCTCTCCTCGGCTGAGGTCAGCCAGCAGTTAGAGGAGATGTCGCAACAGTTCAACCTCACCCCCCGTCTCAATAGCGAATTTTCCCAACGGGATCACATTTATATTGTCGAGGGCGATCGCGAGGTTTTGCAAGACCTGCGCCGCCAATTTCGCCCCTACTTGCAGTTCGCCGAACCCAACTACCTCTATGGGGTTCCCGAGATGCAACTCCAATCCCGGTTTGACGGAACCGGAACTCCGGGACTAGCCAAAGCCTATCCCAATGACCCGCTGTATTCCAAACAATGGAACCTCAAAGCCATTAACGTCGAAGGCGCTTGGCCCGACAGTACCGGCGATGATGTGATTGTGGCGGTGATTGACACCGGGATTCTCAAAGTTCCTGACTTAGACGAAACAGAATTTGTCGAGGGCTACGATTTTGTCAACGATCGCGTCCTGGCCGATGATGACAATGGCCATGGAACCCATGTGGCCGGAACCATCGCCCAAACCACCGATAATGAGTTCGGCGTGGCCGGAATTGCCCATCACGCTAAACTGATGCCCCTGAAAGTCCTCAGCAAACAGGGGGGCGGTACAGTTAGTGATATTGCCGAGGCGATTCGCTTTGCGGCGGACCATGATGCTGATGTCATTAACCTCAGTTTAGGGGGAAGTGGCGAGAGTCACTTAATGCGCCAGGCGATCGACTACGCTTATGATAAAGGAGTGGTGATTATCGCCGCCGCCGGAAATGCGAATCAAAATAGTGCCGGTTATCCCGCTCGTTATCCCCGTGTTTTAGGGGTTGCGGCTAGTAATGCCGCCGGAGACAAAGCCCCCTACTCTAACTTTGGGGCTGGCGTCGATATTTCCGCCCCTGGAGGCGATACCCGTAACGGTGAGACCGGGGGGATTCTCCAACATACCCTTAACCCTCAAGATGGCTCACCCGTGTTTGCCGCCTTTCAGGGAACCAGCATGGCCTCGCCTCACGTGGCGGCGGTCGCGGCCTTGGTGAAGGCTACAGGGATTGAGAGTCCTGATGAGGTGATGCAAATCCTCAAGGAGTCGGCCCGTCCTGTCGAAGAAGATAGTTTTAACTATTTTGGGGCCGGACATCTCGATGCGGCTTCAGCGGTGCAGTTGGCGGTGAAAGGCCAGTTGAATTTCCGCGACTTTTTCCGTTGGTTACGGGATAACGGCTATTTGAACCCCCGCTTCTGGATTGATGGCGGAACCATCGCCCTGATTCCTAAGTTAGCGATGGTGATTGGGTCCTATCTGCTGGCCTGGTTGCTACGTAATTACTTCCCCTTCCGTTGGAATTGGAATCTGGCCACGGGGTTGGTGATGGGAAGTTCGGGAGTCTTCATTCTCCGCAGCTTCTATATCTTTGATTTGCCCCAATGGCCCCTACGGCTGGCGGGAAGTTCTCTACCGGAGTTCGGGACAGCGGTTCAGGGGAATCCGGCCTTGAACCCGATTTTTGCCAGTGTTTTGATTCCTGGAGTACTCTTAGTGCTGTTGTTAGGTCATGCACAACGGAAGTGGTGGGCCATTGGTGCGACCCTTGGGGTGGCGAGTTGTTTAGCCGTTAGTGCCGTGGTCGACCCTGAGTTAGTCTGGCTGGGAAGCGGTTGGCTGGCCCGGGGCTTCTTGGCCACGAATGCCCTGGCCTGTTGGTTGCTGGCCCGACTCGCTGCAAAACCTGGAGGAATCACGGCATGAAATTGAAAGGAGTCGTTAAACACGTCGTTATGGGGACGGGGGCCTGGACCCTGGAAACTGAGAACGGCAAGATTTATGAGCTGCATGAAAGTACCCCCTCGGAGGTCTTACAACAGGATCAGGTGGTGACCTTAGAGGGACAGATTCGTGAGGATGTGATGACCCTCGCGGCCATGGGGCCGGTTTTTGAGGTTGAATCCTTTACGTTGGGAACCCATTCCTAGGGTTTCAAGTCAACTGAATTGTGAATGGCATTAGAAACATCTTGGAGAAGAAATATTCCAAGGTGTTTTTATTTTTTAGGTAAAAATCATGACAGTATGCCTGTAGTTTTACTGAGGCTGCATCTACGTATTTATACGGATTTCACCGAGATGCACCGCCTTTAAAATCGGGGGTCAGACCCCTCTTGCCAAAACGGTTGAAAATCCTTGAAGTGTTTTCCTAGTAAGCGATTAGACACTTCTACTGATGCCAGCAAGAATAATGTATTTTTTGTGAAGTTTCCGTAAAGCCACAGAGTTGAGATGATGAAGTTTTGATGAACTCAGAACCAAACACGAGACATTTGCAAGACAACCTCTTAAGATAGAACTGTGGATAAAAGCACCACCTCACTGAAGGCGACGACCCAGAACTCGGTTCGCTTTCTAAACGTAAACTCTTTAGAATGGAGCCATTCACTATGAAATTTTCTAAATCGGTCTGGATTAGCCTCTCTGTCGCCACCGTCGCCTCCTTGACTCTTGGTGTTGATGGGGCGAGCGCTCGCCCTGGACGCGGTAATGGCAATGGGGGGGGAGGTTCAAGCTCTGGCGGTGGCCTTGTAGCTCAAGAAACCTGCAACATCGCTAACCTAACCGGAACCACCGACTGCGAGGGGATTTATAGTGGTAACGATTCCAATAGCATTAGCACCAGTACCGAGTTATTTGGCAAAACTGGCTGGTCAGAGTTGTGGAAAGTCGATAGCAGTAGTGGCACAACCGGCCCTCTAACCGTGGCCCTAGAAAATGCCGGTGATCAAACCTCCGGAACCTGGGAATTATCGGAAGACTTTAAATTCGATAGCTACGAGTCAGTAATGTTTGTACTCAAAGGTGGCCCAACGTTTACGGCGTATCTCTCTGACAGCGAGACGATGTCGGGCGATTGGAACACTGATGACCTACGCAATGGTGGTGGTGGTGTCGGACCGGGTTTATCTCACTTTACCGTCTGGACAACCGGTACGGGGAGTAACAACGATGAACCCACGCCCACCCCGGTTCCCGAACCGGCTTCCCTTCTCGGTTTAGGGGCGATCGCCTTGGCGTCTCGGTTCCTGCGCCGCAAGTCTGACGATGTCTAATCTCGGGCGGGGAGATTGGCGACAAGGTTAGATCGTAACTGGCTGAATCAACGCCCCTACGAGACGGGTGGGGGCGTTTTTTGGGGCCATCTCTAGGGCGCTTGCCGGGAGGGTCAGCAAAATGTGAGAATGCTGAGGTAGTTCGACCGTCACAGTCTCAAAACCTTATGGCCAGTCAATCCCCCATTCCTGTTGTTGTCAACGGTGCTGCCGGAAAAATGGGCCGCGAAGTCGTTAAAGCCGTTGCTCAAGCTGACGATATGATGCTGCTTGGGGCGGTGGATAAAAACCCCAATGTGGCGGGCCAGGATGTGGGAGAGGTGGCCGGCTGTGGTCCGTTGGAAGTGCCGATTCTCACGGATTTGCAAAGTACCTTAGTGATGGCTACTCAGGAGCAAACTCAAGGGGTAATGGTGGATTTCACTCATCCGAGTGGTGTGTATGAGAATGTCCGAGCGGCGATCGCCTATGGGGTGCGCCCGGTTGTGGGAACCACGGGCCTGAGTCCTGAACAAATCCAAGAGTTAGGGGAATTCGCTGAGAAAGCCAGCACGGGCTGTCTGATTATCCCCAATTTCTCGATTGGGGTGGTCTTGATGCAGCAGGCGGCGATTCAGGCTTCGAAATACTTTGACCATGTCGAGATTATTGAACTCCATCATAATCAAAAGGCCGATGCGCCTTCGGGAACGGCTATTAAAACCGCTGAGATGCTCGGAGAGTTGGGCAAAACCTATAACCCGGCGGCTGTGGAGGAAGAGGAGAAGCTACAAGGAGCGCGAGGGAGTGTGGGGACAGAAAATATCCGCATTCATAGTGTGCGCCTTCCGGGATTGATTGCCCACCAGGAAGTGATTTTTGGGGCAGCCGGCCAGGTGTATACTTTACGCCATGATACGAGCGATCGCGCCTGTTATATGCCCGGTGTTCTGCTCTCGATTCGCCAAGTCACTCAACTGACCTCTCTGGTGTACGGCCTCGAAAAAATCATCTAACCTCAGGTTCGCTTCACGAGGCGATCGCTCCGGTTAAGTTCTGCCATTCTTCGTACACTAGAGATGGTCTGTCCCGTTAGAACTACGGAGGTGGCAGACGCTTGGTGACGGGTTCTACGACACTGAGGCGATCGCACTTGGGATATCAAATATGGTCGAAATTCTCGCCGCATTGTCTGCATCTGCTGCGGCTGGACTGAGAATTGGACTGCCTCTGCTGATGGTTGGGTTAGTTAAAACCAATCTTTGGTCAGATGTGCCAATTTTGTCTAACTTCTCTCCCTCCGTCGTGGTGGGAGTTTTAGCCGCTTGGTCTTTTTGTGAACTCTTTGCTTCTAAACAACTTATAGGCCAACGGGTTTTACAACTCATTCAACTGGTGTTCTCCCCCATCGCCGGGGCCATTGTTGGTATGGCCGTGGCCCAACTCGCGGAGATTGAAGATTGGCAAGTTGGCGTCATTGGCATTGTTGGCGGACTGCTGGCCCTAGTGTTGCAATTGGTGCAAACGGGCTGGTTTTTCCGGCTGCGAGGCCTTCCCCTTTGGGCGATTTGGGTCCAAGATGCCCTATCAGTTGTTTTGGTGTTATTTGCCTTCGATGCCCCGCAACAGGGGGGATTGATTGCTCTATTGCTGTTGTGGCTAGCGATTCGCAGTTCCTCGGCTTGGTATCGTTGGCATCGCGAGGAACGCTATAAACGCCGCTTGATGCAACATGCTGAGTATCAAGAGGCGTTGGAAGACGAGGACAGGGAAAATTACTCTTGACAAAATCAAGTTTTTGTGTTAAGGGCAAATCCTCTGAGGTTAAGACGGTGGAACAATTGATGGGATTTTTGCAAAGTCTCCGGAATGTCTCCAGGGCCGACGAAAGTAAAAGACAGGTAGATGCACCCTGATGATTCAACCCCGGCGATTACACCCCGCTGGGGTTTTTTTGTTTTTGTCTCAAACCTTGCCTCAAAAGGGCAATCTCAACCAGCGGCGGAGACGATTCGAGAGGCGATCGCCGACGCTAAGTTCATCCTTCCAAGTCTCTTCCTGGGCAGCCCACTCCGCCGTCAAGGTTCGCCCTAAAGGCGTTAAGCGAAAACTATCGGTAATTCCCTGGCCATCAACTTCTCGCCGCAATACACCCACGTTAATCAGCCATAATAGATCGTTCTCGACGATCAGTTCCGGGAGAGGGTTGAGGGTATAGCCAGCGGCGACTCCCGCCGGGCCGACAATCTTTTCGAGGAAAATTCCCTGTTTCTGAAAATCCTGATAGAGTTTCAGGGTAAAGGGAGCGCAACGCAAGGCACGACGGGCGCGGTTGAGGCTATTGTCAGAATAGGGAATTGAAGGGGATGCTGGCACAGTTATAAAACAGTTATAAATAGGAACAGGACATCCGACAGGGGGAATTGTACCTGTATTCTACCGGTCTTCTTCAACAAAATGTTTTTAGGCTCGGCGATGGAGCCTTCTTCGTCAAGGGCTTCGCTATGTTTGCTGACTCGAACGGATTCACCGTTTTGCGAAGGGGGGATTCTCCATGACTGACATCAAAGGCTGGGAAAGGTTCATCTAAGCCGCATCCCCCCGCCAACGATAATACGCCGCACAGGCCCCTTCCGAGGAGACCATGGGCGCACCCAGGGGATGGTCTGGGGTACAACGAGTGCCGGATTCTTCAGGCTTCCCAACGGATTGATAATCCACAGGCTATTGAATATATAGTTGCTCAAAGAAAACCTTAGTTTGTGCCACAGATAGCCGTAGGGGCAATCCCTTGTGGTTGCCCTCCCTTGTGGTCTGACCTCAAGCCGGAAGAAGCTGAGTAAATAAGGGTTCTAGTTCTCGCTGTCTCTCGACATCAACCTGGTGCCACTCTCGGATGATATTCAAATCTCGATTGACCTGGGATAATTCTAATAACTCCGGGTCAATCTGATAGTTTTTTTCTTGGATTAACCAAGTCAAAATGTCTGATAAATGCCAAATCGAGGGAGTTCCATGGTAAACGGGATGGGGGGAGTTCGCTCCGCCGGTAATCAGGAGATTGCGGATATTTTGCCGCGTACATCCGAGTTGCTTGGCTACATCGGTTATGCTGATTAAATCGGGGCTAACGTCTATTAAGTTGGCTTCAGGAATGGCTCGTTTCACATCTGCGATCGCACTAGACACCGCCTCCGCTGCTGAAGACGCATTCCGGGTAAAGTTCAAGGCAATTTTTCCGAGTCTTCCCACACCGACTAAAGCATCATCACACCCATTCACGTGCAAAATATCAACGTAATGGCTCGGATGCGGTTCGCTGTCGGGGAGGTTAAAGGTTACTGTAAAATCATAGTTGGGCATTATTCAGAGTCCTCTAAACGTTCCGGAGGATTGTGAATCGTGCAGTTATCAACAACACGACAAATTTGTTTGGCATGATTGCCAGGGTTTCTAGGAGTACTCCAAATGCTGGCAATACAAAACTCTCCACAGCGGCATTGGTTATCGTTGTAAGGACAGTATAGTTTTCCCCAGGCATGAGAACCACCCATCTCAACACGCCAACCGTTCTGTTCAGCATATTGCAAGGCAGCCTCAACCTCTTGTTTTGGGTGTTTTCGTCTGACCATCAGGGTTTAAGGCATCTATTCTAGTCTAGCTGATGATTCTCAAATTGTCGAGTGACAATCAATAGGATAATGGGTGAGGCCTCTCAACCCAGTATCACTCCCCTGAGGATGAATTGAGGCTTTGTGGAGAGGTGATGGGTTCCCGAAACCGGGTACGCGACTCTAGGGAGGAGGTCAGGAGGATGACAATTAGGACGATGACCCAAACGCCGATTAAACCATCCATCACGGTCAGGGGAATCTCCGGTCGCGTCTTTTGACCGCAGAAGGAACAGTAAACCCAGCCACCCCGGCTTTCTCGGGTGCAGGGGAGGCTATGGAGTTGGGTCATCTCTTTATAAGGACAAATCATCATCATGAGTTTGGGGTAGGGTGAATTGGTTTGGTTTGTTGGAGTTCCATCGCTAAAACCCACCTCGTTGCACTGGGTGGGTTTTGCTGTGATTGCTTATTGGTCACATGGAATAATTAGCATTGTGTTGTTGCTGAGGATTTCCAGGGCGATCGCACTCTCATTCAGCTCTTTTCCCATGCAATATGACCCTTGAATCATGGCATTAAGCCGTTGTTGCAACACCGCTGCTGTCATGTAGGATTTCACCAACAAAATCGGCTCCTCGACCCAAGTTTGAGTGGCAGGATTCCACCAATTGCCCTCAGAAAAAGTGGTATTGTAGCCCCCAGCCGCTTGGGTTAAGCCCTTGATAAAGCCTTTCGCCTGGGGATATTTGTGGACGGGGATATGCCAGCGAACGGCATACGGTAAGCGGTCTAGGGCGATGGGCGAGGGGGCGATCGCACTCTCAATGAAGGGAGAAATGCTGTTTTGGGGAATCATGAAATTGGGCATCACATTGGGGAGGATTTCAGAAATATGTTCCATGACATTGCCTTGAATTCGATAGTTCTAGTTTGGCAAGTCAAATCCAAAATGACTAGCTATTTTGTCGTTTTCTCTTAATAGTTTGTCTCCAAAAGTCGTATCATGTCGCACGATGTCTCAGGATGTCGCAAAATGTCAATTCATCTGTTTTGAACCCTAGACGATACCCCAAAAAAGTCGTTAGCATCAGTCCAGACCTAAAGCAAATCAGCTACAGTATGGATAGATTCAAGCTCACTCTTGTTGACATGATGGAGATTCCTCAGGCCTACGAAGCCGAGTTTTTAGGTGATATTGCTGAGAAACTTGACCTCTCCCCCCTAACCCGCTGTATTTTTACCGAGCGATTATCCCAGCAGAATCTCGATGCCAATTGGACTGACATCGTCGAATCCTGCCAGCCTCGGCTGACGCCAGACCAAGCCAGGAAAGATAACTGGAGTCGGCAGATTCTGCCCAAATTGAGAGAACTGGGATTTGACCACGAGGCTAACGCCAAAAAACTGTGGCAGGCCGTGCGTCCCTGGTTAGTACAGACTCACTATCATCCTTGGCTGTGGGACAAACTCAGCCAGATATCACAGAAGACGCAACAGATGGGAATTAAAGCCGCCAAGTCTCCCGACCATTTAGGGATGCTTCCCAAAAGAAACGACTATCTCACCACCGTTCCCCTGGGGAGTCAAGTCATCTTTGAACTGCAACTACCAGACTCGGCCCATCTGACCTTACTGGAACGGGAACCCAATGGAACCGTGGTCTGCTTATGTCCCTCTCCCTTCGCCCAAACCAGTCAGTTCCAACCGCAACAAACCACCCCCATCCGCCTACCCCAACCTTCAGCCCCTCAACCGGTGTTTGTGTTAACGGAACCGGGCAAAGAACAGTTAATTGCCTTGTTGACCCCGAAAATGCCCCCCTTCCAATGGTTAGAACAGAGTCGCTTTGAGGCGATGGCGTTACAGGTGTCGCAGTTGCAGGAGATGTTCGAGTATGTGAGGAGTCAGAACAGCCCCCAGGTGCGGTTACTCTCCACCGCCTATGAGGTGGTTTGAGCGAGTTCGGTTTCGTGTTTTTGTGTCAGAGTTTTTGATGGGGTTAAAAAATCATGAATGTTGTTAAGTGGTTAAAAAGTCTTGTTCCAGGACGGCAAGCTAATATTAAAGCCGTTAATGAACAAGTGGTGCAACTGTACGAGCAGGGACAATACGCCGCTGCGATTCCCCTAGCGCAACGGGCAGTGAGGCTGGCGCGAGAACGTTGGGGAAATCAGCATCCAAATGTGGCAACCAGCCTCGGCCACCTGGCCTTGTTGTACGAGT
>LSZA01000022.1 GCA_001637315.1 Phormidium willei BDU 130791 | reverse complement strand
CCCGCTAAGCTTTTAGCTAGGGCTTTGTACGGCGAAGAATCTGGATAGACAAACAGTACCGTCCTCCTAGACTTCTGACTGAAATTGCCGAGAGCGCTTTATACCATGCCTGTACTATTGAGAGCGGGATGTTTCTAGTTTCGCTATTATGACGACCACTTCTCCGCCTCCGATGACCATGCCGGATATTGAACGACGGATTCGCCAGGCCATCGCCCCGTCGCAGTTACGTCAGTGGTTAACCCTCAATCCAACTCGGGCCTATCGGGATCTCATCCTCGACTGGCTGGGAATTGGTCTCGGTTTGGCGATCGCCGCTGAGTTTCAGACGCTCTGGAGTTATGCGATCGCCATCTTCGTCGTCGGCAACCGTCAATATGCCCTCTTTATCCTGGCTCATGATGCCATTCATGGCGCGTTGCATCCCAATCGTCGCCTCAATGACAGTTTGGCCCGCTGGGTGGTCTATGGTCCGATGTTTATGGCCCTAGAAGATGCCCGCCACAACCATCTACAACACCATCGCCACATGGGAACTCCGGCTGATCCCGATCGCTATCTCCATACCTTCGAGGGCAAAAACTCCCCTCTGGCCTTCCTCCTCTACTGTTCGGGCCTGGCCACCTTCGGCAAAACGGTTCTTAAAGTCACCCCTTTCGGACGAATGAACATGAGGGGAATGAATATGAGGGGAATGTCGAACTCGACTCCTAAAACGGGGGCAACCCCTCCCCAAAACCCACTCAAAGACTACGTTAAACAGCGCTTGCCGGTGTTGA
The DNA here is from genome assembly GCA_001637315.1 of Phormidium willei BDU 130791. Classification (GTDB taxonomy): domain Bacteria; phylum Cyanobacteriota; class Cyanobacteriia; order Cyanobacteriales; family Geitlerinemataceae; genus Sodalinema; species Sodalinema willei. The sequence continues at coordinate 48,269 of LSZA01000022.1, read as the reverse complement.
TTTGGCAGCCGCTACTGATTTGGTTATTTTGGCTGTCTCCCTTGCCGATTTGGGCATATTTGCTGCTCTGGGTGTTTCCCATTTATGCCCTCGTCTTTGTTCCCGATGAAATTCGGGCCTTTTGCGATCATGGGGTTCTGCGTCATCCCGCCAGCAGCGGTGATTCCTTGCGGTTAGTGTCTTTCGGGCCTCCGTTCTGGGAAGCGGTCATGTTTGCCCCTCATCACATGCACTATCACGCTGAACATCATCTCTGGCCGGCTATTCCTCACTACAAGTTACACTTGGCTCATGATGCGGTGCGCGATCGCCCGGAAATCACCGTTCGGCGGAGTTACCTGGGGTTTCTCTGGCGGGTGGTGCGATCGCTACCCCTGTCGAGTCAAACCCCAGTCGTCTAGCAGGAACAGGAACGGTGGTGCGGGTGAATCTACAACAAGAATTTGTCTCCTGTGGCGTGTGTGGTAGCGATCGCTGGCATCCCTACGCCAGTGGCCAAGACTATGAATACGATACCTCGGGGGATATCTTTCAGATTGTCCAATGTCGTCAGTGCGGCCATCGCTACCTCAACCCACGGCCCGTCACGGCGGAACTTCCTCGCATTTATCCCCCCCATTACTATGCCTATAACTACGAGCAGGCCATTCATCCTCTGGCGTTACGGGCGAAGGATTGGTTAGATCGGGGTAAAGTGCAAGGCTGGATTGGCGATCGCCTCAGTCCATCCCACTCAAACCGTACAACATCCCCAGAGAAAGCCTTGCGAGTTCTCGATGTCGGCTGTGGAAACGGACGCTATCTCAAACGATTACATCATCTCGGTTTAGCGAAACATAACTTGTTTGGCGTAGAAATGAATCAAGAGGCTATTCATCACCTCAATGATGAGGGATTCCAAGGCTATTACGGACGGTTAGAAGATGTAAGCCCAGAATTGCCTGAAAATAGCTTTGATGTGATTGTTTTGCTACAAGTCCTTGAACATGTGGCTAATCCCGCTCACATAATCCAGATTTTAGCCCAGCTTCTTCGTCCGGGTGGAACCTTAATTTTAGAAACCCCCAATCTGGAGGGGTGGGATGCCAAACTCTTTGCGATGGGGTATTGGGGAGGCTATCATTTTCCCCGTCATTGGCATTTATTTAACCGCAAAACCCTAGAGCGACTCTTCCATGATGCGGGGCTAGATTCGCTTCACTTTCGCGCCTTACCCTCCCACGCCTTTTGGATTCTCTCTTATCACCATTGGCTTAAGCATCAGCTTAAGTGGCCGAGTTTGGCGGAGACGTTTAATCCGTTGCAAAATATCCCCTTGCTCAGTCTATTTACTGGCTTTGATTTAGTTCGGGGCAAATTGGGATTCTCAACCTCTAATATTCAGGCGATCGCCCAGAAACCCAATCATGACTGAAGTTAAATTTTAGTTAAATTCAACGTTAACTTTAGGTTAAATTTCTCGAAGGGCTTCTGGTCTTAGATCACAGAGTTTCTAGGACGTACTGGATTTCAAGACAATTGCCGTAGAATAGGTCAGAATTGAAGTGAGCGATCGCCAGACGATAGCCCTATGCTCAACGTATCTCGTTGTTTAAACCGGATCCTAGAGAGTGCATCCTAGAGATTCTGACGCGATCGCACAGTCATAAAAGCCGGGCGTGGGGCTGTCCTAACGTTAATTGTTCCTTGTTAATTGTTCATTGCGATAATGCTAGAACTCGAACGTCTTTCTGACATCTATGGCAGTTCCCTAGACCGCTTACATCTCAACTCAACCTTGCAAGACTTAGCCCTAGAAAGCTTCAGCCTTGACCTTGAAGTTCCCGGAAGTACTTTAGTGGGTCATTTTAATCAAAACCCCTTACTGCCGGGAGTTATCTTGCTGAAAAATAGTCGATTCTGCGGCATGATTTCTCGGCGAAAATGCCTCGAAATCATGAGTCGTCCCTATGGAATTGAGCTGTTCTATAACCGTCCCATTCAATGTCTCTATGACTTTGTCAAAACTGACTATCTCTCCTACCCCGGCGACAGCGACATTTTCACCGCCGCTCGTCAATGTTTACAGCGATCGCCAGCCAACCTCTACGAACCCCTCATCGTCATTCTCAGAGATGGTTCCCACCATCTCCTCGACGTTCATAAACTCCTCATCGCCCAATCCCAACTCTATGAAATCGCCAGCAATCTCCTAGAACAACGCCGTCAAGAACTCGATCGCGCCAATGCTGAAGTTCAAGAACTCAACGACCGCCTCAAAGCCGAAAACTTGCGTCTGAGTAGCGAAGTCCATATCGCGCACCAGTTACAACAAATGCTGCTACCAACAGACCAAGAACTCGCACAAATCCAAGACCTCGAGATCGCCGCCTACATGGAACCGGCGGCTGAAGTTGGCGGAGACTACTACGACATCTTACCCCATACCAACGGCGTAAAAATTGGCATCGGTGACGTTACCGGCCATGGCCTCGAAAGCGGTGTCTTTACCATCATGGTGCAAACGGCTATCCGCACCCTTCTAACATCCCAAGAAACCGACCCCGTGCGTTTCCTCAGCATCCTCAACCAAACCATCTACGACAACGTCGAACGGATGAACTCCGATCGCAACCTCACCCTCAGTCTCATCGACTATCATCAAGGACGATTACAACTGAGTGGCCAACATGAAGACGCCATCCTGCTGCGACAAGATGGCTCCCTCGAACGGATTGATACCCTAGACTTAGGATTTCCCATCGGACTCGACGAGGATATTAGCGGCTTCATCCATCCCATCGAACGAGAACTCCACCCCGGCGAAACCCTCATCCTCTACACCGACGGTATCACCGAAGCCGAAGCCCCCAACGGGGACTTCTACGGAATTGAGCGTCTGTGTCACATCGCCCGTCAACATGCCCATCAGAGCGCCCAAGGAATCCAACAGGCGATCATTAAACACCTAAAAGATTATATTAACGGTCACAAAATATACGACGACATCACCCTATTAGTGTTAAAACGGAAGCTTCGGGGTAAACCGTCATACCCTGCCCAATCCCGGACATAACGGCGGCAGACTCGACAGGCGATCGACGCGCCTACCGTGACGGAGGGCGGATTGTGTGTCACAATTTAACCTGAATTTAACTGAACCTTGCCTGTTTGCTAACTGTGATTTCCTTGAGCGTGTTCTCACTCGTGTTCTCGATCGTACAACCACATGGGAGTGAGGGGAGCAGTTACCCAGTGTTCGATATTCTATGGGTTCTAGTTTGTGCCAGTTTGGTCTTCCTGATGCAGCCGGGGTTCATGTGCCTCGAATCAGGACTAACGCGCTCGAAAAATAGCATCAACGTTGCTGTCAAAAACTTTGCCGACTTCGGCATTTCCGTGTGTCTGTTTTGGGCCTTCGGTTACGCCTTCATGTTCGGCTCCTCCATGATCGGCTGGCTGGGGCAAAATAGTTTTTTTTTGGCGGTGGACAATGACCCCAAACTGGCCGCCTTCTTTCTCTTTCAAGCCATGTTTTGTGGAACCGCCACCACCATCGTCTCGGGGGCCGTCGCGGAACGCATTAAGTTTGGCACCTATCTCGCCGTAGCCTGCCTCACCTCAGGACTGATTTACCCGGTTTTTGGCCATTGGGCCTGGAACCTCAAAGTCTCTGGGTTAGCTGGCGGTTGGCTCGGACAACTCGGCTTTGTCGATCTCGCCGGTAGCACCGTCGTCCATAGTATCGGGGGTTGGATCTCCCTGGCGGTTCTCTTGGTCATCGGGCCGCGTGTGGGGCGCTTCCTCCCCGACGGAACCCCGCAGAAAATACAAGGGTCCAATCTGCCCCTATCAGTCTTGGGAACCATGCTCCTCTGGCTGGGTTGGCTTGGCTTCAACGGCGGCAGTACCCTAGCCTTTAACGATCGCGTCGCCGCGATTATGGTCCACACGGTTCTAGCTGGAGTCGCCGGGATGATCACCGCCACCCTCTACAGTTGGTCCCGCCATCGAGTTCCCGAAGTTGAACTGCTCCTCAACGGCTCCCTGGGCGGTCTTGTATCCATTACTGCCTCCTGTGACGTGGTCACGACCTCTGGCGCGGTTCTCATTGGCATTGGTGGCGGACTGGTGACTCTCCTGGCCAGCTCCCTCCTCAAACACTTTCGCATTGATGACGCCGTTGATGCGGTTCCGGTTCACCTCGGCGGCGGCATTTGGGGAACCCTGGCTGTGGCCATTTTTGGTGATTTAGAGCTATTGGGAACCGGACTGAGTCATGGAGAACAGTTTTTAGTACAACTGCTGGCGGTTCTGGTGGCGGGCCTGTGGGCGTTTGGCATTACCTACCCCCTCTTGCGTTTTTGCCATTCACGGGTTCCCCTGCGCGTCTCCCCCGAAGATGAGGAAATGGGGTTAAATGTCTCGGAACACCGGGCCAAAACCGAAATTTATGATCTGTTCCAGGTGATGGAGTCTCAAGCGCAAAACCAGGATTTGAGTTTGCGGGTTCCCGTTGAACCCTTCACTGAAGTCGGGCAAATCGCCAAACGCTACAACCAGGTGATGGAAGCCCTCGAAGATGCGGTTAACCGTACTAATGCGATCGTCAACACCGCCAGCGATGCGATTTTGACCTTTACCCCCGATGGTCTAAAAATCACCAACGCCAACCCCAGTACAGAGACCATTTTCGGCTATCCGCGCCAGACCATCTTGGGCAAATCCTTGATGTCGCTGATTGATTGGGATGCCAGTTCTGAAACCGCCGATCCTTTGCCTCGCTTATTGCTCGAAGGACGGGCCGAACTGGTGGGGCAGCGAGCCGGTGGGATCGGGATTCCCCTGGAAGGGACGGCCACTAAGGTCTGTGTGGGAGACCATTCGTTCTATACCGCCATTTTTCGGGATATTTCCGAGCGCAAGCAGGCGGAAACGGCTCTGGCTGAAGCCAACCGGGAAATTACCCTCCTCAACGATCGCCTACAAGCGGAAAACCTACGGCTAGGGGCAGAGTTGGACATCACCCGTCGTCTGCAAAAGATGTTACTGCCCAAAAATCGGGAACTCAAGGCGGTGATGGGGTTAGAGATTTCCGGCTATATGGAACCCGCCACGGAAGTCGGGGGCGATTACTACGACGTTCTCTGTCATGATGGCGGGGTCAAAATTGGCATTGGCGATGTGACGGGCCATGGCCTCGAAAGTGGGATGCTGATGTTGATGGTACAAACGGCGGTGCGGACGCTGCTAGAAAACGATGAGGTCGACCCCAAACAGTTCCTCAATACCCTCAATCGCACCATTTACGGCAATGTGCAACGGATGGACTCCGATCGCCACCTTACGTTAGCCTTACTCGACTACCGAGATGGGGAAATTCGCCTGAGTGGACAACATGAAGAAACGATTGTTGTCCGCGCTACAGGAGAGATTGAGCGGATTGACACCATCGATTTGGGCTTCCCCATTGGCTTGGAGGCCAATATCGGCGAGTTCATCGATGAGAAAATCCTCAAACTCGGTTGCGGTGATGTGGTGGTGTTATACACCGATGGGATCACGGAGGCTGAAGATGAGCAGGGATGTTTCTATGGGATTGAACGACTCTGCGATGTTGTGCGACACTATTTGCGTGAACCCGCTGAGATCATTCGACGGGCAGCCATTGAAGACCTGCGCCGTCATATTGGGCGACAAAGGGTTTACGATGATATTACTTTGTTAGTAATGAAACAAAAGTAGCTTCTTCGGGAGTCTTGGCAGATATGACGCAAATTTTCGGGGACTATTGTGAGGGTGAGCCAAATAGCCCAGAGTTTTTAATTATTGGCTTTTCCCCCAGTTCGGTTCCTCTGAAACAACGTTGGCGTAATAATGGACTGTCGGCTGATTTTATGGCTGACTACTTAACGACGTTCTTTTTGGGCAATGAGGACAACCCGGCGTCGATGCGCCGTCAAGCGGAAATTAAGAGCGCGGTGGGGTTTGTCGCTAATGAACTTCTGGAAAATGCGATGAAGTTCACCGATGAACGCTCGGCGTTTCCCATTAGTATCCAATTACAACTTCATCCGAACTATTTGATGTTTTTTACAACGAATAGTGTTGAACCGGAGAAAATTGCCCCGTTTCAAACTTATCTTGAGGAACTCACGTCTTGCGATCCTGAGGAAATGTATGTTCGTCAGTTGGAGAAAAATGCCCTAGAGGAGACGAGTACCAGTTCTCGTTTGGGATATCTGACGATGATGAGTGATTACATGGCCCGCTTGGGTTGGAAGTTTGAGACGGTTCAGAAAGATCCTGAAGTTGTTGCGGTGACAACAATGGTTCAGCTTCCGGTTTAAGGAACGGTTCCCGACTTCCTTGATGACGTCGGCTCGGCCCTAGGTCTGGGGCTTGCAGGAGGCTCTCCTAGGGGCATCCCGCTAGGCTATTCCTGGCCTATTCATGGCATAGTAAAGATAGGTCAACTTGAAGATACCAACTTTGCTAGGTTTGGGGAAGTCGAGGAGGCGATCGCCGCCTCATTCGGTAAAGGAGGGGTTCTCCTCTGTTAACGTTAACAGTGCATTATGGAAATTAAGACGGACGATTATTGTATTTGCTACGACCCGGAGACAACGACGGTATCCTGTCAAGGCTCACTCCGACTCAGTGGAATGGCGGAATATGCCCCGATTGCTGAACTTCTCGATGAGGTCGCAAGTCGAGAGCAATCGCCGGTGGTTCTCGATTTACAAGGGCTAGAATTTCTCAATAGTTCGGGCATTAGTATGCTCTCGAAGTTCGTGATTAAGGTTCGCCATAAAAAAACGGTGACGATGATTGTCCGTGGCTCGAAAGGGATTCCCTGGCAAGGAAAATCTCTGAAAAATTTACAGCGGTTAATGCCATCGCTGACCTTAGAATGGGATGAGTAGGTCGACGGCCCGCAATTTTCACGCTGGCTGGTCTTGGAAAATCTCTCGTCCCAGTGATAGAATGGGGGTCTGTCTAAGATTGGGCAACCCTGGGGCAACGTCCCGTCAACATGATATTCAGTTAACTCACTTCATTAAACTCTGGCTATGTTTTGGGCTGATAAAATTGCCGCAAGTACACAAGGCGACAGCGTCGTCAATGACTCCAAAACGCCCTCGGGACGGGTTCATGTGGGATCGTTGCGAGGCGTGATTGTCCATGACACGATTTATCGGGCCTTGAAACGTGCCAATAAACCGGTGACGTTCCTTTATGGGATTGATGACTATGATGCCCTTGATGGGATTCCCGCCTATCTCGATGAGAATCGCTTTAAGGACTATCTCGGACAACCGCTGTGTAATGTCCCTTCCCCCGGTGAGGGTGCTAGTGACTACGCGAAATACTACAGTGGTGAGTTTTTTCAGGTCTTTGAAGAACTCGGAGTTCGCCCAGAAATTTACTATCTACGAGATCTCTACCGCCAAGGCCGCTTAAACTCCTATATTGATACCTTCTTGCAAAAGGCTCACCAGGTTCGAGAGGCTTATAAACAGGTCAGTGGTGCCGAACGGGCTGAAAATTGGTATCCCTTCCATCCCATCTGTGAGAACTGCGGTAAAATCGCCACGACGGTGGTCAGTGACTACAATGGCAAGGAGGTCTTTTATACTTGTAAACCCGATGCCATGAGCTATGTTAAAGGCTGTGGTCATTCTGGTTGGGTGTCTCCTTTTGATGGAAACGGCAAACTGCCCTGGAAGGTCGAATGGGTCGCAAAATGGGATCTGTTAGGAGTTACGATTGAGTTGGCGGGGAAAGATCACTCGCAAAAAGGCGGGTCTCGGGATGTGGCGAACGCCATTTATCGCAAAGTTTTTGATCAACGACCGCCCTTCCATTCTCCCTATGAGTTTATCCTGGTGGGCGGAACTAAAATGAGTTCCTCGAAAGGGGTTGGCGCCAGTGCGCGGGAAGTGGCGAACCTGCTACCGCCGCAACTGTTGCGCTTCTTGATGTTGCGAACTCAGCCGAAAACGGCGATTAATTTCTCTCCCAACTACGAGACGATTACGCGACTGTTCCGGGATTATGATACGGCGATCGAGAAGTATGGCCGCCTCAGTCCAGAGGAACAACAGGGGGATTTAAGTAAGGATTTACTGGCCCTGCTCTATTCACAACTCGATGACCAGATTCAGCCTTATCACCCCTTTGATTTCAGTACCCTGATTTCCCTGCTACAAGTTCCTCATCTCGATATCGAGGCGGAGGTTCACAAACGCAGTGAACAACCTTTGACGGAGTTGGATCAGCAAGTGGTACGTCAGCGGATTGAGGTGGCTCAAAAGTGGCTGGACGATTACGCTGATCCTGAAGAAAAACTCATTTTATATGTTGATGAGATTCCCCCATCGGTAGAAGGTTTAGAGGAGGCCCAGCGTCAGTATTTAGGGGAGTTGGCGACGCGCCTTGATGGCTTGGAGACCTGGGACGGGGAAACGCTACAAACGGAGATTTTCACCACCACCAAGTTGCTGGAACTCCCGCCCAAACAGGCGTTTCCGGCGCTCTATCATAGCTTTTTAGGCAAGGAACGAGGACCGAAGGCGGGGAATCTTCTCTCGTATCTCGATCGCCCCTTTGTGGTGCAGCGACTGCGAGATGTGGCTCAAGGACGCGACTAAGCGGACGGTGATGTTCTGGCGGTGGCTGCGATCGATCCGGTTTATGGCTCATGGTTTGGGTATAGGTAACGTGACAACAGGACAAAGGATAGTGACAAAGGTGTTGAGTCTGTCCCGATTAACTTCAGTCCGACGTTATCGCGGTTACAGCGGCCGCTGTGTGTTTATGGTTTTGACCGTCTTGGTTTTGGGGAGTTGTTCGATCAATGGTGAGAATTCGTCGGCGGTGAATGTGGCGGATTCTCCGACTCCTGAGGCCGCTACGACTCCCGCGAATCAGTCTTCGCAACGGGGACAACGATTACCGATTGAGGCTTATGTCTGGGTGGGCGATCGCCGTCTGGAGTTAGAGGTGGCCCGCACGCCGCAACAGCAGGCGATGGGGTTGATGTACCGAGAGTTCCTCCCGGACGATCGCGGGATGTTGTTTCCTTTCAATCCTCCCCGGCCGGTCAGTTTCTGGATGAAGAATGTCCGCATCAATTTGGACATGATTTTTCTGTTGGAGGGGGAGGTGGTCGGCTTAGCGGCGGATGTTCCCCCCTGTGAAACGGTGGCTTCTCGCTGTGCGACTTATGGCCCAGGAGAGGACGTTCCCGTGGATGCGGTGCTGGAACTGCGAGGGGGCCGGGCGGCGGAGTTAGGAATTGAGGTGGGCGATCGCCTTGAGGTGGTTCGGGATCACCCCTAGGGGCGATCGTTAAATGTTTGTAAAAATGTTGCCACTGTATCCATTCAACGCTATGAAACTCTGTTAAGGTGGTGGCTTAACGATCACCGAATCACAGCGGTGACTGGGGTGAGTTGAGAGTGGCGGACACCCGAGGTAGCCAGTTTGATACCTGTTCGACCCTCTCCAGGGGTGAACGCATGAGGAGTCGTTATGGTTGGGGAGACTGATGCAGCCAGCTTGCAAGCTGGCCCGCGAGTCAGTGGATTCGGGCAATTTGCGCCCGATAATACCCCTAGTTTATGTGAGATATCGCTAATCATTAAAGGGGGGCAATTGAGTCATGGGAGCAACACGACAACGACAATTTATTCACTTTTTGCAAGAGGAGTTATCTCTCTCGCCAGACTCGATCGCGATCGCCTTACGTCGTCGAGATACGGATGTCGGACCGTTACCGATGATTCTCTGGAAATATGGCTTTGTCACCCTGGATGAATTATCTCAGATTTATGATTGGTTGGAAGCGGTCTAATCGGCGATCGGGCTTTTATGGAAATTTCAGGTCATCACAATGTGCCGATTTTTGTTGAGTTACCGAACGAGGTCGGGGCTGATTTGGGGCGGTGAGTCAAGAGGTGATCATGACTGACAGCAGTGGTCTGATTGGTTTGGAGCGCATTGAACGATTATAAATTCTGCGGGTCTTTAGACAATCGGGTGTAATTTGTTGCATTGGATAAAAAATTGTAGGGGCGAAAAATTTTTCGCCCCTACGGCAAGGGATCTAATCTGCCATCAATTTTCCTTATCACCTTGCAACCTGAAGACCCAATCATTGATGACTATGCAGAATTTTGACTAATACCTAAGACTCTGAATCAACTCTTTAAGCTGTCCTTGCACCTTTCGCAGTTGTTGGGCTTGTTCGCTATTGCTAATCTGTTGTTTGTTGTATTTTTCTTGCTCAGAACGAATTTGCATCTCAATATAATCATAATTTTGAGTCAAAAATTCCTTAAGCTGCTCTTTAAGTTGCTCTTCAACAGCACGAGCAATATTTACAAATTCGTCTCTAATCGTTCCCTGAACTTTACGCATTTTTTTGGCTTGTTTCTCCTGCTTTTGGATGTCCCATACCTCCAAACCGACGCCTAGGATACCAAGCACAGGGCCAGCTACTTTAGCAGCATTTCCTAAATTTTTAGCAATTCCCACAGCTCCAAAAGGCTTAAACTTAAAACCAATGGCTTTTCCGACACCTAAAACGGTCTTATGCAACGGGCTACCCGCCACATCTATACTACGCAAAAAATAACCGCCGCCGGGAACTTTAGCAAATGAGCGAGCGGCTTGGCCAGCAATCCCTTCAGGTTTCAATCCAAAACGTTTAGCAAAGTCAGCAATCTTCTTGACTTGATCCCAAAACTTGTGGTTATCAAATCCCGGTGGAGTTGAAGAACCTGGAGTGGTTCCGTCAGTTTCGACTGAAGCTGTAAAATAAGCCATGAAATCACTGTTGAGAATTTTCTTAATATCATCTTGTAATGATAGAAAAGACTTATCTATAGCTTGATTGAATTTTGTCTCAAGTTCCTGGTAAATTTCCTTCAATTTAATCTCTATTTCTTTCTGTCTAGTATCGATGTCGCTCTGTTCTTTAAAGTTAGGTATCTCATTAGCGAAGTCACGTCCCATAGAGCAAATCCTTGAATGAGCATCTAAGGTGATGCGGCTCACTTCAATATCTAGGCGCTTGTGCTCATCACGAATTCGACGTGAGATTCGCTGCAATCCTTCCAGAAAAAGAGTATCTTGCTCAGAATGCAGAAACCAATGTTCAATTTCTTCCGTGTAAGTCAGAACACGACGGATTGGAGTGTCAATTTGGGCTAATTTCTCGCGGTCTTTGACAAATTTATTTAACTCATCGACAAAAGTCAGAAAGCGACTTTTTTGGATGATTTTTTCGTTGCCCCTCGCGACGGCTTTTAAGTACAGTTTAGCATCAAAAAAGCACGTTACAAACTCATCAAGAGAATGAGGATGTAGGCCCTGCATCATACTGGCTCGATAGTTAGCAATTTTTTGATTATCATCACCCGCTTCAGCCGCTAGTTTATTGAAAACCAGCATCATTTTGTGGCTGTAACCTTTCTCATAAGCCAGCTTGCGAAAATGCTCAATGATGTGACTATCCAAAAGCATATGGGTTGTGCAAAACACCAAGAGATCAGCTCTCTCAATCGCGGCATAGGTCACTTCATCATGATCTTGACGCTCTGTCCCAATCCCTGGAGTATCAACAATTTCAATCCCATTCCAAGAGTAAGGAGTGGCTTTATCCGTCGTAATATCGGCACCAATTTTAATCGATTGATTTCCAGTCAACGCTGAAATGATGGTTGATTTTCCGGAACTATACTGCCCCACAAAAGCGATTCTCAGCACTGGATGTTCCCGTATAGCCTGCCTTTCCTCATCCAGTTTCTGAGCATACTCTAAGGCTTCTTGAGTATTCCGAGATTGCAAAATTTGTTTAAATTGAGCGATGCTGTCTTCAAATTTTGCGTAAATTTTATCGAGGTTGTTGAGGATGTTGTTGACCTGGGATTCCATAACTCTCCTTAAATTTTAGGAATGGTAAGTGAAATTAATTTTTTCCCCAATCATTTGACTAGATTGGCTGGTCTTTTGGGCAAGGGGTAAGGAAATTGTGTTCTTGATGTAGATGGTAAAAAAGCGGTTGGGTTTACGCCGAACACGACCAACTTCTTGACCTAACCTTGTTGGAGCTAAGGGTTTAGTTTGAGACTGACACCAGTCAAGAATCCGCAACGATAAAAATCCAGTTAATTTTTGGCGGGAAGCACAAAGCCTCCGCTCAGATTTTTCTAAACTTTCATCAATAATATCAAACTGTTTAGCAATTCCGTTAAAACGTTTGGAAATTCTCGTCTCACACTCATTACAAGATTTATCGATTTTTTCGATGATTGTATCCTTACAAGTCTTTTGTTGTTGTTCGACTTGCTCTTGAAGATGCTTTTGAATTTTATTACAAGCTTCTTTTTGTCGCTCAATTTTGCTTTTTACTAAGTTTTTTAAAACGCTGAAAATCATAAAACCTACCCCAGCAGGAACAGCGATAGGAGCTAGTAATGGAATAAACAAAGCACCTAATCCAGCGACACCTAAAGCAACTGCTGCAAAACCAAAGAACTGGCGGACGTCAAATCCGGGATCAAAACCAGTAAAATCATCAGCTTGATAGCCAAATGTACCCATAAAATGAAGGTCTTGACTGATTTCCTCCAAAACTTCTTGCACCTTATCTTTATAGTCAGTTTGACAAGACTTGATGAGATTTTTAAGATTATCTTCTACCCTGACTTTGTCTTCAACAATTTTCTTCCAGGCTTGTTGTTGTTCCTGTTGACTTCGCTCCCAGTTGCTTACAGCAAACTGGGGAATTTCATCGATAAGTTCCTTGAAAACTGAATCAATATCCAGTTTAAGTTGGTTTAAACAGTCGTTTCGGATCTGTGTTAGTTTTTTTTGAGTTTCCTGTTTTTTCTGTTTGATTGTATCCGCAAGTTGCCGACAAATTTTGCGCTCATTCTGGATTGCCAATAACGGGGGTGTGAGTAAGACGGAGGTCTCCCCAATAATCGTTTGAGAGGTTAAGAGTGAGCCATAATTTTTAATCGCATCATCAATTCGCTTGAGAAAGTCTTGAATTCGGCTGGCTTCGTAAAGCTGTTTACACAATTCCGGGTCTTGCTTTTGTCGAGATAGTCGTGCTGCCAGCAACATCACGGGAATAACAACAATGGAATCATTATTATATTTTTTTCTGGCATAGTTGAAAATTCGTTTTTTGTGATCTTCTATCTCTTGACCCGTCAGTTCTTCATCTGGGTCGTTCAGGAAAAACTCTAAGAGATCCTCATCTTCTAGGTTATCTTGAACATTGAGGAGTATGATTAACGGTTTAGTTTGGCGTTTGAGTTTGTCAAAAAAATCAAACTCTGATTCCTGAATGCTATCATTGGTTACAAGATAGCAAATCAAGTCTGCCTCATTGACGGCTTTTAGGGCTTCGGCTTCATCGGCTTCACCACCAACAGCCGCAATACCGGGCGTATCAATTAAGCGAATTCCATTGCCGATATCGTAAGTACAATTTTTGCGGGTTGTCCGTTGTTGACCTGTGCCAATTCTCTCGTACCCTTTGCCTAACAAGGTGGAAAACAGGGTACTTTTACCCGCTTTCGTCCGCCCCATCATCACGATGGTGAAGTGATAAACCGTTTGTTTTTTGGCTTGAACTATTGCTTTAAGATTCTCGATATCCATTGAGCGAGATTCCCGTAACCGATTATAAATTTCACTAATCGGCTTGAGATAGTCTTGTTCGGAACGACTGATGGATGTTTCGACCTCTCCTGAGTGGGTTTTGAGGGTTTGATTCAGTTCGGTTAGCGCCTTGTGAACGGGGTTAAGCTCTTCGATAACGCGATTATAGTTTTCCTGGGCGATTTTTCGATTAGCCTCAATCACCTCTTGGTAGCTGGTGGCGTTTAAGAAAGACAAAATGTTTCCACCCTTGATGAATTTTGATGCTTATTATAATCCAGTTATCAGAGACTTTCAATCTTGTTGAAATAAAACTATGCAGATGTGGGAGTTGGCTCTAGGGCTAATCGGGGGCGAGGGGGTTGGCAGAGTCCTTGAGCCTGAGCCATATTGGAGAACTGGTTGGAGCGATCGAGGTTGAGACCGATGACCTTTGGGTTCAGGAGGCTGTTGTGGAATAAAAAAGGTTAACCACCTATCCAATCGATTACATCGTGTGGTAAGCGGAAGCTGGGGAATCATCATCGATATGGCGAGGTCATCGAGAAGGTGATAAGATAGGGGACACCGCATTGAATAATGGTCTCATGGCTACCACTGAGTTTAAGGTTGATTTGCCCTCTACCCTTTCTGTGGAAGAAACGAAGGTATTGCTGGCGGTTAAGTTGTATGAGGTGGGTAAGGTGTCTGTTGGGCAGGCGGCGAGTATTGCTGGCTACTCGAAACGGGCGTTTATGGAAATTCTAGGTCATCACAATGTGCCGATTTTTGCTTACTCACCGGACGAGTTAAGGGCTGATTTAGGGCTGTGAGTCAAGAGGTTATCATTACCGACAGCGGTTGTCTGATTAGTTTGGAGCGCATTGAACGATTAGAAATTTTACCCGCTTTGTTTTCTCAGATTGTTCTGCCTCCAGCGGTTCAGGTAGAGTTTCGCGGGGTTTTGCCTTGGCTGAATGTTGTGCCTCCAAAAGATAAAGGCATGGTTGCTGCTTTGAAGATGCTGCTTGATGATGGTGAGGCAGAGGCAATAGTTTTAGCCTATGAGCTTCAATATCGTTTAGTGATTGATGATTTGAAAGGTCGCATAGTAGCCCGTAATTTGGGATTGTCGATCACGGGAACAATTGGTGTACTGATTATGGCAAAACAGCAGGGGATTATTCCAGAATTGAGGCCGGTCATTGAAGCATTAGAAGGGGTCAGTTTTTACTTGAGTGATGCACTTAAGGCGGAGGCTTTGAGACTTGTAGATGAGTAGAAGTAGGGTAAACGCATCATATTCTACTTGATATGAGGGTTTCTGGTTTTAACCATTCTCTGGGGACAGCGATCGCAAGGCATCCTGTGGTCCAGTCCAATAACTATCCATAGGTGGCGGCAATAGCCAGCCTATGGATGCTCTGAGGATTTCAGGAGTTCACTTGAAGCGCTCAGAATTCGTTCTAGATCGGTAAAACACTGAGTTGTATCCCCCTCACGAAATTGAGACTATTCTCAATAAGCTGGGGCAAAATTTCCAGAATGAGAATTGCTGCTTTGCTATCAATTTTCCTGATCACCGGTGACCGTGCAGAATAGGGATTGTCGATCGCGGTCAGTCATGGTTCAGGATAAAAGGGTTGAGCCGTTCCCAGAATAGCGGCGCGACGGATGGGATTATGACTCTGTTCGATCGCCCGGCGAGTGACCAGATCGACAGGGCGATTCTCAAACAAGAGACTCAGTTGTCCTTCGATACTATCCAGGTCAAAAAAGGTGATACGAGCGGTATCAGCAAACGTGACCAGTACATCGAGATCACTATCGGGGCGAAAGTCGTCCCGCAATATAGAACCGAACAGTTCGAGGTGGGTAATCTGCCAGCGATCGCACAGTTCGGTGAGTTGTTGGCGATCGACCGTGAGATTAGGACGCAGGGCGATCGCCCTCTGAGAGAGGTTGGAGTTAGTTGAGGTCATTGCAGTTCCTGCAAAATTTGGCTGATCAGCGGTTCGAGTTTTGGTAGGTCGTCTTGGACGGTATCCCAGAGGACGCGGGTGTTAACGCCGAAGTAGTGATGAACGATTTTATCTCGCATTCCAGCTATGCTGCGCCAGGGAACGCTCGGGTAGCGATTGCGGAGATCGTCAGGAACATTTTTAGCAGCTTCGCCAACAATTTCGATGGCGCGAGTCACCGCGTAAATGGTGCGGGTGTCGGTTTCAAAACCTTCAAAAGTTTGTCCTGTAACGAATTGGCGGGCAATAGCGATGTTGTCGAGAATATCTTGTAGGGATTCGGCAATCTCGCGGCTCATAAATAGTTCACTTCCGCGAGAATACGATCGCCCACATGAGGTTTGAGACCATCTCTCATCACCAAATCGACCTTAACACCAAGGCGATCGCTCAGTTCGTTTTCCAATTGGCAAAAGGTCAGAAGTCCAAAGCGGCGATCAGGGTGAAATTCCACCAAGATATCTAGGTCACTATTCGGGGTTTGTTCACCGCGTTGGTAAGACCCAAAAATTCCCAGGCGAGTTACACCGTAGGTTTGCTGGAGATAGGGCAACAGTTCGGTCAACTGTTGCCCCAAGGTTTGGAGGTCAGTTTGGGTTAGTGTCATCGTTCTCCGTCATCAATCCGTAACTCATACCATTTTTCAAAATGTTTGCTATACATCTGACACTCAGGAGGGCGAACAGCCGTTCGCCCCGACAGAGATGAACCATTCAAAATGACCAGGCCATTAAGACTTCGCCGATTTCGCCTCCAACGCCTCCAAACGACTGAGAAGATCTCGATTGAGTTTCTTCATCTTGTCCAACTCCCGACGCAGGCCCGTCACCGCCTTGTCCGTTCCCAGGTTTTTCTCCACCGTCTCGATCGCCTCCTCAGCTACCCGAACAATGCGGCCATCGGTGGCTTGTTCAGCAATCCCTTGTAGAATCGCGATCGCCCCCGAAGTTTCCATCGACTTCAACGCCACCACAACCGAACGTTGCGTTAAGAAGAAGTCTTCCCGGGCCAACTGTTCCAAACGCGTGAGGATGCGATCGACCAACGCCGGAGACTGTCCCGTGGAGACGGTTCCCAAAGCGCGAATCGCCCCCAAACGCAAGGCTTGAGGAACCGTAGCGGCGGTGTACTCCAGAATCAGATCCAACGCCTCTGGCTGCGTTTTGAACTGACTTAATCCCGCGATCGCCCCTAAACGAACCACCTCATTCCAACCGGCTTTCGTCTCCAAAACCGTTCGCAGATGGGCGATCGCTTTTTTCGGTTTCGGTTTCCCATCCGGGAGTTTCGCCGCAATCATCCCCAAGGCCTTCGCCGCCGCCGATTCCACCCGATAACTGGCGTCGCCTTGCTTAACAATGGCCTTCACCGCCTTATAACTGGCCCGAGTTTTCACCTTCGCCAAGCCGTTCACCACCGCCCGACGGACGCGGGCATCCTCATCTTGTAACCCTGCCAACAAGCCCTCAAAAGCTTGGTCAAGGTTGATTTTAGCCAACTGACCCGCTATCTCCACTCTTACCCCCCAAAATGCCTCGGATTTGAGGGCTTTTGCTAGGGCATCCACTGCCGTCAAACTGCCCTCTTTCGCCAGGGCCTCAGCGGCATAAATCCGGGAAATCGGATCATCATCTTCACGTAACTGGGCGACTAAATTGGGGAGAGGATACTTGAGTTTCAGGGTTTTGAGAACCGTATTGCCCACATCAAAGGTGACATAATGAGGTTTGCGGGGGAGGGCGAAATAAAAGGTCTGTTCTGCGTCACACAAATGAACCGTCACCCGTTGGGCGGTGTCATCTTCGTACCCAAAGGCGATGGGAACATGGAGGTCAAATAGATTGCGATCATAGAGGGTATTTCCTTCTTTGGCTTGCGTTTGTTTGACCGTAACTTTGGCAATACTACCCTCTTTGTCCCAACTGTAACTCACTTCAAAATCAGGATGACCGCCCCGGAAGACATATTGGTCAAACAATCCTTGTAAATTGCGTCCTGTGGCTTCAGAAATGGCTCGCAACAAGTCCACAGTTCCCACCGTCGAATGAGCGTTTTGATTGACAAAATGGGCGATCGCCTTAAAGAATAACGCCTCACCCAACTCGCAGCGCAGCATATGATAAACACAAGCCCCCTTCTCATAAATGTGGCTATCATACAACTCAATCGGTTCTCGATAGATATTGGTGACAATCGGGCGACGATAGCGGCGTTTATCTTCATCGAGATAGCTGCGGGCTTCTTGTAAGAGATAATAGGCCCCATCATCGTGACTATATTCATACTCAGTCCACAAGACCTCAGCATAGGAGGCCATCCCCTCCTTAATCCAAGCCTGAGACCAATGTTCAATCACCAACAAATCGCCGAACCATTGGTGGGCTAATTCATGGGCGACGAGGCTTTCACTGCGTTCACTGTCGATCGCCGCCCGTTCATCCAAGAGACAGCGATCCGTTAAAAGTGTTGTTGAGGTGTTTTCCATTCCCCCAAAAATGAAGTCAGCCACACAGACTTGAGCATATTTAGGATAGGGATACTCGTAACCAAACGCATTACTGAAAAACTCCACCATTCGCGGTGTTTTCCCCATCGTGCGTTTTCCATCTTCAATGCGATCGCGTTCCACATAATAGGTAATGGGTTTACCATTCCAGTCATCGCGAATCTCAGCAAAACGACCCACCGCCAAGGTCATCAAATAAGTCGGATGAACTTGAGTTTGTTTCCAATGATAAATCTTCTCCTGGCCGTCATCTTCGGTACTGAGGAGATCGCCGTTAGAAATCGCCAGGAAGTCTTGGGGAACTCGGACGCGAATTTCCGAGGTTGCCAGTTGTCCAGGATAGTCAAAACAGGGAAACCAAAACCGGGAATCTTCATCTTCCCCTTGCGTCCAAACCTGGGTGGGTTTATGGGGTTCAGCCTCCGTGGGTCCCACAAAATATAAGCCCCGTCGAGGCTGTTTAACGCTGTAGTCGATTTTAATCGCCAGGGGCTGTTCCGGGTTAGTGGGGTCATCCAAATCAATGGTGAGAGTCTCGCCGTCAGCGGAAAAAGACTGGGGGTGATCGTTGATGTGAACCGCTTGGATCTCGAGTTGAACCGCATCAAGTTGTAGTTGCGTAATTCCGGGACGAATTGGCGTTAGATGGAGATAACAGGTTCCCGAGAATCGCTGTTTGGGGATGTTTAAAACTAAATCGAGAAAAATATGTTCGACTTGTCCGGGACGGTCTGGGGTGTAGTGAGGACGTGCGCCGGGGAGTTCAAAGGCGTTGGTGTTGGCGTCAAAGTAGAAGTTGGACATAATGCAGGTTAAGGACAAAATCAGGCGCAGAACGTGAACAGGTTATGGTGGGGATGCACGATCGCCCCAGCGGTGTAACGGGTCTCTTGTGGGGTGGCGATCGCCCCCTATCCCCAGTTTACTGACTGCCGGGCCGAGTGGGGCCATCTCAGGAGTCTGCCGTTTGCGCCAGAGTTGGGTGGATAGCTAAACCCAGTCGCTAGAAAAAGAGGTCTTGAATGAAAAACGCGAAAGAGTCGAAAACCCCCAAGGGTTGGTGGCGCCCAATGGCCATCGTCGCCACGGTGGTCTTGGGAACCGGGGCGATCGCTTATGGTTGGTTACGGCTGCGTCCGAGTCCCTTAAGTTCCCCCGAGGAGGGCGCTGAGGCGGTTCCCGCTGAGGCGATCATGGCCCTCTACATCGAAATGGATGCGTCTGTTTGGGGACAACTCAAACGGTTTGGGACTCCCGAAGCCCAAGCCTCGGTCGAAACGCTAATCGCTGAGTTTCAGCAAGATCTCGCCCAAGATACGCAATTAGACTTTAATCGTGATCTCAAACCTTGGATTGGCAATGTTATGTTAGCCCTCGTTCCCAATACAGCGGGCGATGACGAACAGTTCCTGGCTATTGTCGGGATTCGAGATAAAATCCAGGCCCTGGCCTTCGCCAACCGCGTTAAAGGGTCTCAGGATAAGGAATTACAAGAAGAAACCTATCGCAATACCACCATCTCGACGGTGACCATGGCCCCCCAGTCTGGGAACGAGTCAACAGAACCCGAGTCCTATAGCATCGCTGTGTTGGGGGATTATCTAGCCGTCGGCGATCAGCCCGATGTGGTTAAAGCGGCGATCGATACAGCCAAAGATAACACCTCCTTTGCCCGTGAAGGTCAGATGCGAGATCTGTTGCGATCGCAACCCGTCGAGACCCCACTCCTACAAGCCTATATTGCCAATGTCGCCGACCTACAAGAACTCGATGCGTCCGACGAATCCTCAGCCGGTAATTTAGCCGAAGCCACTCCAGCGGCGATCGTCGCCGGACTGGGTGTCACCGAGATCGGACTCCATCTGCGAACCCGGCTGAGTGTTCCTGAGGAGTCCTCCCTAAACACCCCCATTCAACCCCTGGCCAACTCTCGGATTGATCGCTTCCCAGATAATACCCTCGCCCTCATCGAAGGGAGTCACCTTGATCAAACCTGGACTCAATGGACTGAATGGGTCGAACAAACCCCAGAAGGAAACATGCTCTTGAGCGAATTACGGGCGGCGGCGGGTCAATTTGGACTAGATCTCGATCGCGAGATCTTCGCGCCTCTCGACGGACCTTTTAGCCTAGGAGTGATTCCCGTTGAGGGGGGTCGTCCTGGCCTCTCCTCAACCCTCGGCGTGGGGGCGATGGCCTTGATCGAGAGCAGCGATCGCACCACCCTCGATGCCAGTCTCGACAAGCTGGGAACCCTAGCCCAAGAGGGGTTTGGACTGCCCATCGGCATCGAGTCAACCACCCTGAACAACGTGTCAATTACCCAATGGACCTTGTCTGTATTTGGCGTAGAAGGGGAAACACTCCTCGGCTATGGTTGGCCCGAAGCCAATCTCTTGGCCCTGGGAATCACACGGCCGATGGTGGAGTTGGCCCTGACACCGCCAACGAACAACCTCGTTCAAAATTCCACCTTTACGCAGATCGAGGAACGCTTTCCACCCTCCTATGGCGGCCTCATTTTTGCGAATGTCGAAGCCATGCGTCATTCCCTAGATTTGGTCGCCTTGCAAACCCAGGAAGTCCTCACCCCTGAGGCGGTGATCCTCTTGGAAACGATCCAAGGTGTGGGGATGGCGGCCTCTCCCAGTGAGGAGGGGGTCTCGACTCTCGATATCCATATTCCCTTGGTTTTGGCCGAGTAACGTGAGTCGAACCTGAGCGCTAGAATGGGGAGGAAAGCGCAGCTTCGTTGTCACTCCCGGGTTGTAGTATGCAGGTTCGTCTCAATGCAGTCTCAATTTTGATCGCCCTGGCCCTGGCGGGGTTGTGGGTGTTGCTGTGGGCAAAACCAACGGCCCTGGGCTGAACGAGGAATTGCTCGAATAGACGCAACAATGGGCGTTACAATCAGGAGGTAATCTTTGTCAAGTCAAAAACCGTACAATCGATGTATCGCCTCAGTCGAACTGGGGGATAGGTGAGGGAGGGACCCGATGGTGGATGAGTTAAGAACAGCCTTAGAATTGGCAACCGAGGAAGAACTGCATGGGTTAACCCAGTTGTTGTTTCGCCCTCGCTTTAATCCCCTGGATTATATGAAGCCTGTCGATCCCTTGGAATTGCAAAGTCGCGATCGCCAAGGTTGGATTGATGCGATCGAAGAGCGTTTCCGTTTCCTAGCTGCCGATGGACTCACGGTGTTGCGGGGACAAAGTCATGAAATTTCCTACCGCACGGTGTTGATTCAGGTCTGTCACTATCTGCGGATTCCCTATTCCAAATCCCTCTCGACAACGGATTTGGAAGCGGAGATTTTTCTGCATTTGATGGGACGGGCCTGGGATAAACTCCCCGAAGCTGAACAAGCGGCCTTGATGGTTCGGGTTCAGAAGTCATTGGCGAAAACGGAGTTCGCCCAACCCTTACCGCTTCATGTGCAACGAGATCCGATTGGTTGGCTGGTAAAGGGAGGGAGTGCGATCGCCGTCAATTCGGTCTTGCGTCCCCTGTTACTCAATCAACTGGCGCGACAGTTCGCTATTGAGTTTGCCCGCCATCAGTTGGCGAAGGAAACCCTCAAGGGAGGGGCCGCTGCGGCGGCGAAGTTAAAGGGCTATGTGGGGGTTCAGATGGCTCGTCGGGGCATGGCCACGGCCACAGCCCGCTATACGGCGACGCGTTCGGTCTTTGCCTTTGTGGGGCCGGCGTTATGGGCCTGGTTTTTTGCCGATATCTGTTGGCGTGCGGTGGCGACGAATTATGCTCGCATCATTCCCACGGTGTTTGCCTTGGCCCAAATCCGCCTAACGCGATCGCCAACTTACGAATTTGCCTACGGTTAGGGGTTTAAAGGGGCTTAGGGGGTCGGATCTCCGGCATGATAGGAACTCCGCACCAGAGGACCCGATCGCACCTGAGAAAAGCCGAGATCTCGCGCGATGTCTCCGAGGCGATCGAAGTCCTGGGGGTGCCAGTAATGGCGCACGGGGAGATGATCTAGAGACGGACGCATATACTGTCCTAGGGTGAGGCGATCGCAGCCGACGGCCCGCAAGTCCTTCATGGCCTGGATAATTTCCGCCTCGGTTTCCCCATGGCCTAACATTAAACCGGATTTCGTGGGCAGATTGGGATTGAGGCTTTTGACATGATGCAAGACCCCGAGGGAGCGATCATATTTTGCCCCCCGACGTACTGGCCCCTGAAGCCGACGCACGGTTTCGAGGTTGTGGTTGAAACAGGCCGGTTTCGCGGCAACAACCTGTTCAATACGTTGCTGTTGTAGCTGTTCAGGGGAAGTTCCCGCCTCCCGGCCACCCCAAAAGTCTGAGGTGAGGACTTCGATTTGAGTCTCGGGGGAGCGATCGCGAATCGCCTGCATCGTCTGAACAAACCCACCCGCACCCCCATCGGCCAAGTCATCTCGGGCCACAGCCGTTAACACCACATAACGCAATTGCAATTGCTCAACAGCGGTGGCCACCTGCTGCGGTTCCTCCGGGTCGAGGGGCATGGGCGCATGACCACTATCGACTTGACAAAAACCACAAGATCGGGTACAGGTCGGCCCCATTAACAAAAAGGTGGCGGTTCCTTGGGCGTAACATTCGCCCCGATTGGGACAGCGACCCTCTTCGCAGATGGTGTGAATTTGTCGCTGTTTAATAATTCGCTGCACTCTGGAGATCTCACTGGCCTGGCCCAAGGGACGACGCAGCCAGGGGGGAAGTGTCGCCAGTTCAGCGCGCCGTTGCGCCCGGCGGTCTCGATCGCTCATGATAGATAAGGATAATACTCGCGGGACAAGTGCAAGGATGACCCAGCCGCGCGATCGCGGGTCGGTCCTGTTTCAACTATGTTACATCGACCGCAGGTTTGCCCCACCTGATAGACTATATCCGGTGGGGTACACTAGATAGCATCTATCCCTCAGCCTATCCCTTCGCGCACCGCTCAAGGAGTCAGTCGTGGCAAGTCACAAAATTTTGGTCATTGATGACAGCCGTGTCATCCAGAAAACTGTTAAAAGTATGTTGCCTCCGGGGAACTTCGATGTGGTCGAAGCCAAGGATGGTGAAGAAGGTTTGAATAAGATTCACTCCGATAAGCCCAGTCTGATTATGTTGGATTTCCTGCTTCCCAAACGAAGCGGCTGGGAGGTCTTTCAGGAAATTCAGGCTGATGCGAATCTACGTAAAATCCCCCTGTTGGTGATGTCGGGACGCAAGGAAGAGGTCACCGAGAAGATTTCTGAGCCGTTTGAGTTCTTTGAGTTTATCGAGAAACCGTTTGAGAAGAAACAGCTTCTCGGGGCCATTAAGTCGGCGATGGCTAAGTCCAAAAAATCTCGCGGTGCCGTGGCGGCTCCAGCCGCAGCGGCAGCTCCAGCGGCGGCTTCAGCGGGCGGTGGCGAGGATGTGGCGGCTCTGCACGCTAAGGTGGCGAGTTTAGAGAAGGAAGTGGCCGGCTTGAAAAAACAAGTCTCACAGATTCTCGCGTTTATCAAGCAGAAGTTGAAATAATCTCGGGTTGACCGCCGGTTGGGGGCGATCGATTCTCTTCACGGTAGACCTCACATCGGCGGCCGGCTCCGCTAGGTCAGTCTTGGCCTAGATTGACCATTGAATGGATCACTGGATTTACAAAAATTGATAGCCAAGTGTTTAAGTCTGTGCTACACTGTCGTGTGTTAGGATGGTGAATCCATCTGAGCGTTAACACCGGGATGTAGCGCAGCTTGGTAGCGCACTTCGTTCGGGACGAAGGGGCCGCTGGTTCGAATCCAGTCATCCCGATTGTTGAGGAAAAGTCGTCTCAGTACGGCTTTTTCTCACCCATTCAGACACATTCAGTCGTAATCTTCGTCAGCTAGGTGGATTGTTCCCAGGTTTGGGAACCCTAGCGTTAGTGACTCGCCGCGTTGGCTATCTTCGATGGCTGATCGAGGCCGTTGCCAAGGGTGACGTCACTCTTGCGCGAGACGTCACTGTTCCCCGAGGTGGTCATCTCTTGGACATTGACTCATCCTCCTGGCTGTGCCTCCGCAAAGTTACCGAGGAAATAAACGGAATCACGGGAGTCATCACCCTAGACCTAGGTGGGACTGGTGATGTTAGGAAATCATCCAAAGATTATCGAAAAAATTGACGTTTTTTCCAGATATATCAGAGGATGTAACGATTCCTAATCGGGTCAAAGGTCGGTTAGGGATCACGGTTAAGGGCGATCGCACCTCAGGGATAACACGGACTTATCGTTAGTGGGGATCGCCCGAATCAGGGGGACTTTGTCGGATAACCCGGGGAGGCGGCGATCGCAACTAAGCGCGATCAAGATCACAACGAAAGGGTTATATCGATCGCAAAGCGGCCCTTCAATCTAGTGCATAGTAGGAATGTCCAGAAAACGGACTCAATTTAAGACCATGAAATTTAACAAACTCGCAAAACTGATTCGCTTTTTACAAGACGATTTATCCGTTCCCTCGAACTCCATCGACTTAGCCTTGCGCCAGGGAGAAAACGCTCCCAACGCCTTCCCGATGGTTCTATGGCAATATGGCCTGATCTCCCTCGAACAACTCGATCGCATTTTTGACTGGCTTGAAACCGCCTGAGAGACGGCTTCAGTCTCCCGATCGCTTCGTTTAACGGTCCAGATTCTGGCCAACCGACCTCAACTCCGTTACCCGTTCGATTGAAAAAACCTGTTTTAGCACTTCAAAAATGCCATACTCTATCCCCAGAAGCCGCCTCACGTCAGGCGGCTTTCTCGATCCAACTCATCATGGCGCAGCGATTCCAAGGCCGAGAATCATCACCACCAGTAGGATAAAGATGACCCCGTGACTCAAACCATGAGCCAAGAGAATCGTTCGATCTTGGTCAACCCGAATCTCATAGCGAACCAACCGTTCTGTTTTCAAATGCTCAAATTGCTCGTAAAAGACTTGACTCTCTAACGGCAGGATCTTGAAGCGCTGTAACAGATAGAGACATTGACTTTTGATAAAAAAGCTGGCAAAAAAGATAATGATCGTGGCGATCGCCAGCACCGACTCAATCCCCTCCCGCCCAGGACGGCGCACAAACTCTCCCGTAAACAGATATCCCATCACCTGAATCACCCAGGGATGAGTCTCAAAGGTATCCACAAGAATAAAAAAGCCAATCCAGCCCAATATAATGCACAGCAGGTCAGTCACCAGAGCATATTGGACACTCGCACGACGACTAATGGCCAAGCGGCGATGAAACACCGTCGACTCGATCGCCACCGACA
This sequence comes from Phormidium willei BDU 130791, assembly GCA_001637315.1. GTDB lineage: Bacteria > Cyanobacteriota > Cyanobacteriia > Cyanobacteriales > Geitlerinemataceae > Sodalinema > Sodalinema willei. The sequence goes on along the minus strand of LSZA01000022.1, from coordinate 22,817 downwards.
CCAGTAGTAGTAAAATCTGAGAGGCGATCGCCCTCAGCGGTAAGACCATCAAGGTTAACAAGCCTCCCCAACCCGTGCCGTCGAGGCCTATGGTACTCTCTTAAAGCTGTTTGTTTGCCCAACAGCTCCTGATTTTTGATCCAAACATCTCCTGTCTCATCGAATTTCCTATGAAACTGGTTTGCACCCAAGGGGAACTCAACACCCATCTCTCCCTCACCATTCACGCCGTCCCCTCTCGTCCCACGCATCCGGTTTTAGCCAACGTCCGACTCACCGCCGATGCCGAACAGCAACAAATCCGCCTAACCGCCTTCGATCTCAGCCTAGGGATTCGGACCAGCTTCCCGGCCCAAGTCGAATCAAGTGGCGACGTTGCCCTACCCGCCAAACTACTCAACGACATTGTCTCGCGGCTTCCCGACGGCGAACTCACCCTCGAACAAGACGACGAGAGTTATCAAACCACCCTCACCTCCCTCTCAGGAAACTATACCGTCCAGGGAATGAGTGTCGAGGAATTTCCCGAACTCCCCGCCATTGAAGATGGCAAAGTCATCCAACTCGGCAGTGAATCCCTCCTCGAAGGCTTACGGGGGACCCTCTTTGCCACCAGTTCCGACGAAACCAAACAAGTCTTAACGGGAGTTCACCTCGCCGTTCGGGCCGATGGCATTGAATTTGCCGCCACCGATGGACATCGTCTAGCCGTCGTCGAGGCCCTCAACGATGCTGATGCCCCGGCCATGAATCTCGAAGATGGCGAAGTCTTTGAAGTCACCGTTCCGGCCCAGGCCCTGCGGGAACTCGAACGCACCATCGGCAAACGGGCCGCCGCCACTCCCTTAACCCTCTCGATTGACGAAGGACAGGCGGTGTTTGAAGTTGAAGACCGTCGGCTCACCAGTCGTACCCTAGAAGGGGCGTATCCGGCCTATCGTCAACTGATTCCCCGTGAATTTGAGAATCAAGCCAATCTCGATCGCCGCGCCCTCCTCAGCGCCCTAGAACGCATTGCCGTCATCGCTGATCGCAAGAATAACATTGTCAAATTTAGCTTTGATAGTGCTGCCGGCCAGGTCACGCTAGGGGTCGATGCAGCGGATGTCGGCCGTGGGAGTGAGTGCTTACCGGCCCAAATTTCCGGGGATAGCCTCGACATTGCCTTCAACGTCAAGTATGTGATGGAATCGCTGCGAAATCTGCAATCGACCGAGATTCAACTTCAGTTAAATAGCGCGACCTCTCCGGTGATTCTAACCCCCCTCGGCGGCACGAAGATGATCCACCTCGTCATGCCGGTTCAGATTCGCGATTAAGCCAAAAACCCCCCAATCTCGCTAGGATGTTGGGGGGGTGGCAATCGGGTTTTGGGAAGCGGGTTCTGAACAATCCTTGGGGAACTCACCCGGAAACAGTTTCTAGGAGTTGCCATTGTTCACTCCCAACGACAGCGGCTTTGACGGCCTCGAACATAAGCTGACAGTGGTTGTTCACTTGCAGGGGGAGTTCTTCGTTTTTGACCACGAAATTCAGCCGTACTTCGGGGTTATCGTCAATGGGAACATCGATCAGAACATCAACCGTGACCAGTTTAGAAAACGAAACTCGTCCCGGTGTTTCCCGAGCCATAAAATAATCTTCGGTCTGATAGATTGGCTCGAAGTCGCACGCTTGGAGGAGTTCAGGCAGAATCTGCCTGACGTGCTCGACTGGAGCGGCTACAACGAAGATAGCAGTGTAGCGAGCCATAAGAAACAACAGAAGCACGACATTGAGTTTCAGCTTACCACACCCGTAAGCGAAGAGGAGCGTTTCGGGAAAATCAACAACCGGGCAGCGACTGGGCCGCCCGGTCTGTTAAGGACGAGTTCCCCTGAGGGGCTAGTCCGGGTTAGACTCAGGATGACTCTTGCGAATCTTCTCAGAGTCGGGACAGTCATCGGCGATGAGTGGTTCAAATCCGGACTTGGGAACGCTGGCCAGTTTCTGGCTGACGGAACCGATGCTGTCGAGACGCACAAGTTCTTCCCAAGCACAGATTTCGTCGTCTTCGTCGGATTCGTAGCGGATGGTTACGAGATCTCCTTCGATGTCGATAATTTGGGCGCGATCAATCCAGCGTTGTTGATCTCGTAGAAAGATACAGACTTCACGACCTTCACAGCAGAATTGATAGAGCTTGCGATGTAGCATTCAAAGTTTGGGAAAGACGTATGCTTCCTCGCCATTCTAACGCGATCGCTCCCCCCACGTCGATGAAATCACCGAGCCTTGTGGCAGGCGATCGCCTCCTCCCCTCCGTCGCCGCCCCCATCCTCGTTAAGATGAAAGGATACCCGTTTAATCTCCTCGTTTTGAGACAGACTCAAGATAAATCTAAGACAGATTAAAGAGGACATCTAAAACGCCCGAAACACCGCGTCTGGTGGTATCCACTTTTCGCCGTCTTGATTGTCCTACTTTGAGTGTCTGTAATTCCCGTATCTTAGCCATACCCCTTAGCCATTACCCAATGAGTGCCAACCCTGTGAATGCTTCTGTTTTTGCCGATGAACGCCTGTTGTTTGAACCCGTCTCCCCAGAGGCGAACGCTCTGGAGGTGATTTTTGCCTTTCCCAATACCTACAGTGTCGGCATTACCAGCCTCGGCTATCAGGTGATTTGGGCCAGCTTGGCCATGCGGGAGGATGTCTCAGTCAGTCGCCTCTTTATGGATATCCGCGAACCCCTCCCCGATACAGCCGATTTGTTGGGGTTCTCCCTCTCCTGGGAACTCGATTATGTGAATATCCTCAGTTTGCTCGAATCGTTGCAGATTCCCCGACGCTCTGAATTTCGCCAAGATAGCCAGCCGCTGGTGTTTGGCGGTGGCCCAGTGTTGACGGCCAATCCTGAACCCTTTGCCGATTTCTTCGATATTATCCTGCTCGGGGATGGCGAAGATCTACTTCCGAATTTCCTCAACGCCTATCAGGAGGTGCGGGGGGCCTCGCGGGAGGAAAAATTACGACGTTTGGCCCAGGTTCCGGGACTCTATATTCCCAGTTTATATGAGGTGCGTTATCACCGTCGCGATGGGGCGATCGCCTCAATTACCCCCAGTGACGCCGAGATTCCCCCCCAAGTCGAGAAACAAACCTATCGTGGGAATACGCTATCGGCCTCGTCGGTGGTGACGCAACAGGCCGCCTGGGAAAATATCTATATGGTGGAGGTGGTGCGAAGTTGTCCAGAAATGTGCCGCTTCTGTTTAGCCAGCTATCTGACGCTTCCCTTTCGTACAGCGAGTTTGGAAGCCTCTCTGATTCCGGCCATTGAACGGGGTTTAACGGTGAGTCATCGCTTGGGGTTATTGGGGGCCTCGATTACCCAACATCCCGAGTTTGAGGCGGTGTTAGACTATCTCGATCAAGACCGTTACGATGATTTACGGCTGAGTATCGCCTCGGTGCGAACCAATACGGTAACTCCCAAGTTGGCCCGGATTTTGACGAAACGAGGGACGAAATCCATCACCATTGCAGTAGAAACGGGATCGCAACGGCTGCGACGGGTGATTAACAAGAAATTAGAGAATGAGGAGATTGTGCAGGCGGCGCAACAGGCCAAGGCGGGCGGTCTGAAAGGGGTTAAACTCTACGGTATGGTGGGCATTCCCGGTGAAACCGATGAGGATGTCAGTGAAACGGTGGCCATGATGACGCAGTTGAAACGAGAGGTTCCGGGGTTACGGCTGACTCTCGGCTGTAGTACCTTTGTCCCCAAGGCTCATACTCCGTTTCAAGGCTATGGGGTGAATCCTCGGGCCAAGAAACGGTTGCAGCGGTTGGAGAAGGCTTTGCGATCGCAGGGAATGGACTTTCGCCCGGAAAGCTATAATTGGTCAGTCATTCAGGCGTTGATTGCCCGGGGCGATCGCCGTCTATCGCACCTGTTAGAGTTAGTACGAGACTATGGTGATACAGTGGGCAGTTATAAGCGAGCCTTCAAACAGTTACGAGGACAACTTCCCCCGTTAGAGGATTATGTGCATGAGAATTACGACGGCGATCGTATTCTCCCCTGGTCTCATCTACGTGGTCCTCTCCCTCCCGAAACCCTCGCCAAACACCTCAGCGACGCTCAACAGGCCATGAGCCTCACCTAATCCTCTGGCTTGTTCCGGTGTTCCTTGTTCCGGTGTTCCCCTCTTCCCCCTCTTGCCCAACAAAGAGAAAGAGGGCTAACCCCGACAACCTTCTATCCCTGTTGGAAGTCGGTGGCTATGCCCTCTGTAAACCTTGCGTAAATCTACATAGAGTATAACAGGCTTTTTTGAGGTTGTCACGACTTTTTCAGTATTTTTACTGGAAACCTAAAAATAAAGACAGATTAACTAAGACAAGTTTAAGCCTTGCAAAATAGAGCCAAATAGGTTTTTCTTGTTTTGAATCGTACATACTGAACTGTCTATCACTCAACCTAGAAAACTCGATTGAAGGGGGTTCCCCCGTCGCGGGACGGTCGTTTCTCCGGAACTTGAGGTAACTGAATCACAAATAAACTCCCTTGGCCCACCTCGGAGGTGCAGTACAAGTGTCCCTTGTGGTTCTGGGTAACAATCTGATAACTCGTTGACAGTCCCATCCCAGTTCCGGTTCCAATGGGTTTAGTGGTAAAGAAGGGATTAAAGATTTTAGAACGCACCTCTGGACTCATCCCAGTTCCATTATCTTGAATACTAATGGACACTATCCCGTTTTCGAGGCGTGTTCGCAGTCTTAGACAGCCTTGATAGTCAGATTGAGTCTCTGGGGGGAGACGGTTTTGTTTTTCTTCAATGGCGTCAATCCCATTGATGAGGATATTCATAAAGACTTGATTGAGTAAGCCACTGTAACAGGCGATATTGGGTAAATCCCCGTAGTCTTTGAGGACTTGAATAGCTGGGGTTCCACCTCGGCCGTTGAGTCGATTTTGCAGAATCAGTAGGGTACTTTCAAGGTTGTCGTGGAGATTGACGGCTTTAAAGTCTGATTCATCGAGGCGGGAGAAGGTTCGCAAGGATTTGACGATATCTCGGATACGTTCGGCCCCGACTTTCATCGAGTTAATGGTTTTGGGACAATCGTCGATAATAAAGTCTAGGTCAATCTCGGCGATACAGTCGGCGATCGCCGGCTCGGATGTACCATAGATCTGTTGGTACATCTCAACAAGCCGTAGCAAGTCTCGGGTATAGTCCGCCACATGGGTCAAGTTGCCATAAATGAAACTGACCGGATTATTAATTTCATGAGCGACACCGCCAACCAACTGTCCTAAACTGGACATTTTTTCAGCTTGAATGAGTTGGACTTGAGTCTCTTGTAAGTCTCGATAGGCTTGTTCGAGGGCTTGACTTTTCTGTTGAGATTCGGTGTAGAGTTGAGCTTGTTGGATGGCGATCGCCACCTGATTGGCAATATTTTCTAGCAACTCAATTTCATCCGTTTCCCAGGGGCGATCGCCATCAATTCGTCCCATTTCAAAGCCACCCACTTGCCCCGATGCCGTATGAACCGGTAACGCAAGATAGAGGCTGATTTCGCCATCATGCAAAAAACTTGTTAATTCCTGATTGTCCGTTTTTTGGATGTCGAGGCTATAAAGACAATCGTCGAGAATATGCTCAAATAATGTCGGGAACTTTTCCAATTGATAGGAACCTAGCCAACTGGGGATAGACGCATCTTTGCGTTCATTCACCACCTGCCAGATCGGCGGCGTTGACTGAGTATTGTACCAGCCAAAGGTGCAAATATCGACTTCAAGTTCAGCGGCGATCGCATTGACCGCATTTTGCAGAATCGTATCGAGATCCAAAGAATTGCGAATCTCATCACTAATCGCATTCAACAATTGAGTGCGACTCACCAACGCTTGCAACATTGCTTCCGTCTCCAAGCGAACCGTAATATCCCGTGCCGCTGCATAAATTAAATCACCATGAGGAGCCGCCAGCCACTCAATTGAATGATAATTCCCCTGCTTATCCCGATACCGGTTCACAAAACGATTCACATGACTAAATTTCCCTAAATCGGACATCGCCGCCAACGTTGGGTCAACATCGTCAGGATGGACAAAGTTTAAAAAGGGCTGTCCTTCGAGTTCATCTAAGCTATAACCCAACGTCATCTCCCAAGCCCGATTCAGACGATGAAAATTACCATTTAAATCGGCAATACAAAGGAGATCCAACCCAACCGTAAAAAATCGCTCCAGTTCCAGTTCCGCCGTTTTGCGCTCGGTGATGTCCATGACAGTACCAAACATCCGTAACACTTGGCCATTCTGAGACTCTAGCTGAATGCGACTGTTAATGTAGCGAATTTCTCCTTCGGGTAAGATAATCGCCACATCAAAATTTTGCGGTTTTCCTGAAGCCGCCTGAGCCACTCGTTGATTAAAATACTCTCGGTCATCGGGGTGAACGTATTGCAGATGTTCAGAAAAGCTCGGTTCAGGTTCATTAGGATTGAGACCAAAAATGCGAAAAACCTCTGCCGACCACCGAATTTCCTCAGTCAATAAGTCAAACGACCAGTGACCAATATGGGCGACTTCCTGAGCCTGTTGCAACGTCGCGGTCAATTCAGCTAACGCGGCTTCATTGGCTTTGCGTTCAGAAATATCACGAAACAAGCCGATAAATCGGATTGGATTCCCCGCCTCATCTCGTTCAATGATCTGGCCGCGAGAGAGAATCCAGCGATCGGTTCCATCCTCACAGCGTACACGATGCTCACTTTCATAGATGCGCGTTTCCCCCGCTAGATAGCGGCTCATATCCTCATAGGCGCGAACTCGGTCATGGGGATGGAGGCGACTTTCCCAATCCTGCTGAGTATTGGTTAACGCTTCAGGTCGACAGCCTAAGAGTTTGGGCCATTCCTGAGAATAGGTCACGGAATTGGTTTGTAGATTCCACTCCCAAGTTCCCTCACCGACGGCTTCTAAGACAAAGTCCAACCGAGCTTTACTTTCTTGTAGAGCCAGTTGTGCCTGCTTAATATCATCAATATAACTGGCAATTCCCAGACACTGGCTGACCTCAGTTCCAGACTCCTGAAGGGGGGCTAAGTTCGCGCGATGCCAATAATAGTGACCATCCTGATGCAACACACGGTATTCTAGCCCAGAGACTCTGTCTTGCTTCAGTGCTTGCTGAAACTTCATCAGACACATTTCGAGGTCTTCGGGGTGAATGAAGTTAGCAAAAGGCTGACTGGAAAAGTCTGTTAACTCGTAGCCCATCACCGTGTGAAACGTTGGGCTAACGTAGCTGAAGCTTCCATCCTGGTCAAGAATGAACACCATGTCATTGATAGTTTCAATGACATTACGGAATTTATTTTCACTCGACTGTAGCGCCAGTTGACTCACCTTTTGGCTAGTGATATCTCGGATATAGCCATACCAAGTGATCTGACCGGTCTCCTCTCGTTGGGGCATGGCTTGTCCGAGTAACCAGAGTTGGCGACCATTGGGGTGATTGACCCGATATTCACAAGACCAAAGTTGGAGTTGTTCAGCCGATTTTTGTATGGATTGATAGACCCGTTCGAGATCATCGGGATGAACGATATCAAAGAGGTCTTGACAGTTATTTTGAATCCGAGTGGGGCTAACACCATAAATCGCTCGTACTCCCTCACTGATGTAAGGGAAAGACATGGTTCCATCAGGCTCTAGGCAGAATTGGTAGATTGCTCCAGGAATGTGATGGGCAATCTGTTCTAGGCGATAGGCGGCTTCCGGCTCGTTTGATGCCGGTTTAACCGGGGTTTCTGGAGTAATATCTCGTAGGATCGACAGATGCAAATGGGGCAGTAAATGGGCCGTGGCGGTATAGTCCACCTCACGCACGTCTCCATCGAGACGGATGAGGGAAAACTGTCCCCGCTCCTGTCCTTGATTCAAGAAATTTTGCCAAGCCTGCTCAAAGTCAAACTCCATGGCGGCAAAGTCATGGATACAACGACCGATGATTTGTTCACGCTTGAGTCCAAACAGGCGACAGGCTACGGGGTTGGCATCAACATAGTGGCCACTATCATCGGCCAGGAGCATGGCATCGAGGGAGGCATTGAACAGAGCCTTGAAGGGGCGATCGCCCTCCAAGAGAACGTCAGCCTGCATAGTCAACTGTCGGTTTTCGTTGTTCGGCGCCAACTTGATCGCAGACGTGACCTGGTCAGAAAATAGCATAGATATCTCCCCAGTAATGTTAAACCCCTTCTGGTGCAGCCCCGGCATTAAGTATATCATTGAAATACGAGGCTGACTAGAGTCGGGGGTCATAAATTATTTCAGCAAAATCGACTGAAAAGATGCATCTTTTTATGAAGTAAAACCCCCTGAAACCGAGAGCAGGTAAAGTTTTGGGCGAATTATTTATGTTAGTATTGTCGGATACAAAAAAAGATTGGTATTGCCTTTTTTTATTCTCTCACTATCGTCCATAACGATTAAACTTATCATTATCTCGCCAATTCCGTGATCTTCACTCGGTTCAAATCCGTATTTTTATTGATTGAAAATCAGTATAATTACGGATACAACGTGGGAGACCCTTGGACGAGTGAGGGACACAGTCTCTGGCTGCGACTTCCCGGCCTCGGTGAGATGGTGGTATTCTTGAGTGAGTTGATAAATTTGTGCGGTTGTGCTATGAACCAACTTAAATTTCTGATTATTGCCATTCCGGGGCTGGTTGGCAGCTTTATGGTCATTGACTTTGTGCAATACCTCTATAAGTCCTTCAACCCCAACGCCCAACCCGGTCAACAGGCTCATGCCTTAGTCACAGAAGCCATCGACCTCTGTCAGCGACTCATGGAAGCCGAACGTCAAGCGTTTCAGGCTTATCTCAAATCTCCTGACGTCAATACCCTCAACGCCTGGAAGGAGCGCACCGTCCAACTGCGAGAACTCTACGCCAAAGCGGATTTGCGCTACAAACGCCGGATTGAGAAGTTTGCTTAGGGAGAAGGGAACAGGGAACAGGGGGGAGAAGGCAAGAGACGTCATCTCGCTTTGTTCCCTGGCTCTCATCTCCTCTCCTCTCGTTCCTCTCGTTCCCTGGCTCTGCCGGGAAACGCACTCTGGGAGGCTCTGCCTCCCGTCCTGGTTCGATTCCCTAGAGTTTGCGTTCTAACCGTAGCGGAGCCTTATTGGGAAGCTGCCCGATCGCCGCCGTCAAATCAATCCACGATCGCAGCTGATTCAACGAGAACGTCCGACTCATCACCACATAGATCGACGTCTGATCGCAGCCAATCCCCGCCGAAACCACATCCCGCCAGGAACTCCCCGTAATCTCATCCGTAATCACCCATTGTCCATTTTCCCAACTAAAACGCCGCTTCAGTTGATAAGGCGCCGGTTTCTTGCCGGTAATTAACATCTTTTGCAAGATACGACGAATGAGATTGGGGAAGAAACGCCCAAAGCTGAGCATCACCACCCGCAACAACATCAGCTTCAACGGAGTCATCTGTTGCTGCTTGGCCCAGCCGAGATTCCCCATCACCGTCATCTCATGCACCTCGATGTCCGTATCATAGTCTCCCACCAGATGTCCCACGGCATTTTTAATTTTGCCCCCAGACTTGACATTTAGAGAAATTTGTGTATCAGATGCCGCCAATTGACCATCTCGAAACAGTTTAAAGGTTCCCCCTTTATTGAAAGCGATGTAGAGTTCAACAGTGGCTTCGGTGGGGTGATTGGCTTTAACCGGGAGTGCATCGGCTTCCGCATCCTTGGGAAGCGGTGGTAAGCTAGTGCGACGGTCAATGAGGATTTGCGCTTCTTCGAGGTAGGTGCGGCCCACGCGACGAGGGGGAAGTTGGGGGCGATCGCCGACAAAATCGCGCCAGGCCAGGAGATAATTCCAGGTATGATGGCCCACAATGTGATCATCGGCATAACAGGGTCCGAGTCCGTTAGCCAGTCCTTGCAGAAAGCGATCGTTAATACTCAAGGCGGACGGCATCCATTGGCCCACCAATTCAAAGCCGTGAGGAAAGAAATTGTAAGTGTTACGGCTACCATATTCGCCGCCAAACGTCCCATCAGGATGGATGAACTGGCCCGCTAACTGTACGGCTCGGCTGAGGGCCTCTCGCAATCGGTCATCGGGCTGCGATCGCACCTGCTGCAAACGAGCCAAACACCAAATCGTCAGGGTATGATAGCCAGGGTCACAGCCTTCATACTCCTTAAACCAGCCTTCCTCACTTTGCCATTCGAGCACTCGCTCTAAGCGTCGTGATTTGGCCCGAGCCCATTTTGACGGTTGTTGCAACAGTGCCGAAGCCAGTTCTAAACAGAGGACAATCAGGGCCTGATGATTGGTGAGTTGACCACTTTCGTTGTGATGAGAGAGCCAATCGGCCCGTTTTTCAAAAAATTTGAGAACCTTGTAATTGTCCAGTTGCAGAAGTTGATAGCTTTCTAACCCCGCCAGCAGAGAAAATGCCGTGGCTCCCCCGGCTCGTTCAAAGGGGAAATAATCATCACAAGACCCATCTCGGTGGCTGCTGCTTAACATATACATTAACGCCGCTTCTCCCCATTCTCTCAGGATCGGTTTTTGGTAATAGGGATTTTCCGGGATATCGAGGGAGTAGGCCAACGCCAGAGGATAGACGAACTCCTGAGACATCCCACTAGGAAAGTCAATGATTTTATAATGCCAGAAGTTGCGATCAAAACAGCCGTAGGTGGGGCTATGGGGGTTGCGATCGAGCTGGGTGAGGATTTTCGGCAGTTGGGCCAGGGCCTGTTGGGCGAATTGCTCTTTCATGGCGATTTCGGGGCGATAAAGACGATTTGCTGCTATCTTCGCACAGCCGGGGAAGGATCGCCGTTGTATCGATTCAGCGATGGCTTAACGTTCACCTTAACTGTCACCGAGAATCGGTCGCCAGACGAGTTGCTCACGCGGCACGACAATCCGGTGACGAACTGCTAAACTAGCTGCTATAGCCTGCGATGAGAAATGAGTAACTATGACCATCGCCAAATCGTCAGAACTGGGAGTGACTAGCCTCCCTGACCATACTCAACTTCCAGACTCCGATGGTACGTTTGTGAAAAACTTTCAGGAGCATCCCCAAAGTATTTTACTGACCGATTCCATTCAGGCAACCCTGGATACTCTGCATCCTGATCGACAGTATGCGATCGGTCAAGACTGTGGAATTTATTGGCGGCTAACTGAACCACCAGAACGGGGTGCCGAATGTCCTGACTGGTTTTATGTGCCGAACGTTGCGCCAAGTCTCGATGGACAATTGAGACGTTCTTATGTGTTATGGCAGGAGTATATTCCGCCGTTAATTGCTATTGAATTTGTCTCAGGAGATGGGTCAGAAGAGCGCGATCGCACCCCCGTCTCTGAATTGTCTGGAAACCGCCAAAAACCAGGTAAGTTTTGGGTGTATGAGCAAATTATCCGTCCGGCGTTTTATGCAATTTATGAAGTGCAGAACGCAAGTGTCGAGGTCTATCGTCTTGTGGCCAATCATTATGAGTTAGTCGCGGCCAATGAGCGGGGCCATTATCCCATTGACCCAATGGGGGTTGAATTGGGCATTTGGCAGGGACAGTATGCCAACGTAGAATTGCCTTGGCTGCGTTGGTGGGATAATCAGGGGAATTTGCTATTAACCGGAAATGAACGGGCTAGAATCGAACGTCAGCGGGCGGAAACTGAACGTCAGCGGGCGGAAACTGAACGTCAGCGGGCGGAACAGGCTGAACTTGAATTGCAGCAGGAACGCCAACGGGCCGAACGCCTTGCGGAGTTATTACGCGCTCAGGGAATTGACCCCTTTGAGGGTTAATTGCTCTGATTAAGTTTGTCAATGAAGAACACCTCACGGTTCATGTTTATCAATGCCTTATGACCGATTCGACGTTGAAAGAGATTACCAACTATCCAGATTCCGACGATCGCCCCATGGCCGATAATACCCTTCAATTTCGCTGAATGGAAGCACCCATAATAAAAAAACCAAGTTTCGAGGCAAAGCTTGTCACCGGCAGTTTGTAGAATTTTCTAAAAAAAAGGAAATTTTGCAGGAAACTAAATCCTTGATTGAGGCCTTGCTTTTAGAATAAAGTATCTCTACGTGGAATTGCTCGTGTGACTCAAGTTTCTCGAACCTGGCTTCAAAATTATGTCAATCGAAAATCTCAGCAGGTTCCCCACCAGCTCAGGGTTTCACCTAAAAAAAAGAAAATTGCCGTTGGAATGTGATGAGCTTTGGTCATTTGTTACCAACCAGAAAAATAAGGTTTAGATTTGGTTGGCTCTCGACCGAGGAACTCCAGAAATTGTGAGCTATGCGGTCGAGAATCGAAGTCGAGAAACGGCTCAGAAGCTCTGGGAGTCTTTACCTGCTGTTTACCGCCAATGTGCTGTTTCCTACACCAAGTTTTGGGAGGCTTACGAAAAATTATTTCCCTCTAAAAGGCTTAAACAAGTTAGCCAAGAAACTGGGGAAACTTCTCATATTGAAAGATTTAATGATATACGGCGTCAACGAATTTCTCGATTAGTACGAAAGACTTTGTCGTTCTCTAAGAAACCCGAAAATCACTTGGGAGCGCTTTTAAATTCCATACATTACTATATACAAGTCCAGATCTGATATGACTACGTTTTGGCCACCACCCTATCCCTTAACCCGTTACCCTTGAGCGGGATTTTGGCTCACATTTGCCACAATGGCGGAAAATTCCCTAAGCTAGAAACGGTATAACCTTGAAACCACTAGCCATTGAGGAGTTTTGAACGATGGTCCGTACCCCGTCTACCATGCTCGATCTCGGGACTGTTGCCCCACCGTTTGCCCTTCCTGACACCGTCTCAGGGGAAACCATCACCTTAGACCACTTTAGCGGCAAGAAAGCCCTGTTGGTAATTTTCCTCTGCGCCCATTGTCCCTTTGTTAAACACGTGCAAGAGGAACTGGCTAAACTTGGCCAGGACTATGTTGAACAGGGATTGGGCCTTGTAGCCATTAGTGCTAATGATGTCTCAACCCATCCTGATGACTCACCAGACCATCTCAAGCAGATGGCCCTAGATTTAGGGTTTAACTTCCCCGTCTGTTACGACGAAACTCAAGCGGTGGCTAAGGCTTATACGGCCGCCTGTACACCGGATTTCTTTCTGTTTGGGGGCGATCGCCAACTCGTCTATCGCGGTCAACTCGATGATAGCCGCCCTGGTAACGATAAACCCGTTAACGGCAAGGATTTACGGGCCGCCATTGAACAGACCCTAGCCGGAACTCCAGTTCCTCCAGAGCAAAAACCCAGCATCGGCTGTAATATTAAATGGACTCCTGGACAAGAACCGGAGTATTTTAAGAATTAGGCAACAGGCATAACCCACCCTTAACCCCTCCCCAGAGGGGATGGCAAGAGGCAAAACGCCGAGGAGTTACGATTATGGGACGTAAGGCTAAACTCAAACAACAACGTCGCCAAGAACAGGCGAACTCAGCCGATCAAAAACAAGACCCACAACCGACCTATAAAGATACGGATTTCGTCGAAGAACTGCAAAAACAGGGATACCCGAGTTTGGGAGGCGATCGCGCCCCTGATGTCCCCCCACCTCGCCGAAATTAAGGGTCTTCTGGGTTCAGGGTTATCAGGACAATCTAGGGCGGATTACCTCTGTTTCTGTAAGACCCAAAAATCCCCTCCAGGGAGGGGCTAGGGGTGGGTTTTCCTACAATTTTGTCTCAAATGCAACCCATTTCAACCCATCAATTTAAGGGTAGAAAAATCGTCAACACTTCTCCCTGCTGGGGTCGGTTGCGGACAATGAGTTTCCCTCCTAATGCCTGAAATAGATTCTTTGTTGCCGAAAGATTTAGGCTGAGATTGCCCGTTTCTGGCTGAAAATTCAGCAATTGCCCAATCGATTTAAACGAGGGCGTGGGCTGAACCTTATGTTGATGAGTAGAGTCTGAATTGGCTTTAAGTTGCAGTTTCAACTGATGTCCAGCAGGCATCACTTTCACCTGAATGTGACTTCCCAAGGGAAGGCGACTGGAAAAATGGTCGATCGCCCCAGTTAAAACCCGGTCTAATAAATTCGGATCACTCACCACTTGAGGCATCTGTTGTGGGAGTAAAACATCTAACGTCAAACTGCGACGACTGGCTTGTTTTTGCCAGCGAGGGATACAGGTATCCACCACATCCGCTAACGAGGTGGCCGTTAGGTGCATCGGCGATCGCGATCGCTCCCCCGTTTCCAACTCCACAGCCTTAAAAATCAACTCAAAGCGGCCAATCTGTTCACTACATTCGCGATCAATCGACTCTAACCAAGGACGAACCCCATCGGGGACATCCTTACGCTTTAAAATCAACTTAGTTAGGGTACGAATCGTACTGAGCGGGGTACGGACTTCATGGGCGATCGCCTGCAACAACTCCACATCTGGGGCTTCCGACACATTAGAACTAAAGGTAGAATTAAAGGTCGGATTAAAAGGCGTTTCAAACACCGCTTTCGAGGGAACATCCACCCGAAAATTCGTGCGAAATGACGCCCAATTTCCTCGAGTTGACGCTTGAGTCGAGGAGGATTCAGAACCGTTTGCATGAGCCGTCGCCGTATAGAACAGAGCCTGTCCGAACTGCATCACCGTTTTATAGTGAGGTTCCACCGGCCGATAGTGACGCCATTGGTCTTCAATGTCCGCCAGGGCCTCCGTTCCTTCGAGGCGATCGCGGAGTAATTGCCAAGCCGCCGCCACCACATCCGGGTCAAACGAGTATTGAAACAGAGGACTACCCCGCTCGTCCCAACCGCGCACCATAACCAGGCTAAACCGGGCTGTAAGGGTCAAACAAAACTGTTCATGACTTAGCGGGTCATTAGCCCGCAACAACAGCCCTCCTGATGCCGTTGAGGCGGTCTCCGTCCCCGACACATCTCCTGGTAAACAGGCCCGAGACTGGCCGAGGCGATCGCCGCCGGGACTCTTCACAATCCAGGTCTTGAGCGCCTCAGCGGCCGTCCCGCCACTGAGGACCGGGGTCGGCGCACAAATCATCATCCCCGCCGCCGGGACTGTTCCCGTCGAGGGCGATCGTAACAGCTGATTGAGGGCATCCACCGCTGTACGCCATTGCTGGTCGACCCTAGCCCCATCGCAACCCGGGGAGGTCATAGAGCCGAGGTGATCCTGTTGGCTGAGTAATTGGCTTAACGTCAATGGACAAGATAGCAGCACGACAACTCCTTTCTATTGCGTCGTCGGAAATGGGTATGGCCGTCACAAAAACTGTCACCCCTAGCTTATCGGGTTTCCGTCCTCACGTCTGTGGCACGAACCGAACCTCAACACGGGCAATTTCCACCAGCCGGCCCTGATTCGGTCCGTTACACCGAGCCATACCCCGAGCAACACTCGACTCAACTATCCACAATGCCATAGGCCTGCCAAGCCAAATCTACCAAACTATTGACAATGGCCACCGCCACCACCGCCGAACCTTTGCGTCCCGCACTGCGGATATGGGGAATTCGGGAATCATTGAGACGTTCCTTGAGGAAATCAATCTCATTAAATCCCGTCGGGGTACTCACCACCAACGCCGGACGAATCGCCTCAGACTCAATCAATTCCACCAAAGCCATCAAAGCCGTCTGAGACTGTCCCACCACAAAAATCCCTTCAGGATAGCGACGGGCCAAGGTTTCAATTCCCCAAGCCGCCTTGGTTTTCTCCTTTTGTGGCCGCGTCAGTGCATCCATACTGCAATAGACCGGATTGGCAAAAGTATCCATGATATTGGCCGTAATGCCCACCTGAACCATGGGAACATCCACCACCAGCGTCGTGCGTGCAGCTAAGGCCGCAGCTCCCTCCTGGAGAGCTGTATCGGAAAAGCGAATCAAGTTTTTGTACTCGAAATCGGCCGTTTCGTAGATGACTTGGCGGATAATGTGATACTCAGCCGGGGACAGTTCAGATGAACCAAACTCGTGATCGACAATGCTCAGGCCCTGAGCTTCTGTTGAATGCCACTCCATAGGGGTTGTAAGACCGGGTCAGTGATTCAAATCCACCTTACCAGGTTTGTTAGGTCGCATCGGAGGCCGAGTGATTGATGATTGGAGTTAGGTAGGCAGCTAAAGCACCAATGGCGAAGGCGAGAATGTTGCGGGCCAGGGGAAGCCAGTCAGACGTGCGCGTGACCACCGGACCAATGCCGAAGGCGATAAACAGAATGCCCCACAGCGGTGAGAAGATTAAGGCCCATTGCCAAGCAAAGGGTTTACCATCACGGGGTTGAGCGGCAAATCCGCAGACAATTCCCCCTAAGGCTGAGGTGATGAGGGTGAGAATCCATTGTTCACGAGGAAGTCCCGGAACCACTTGACAGCCGCCCTGACGCAGACAGGTTTCGACGGATTCCAACGATTGCAGAATGGATTGGTCTTCACCATTATCCCGGACAAAGAACTGGTTACCGTAGCGCGTTTGCAGTTCAATCCAGAAGGTGCGAGGCATTAGGTTGTAGACGGCGTCACCGACGTTGAAGCCGAGCAGGTTTCCGCCTCGGGAATCGGCAATGAGGAGAACGCTTTTGTCGTCGAGATGCCAAAATTCTTTAACGGCTCGTCCGGGGGTGCGATCGAACTGGGTGAGAACTCGCAGTTTATAGCCTGTTTCGGCTTCGAGTTGGTCGAGGTTGGCGATGAGTTGTTGTTCTTGGATACTGGTTAGGGTATCGGCGAGGTCAATGATGGGAGTTTCAACATCCGGTAACAGTTCTGGGTTATCGAAGGCGTAGGCTGGGGACACCGCCCAGGTCAGGAGAACAACGCAAGTGGCAAGAAGACATCCGAGGGCGCGTTTGAGGTTTGGCATGGTGGCTACGAGGTGTTGGCTGATGTGATATCGCAGGGGGGGTGATTGGCTAAATCTTAACGTGACACTAATAATCTTCACATTACTTTACTTTATCTGACCGTGGGCGATCGCGCCAGAGGCCAAGCCAGATTTTTACCTCTTCCCTCTTGGCAAGCAGTGGGTTCGGGCAAGTTCTCAGACAACGTTCAACATGGCCTGTTCCGGTATTCCCCTAAAATAAAAACCAGAACAGCAATGCCCGAATCCTCTATGTCTGACTTTGATTTCGCTGATGAACTCCAGTGGACTGCCGAAGCCACCGCTAAACTTAAAAATATTCCCTATTTCGTGCGATCGCAGGCCAGGCAGCGCATCGAGGAACTGGCCCGAGAGGCCGAATCCGAGTCCGTCACCGTTGAATACGTCGAACAAGCGCGACTAGAATTTGGCCAGTAATCACCCCAGGCAATCACAACAATCCAATCACAACAATGACCCTAGGCGGCGTACCTAGGGTCATCATCGAGTTGGATTCACTAAGTTGAATGAAGTTGGGGGGTTAAGCCTTAGTTTTAGCCGACTGAGACTGTTCGACGAGGTTGGCTTCCAACTTGAGACAATTCCGCCCTTCCATATCCACCTGTAAGGTGTATTCAACATGATCCATGAGGCGGTTCATGATCAGCCAACCGTAGCCCCCTTCCTGCATGGCCTCAGGGGTTGGGGCCATGTACTCATTGAGGTTATAGCCGCGTCCATAATCCCAAACCTCTAAACAGATATCACTATCCTTGAGTTCTAGCCTAACCCAGACCGGTAAATGGGGGCGATCGCGGTGAGCATGGCGCACCACATTCGAGAACGCTTCAGCTAGAACCAGCCGTAAGCGATTTGACTGTCTGGCCCAATCGACGCTCTCACCGAGATCCATTTCCAGACAGCCCAGTAGCCAGTTTTCAACGATATTCAAAAACCGCAGTTCGCTAGGAACATGTAGCTCCGTCTTCATAGAAATTACAGAACCTCCAGAGAGAGTATCGTTTGGTCGTCTTCTTGCTCTTGGGTATTCCCTCGAACGCGATCGAGGAGATGGGATAAATCCATCGGAGAGCCTTCTTGTTGCAAGAGTTCCCAGAGGCCCTCTTGTTGCAACATTGCCGTAGTTTCCTGGCCCGTCTCATCCACTTGGGTGACACTGGCCTCAGTAATCCCATCACTGGTGAGAAGGAAAACATCCCCCGACGCCAGGGTGACATCACCGGCCTTGGCTTTCCAGACCGGGAGAATTCCGAGAGGAATGCCTCGGGTTTTCAAGAAATTCGGTTCCGCCGTCACCGGTTGACCCTGTTGAACCTCTTGAACCGTGGTGCGATGGGGCCAAATCAGGGGATAAATATGTCCTGCATTGGCATAGACAAGCTGACGCGTTTCTGGCGTATAACGGGCCAGAACCATCGTAATAAAACAGTTGTTACTAATTAAGTCATCCGACAGACTCCGATTGAGATTTTGCATCATCTCATCCGGCGGCGGGGGATTGTCTTGAGCCAGTTCCCGACGCATAACGGACATGGCACTGGCCATAAACAAGGCGGCTGGAACCCCCTTCCCGGACACATCTCCCAGGGCCAACCATAAGTCGCCTTGGGGATGTGGATACACCTCAAAAAAGTCACCACCCACGCCTCGGGCCGGATAACAGCAGGCTTGTACCTTCTCCGTCTCCGACTCCGGCAGACTTTGACGCAACAGATTCGACTGAATCTGCCGCGCTACGTCTAACTCGGCCAGCATTTTCTCCGCTTGTTCCTGAGTGCGCTGATAGAGTCGAGCTTGAGACAGGGCCAACGCCGCCTGTTCGGCCACCAACTCAATCAAACGGACATCTTCAGCAGACCAGGGGGTGTCACTTCCCGACTGATACAGAGCCAGGATAGCCAGTAAATTCTGTTGATAAATCAGCGGAACCGCCAAATGAGAGACCGCAGACTCTTCATCCTGGACTAACTCACTCTGACAAGCTTGAAACACCGATTGCACCAAATTCTCATCATAGGGTGAGGTGGCTAACTCTTCCGATTCCTCAGATCCGTAGGAGACCGCGCCAGACCGACGAAGTTTATCGCCATCAACGGGATAAAGTTTAGTCCCTGAGGCATCGAAATTGCGGCCAACCGTCTCAACAATGGTCGTGAGCATACTCTCATAGTCGAGAGATTCTCGGACCGCCGTCATAATGGCGTTGAGCAGCGACTCTCGGCGCAAAATGCGGTTGAGTTCATTGGTGCGTTGTTTAACAACCTTGTAGGTTTCCGAGGCTTGTTGGACCACGGATTTGAGTTCTTCAGGATTCCAAGGTTTGGTGATGTATTTGAAGACCTGACCGGAGTTAATGGCTTCAACGAGGTCTTCAACATCGGTGTATCCCGTCAGCAGGATACGAATGGTATCTGGATAGCGGTCAACGGTTTTGCTTAAAAATTCAGTCCCATTCATCTCCGGCATTCGCTGGTCAGAGATGATAATCGCCATTTCGCCCCGGTCTTCTAGGACTTGTAGGGCCGACATAGCGCTTTCCGCTTTATAGACTTGAAACTCCCGTCGAAACGTCCGATAGAGCAAATCGAGGTTGTCCGTTTCGTCGTCAACCACGAGGAGTTTGAGTTTTTTTTCTTTTCCCCGACTCATGCCATCTCCAACTCGTGGGCTAGTTCACAGGGTGCGATCATCGCTCAAGGGCAACCTCCAGTCAAACTGGGAAGCCGCTGACGTGATCCAGTGACTTTAGGATAGTGAGCGATCGTCGAGAACCGTCCGGCTCAAATCGTTAGTTCTTCACCGTGTTTGCGATCGCATCTTAGTCATCCTAACTCAAGATCTCACCGACAGCGACCGCAATGGCACTGAGAATTGCTAAATTCCCTGTAAATTCCCCCAGAACCGACTCTGAAAAGGGGGGTCAATTCAGGCACTCCCCCAATTTAGCCAGCTTTCTTGTTTTGATGTCCTCAAGGCGTTATGGCGAATGAAGGTTCTCCTGTCGTTGCGCAAATCGCAGTTTGGCTGATCGCGATCGCGGGTTCACCGCTTGTTCATCCGGCTGAGGACAAATCGGCTTCTTAGTCAACACCTTCAGTCCCTCATGATTACGCCAGCGATGCTTCACCAAGCGATCTTCGAGACTATGAAAACTAATCGCCCCAATGCGTCCGTTGGGGGCTAACCCATCCGGGGCGCGATCGAGCCAAGTTTCCAAGCTCTCTAACTCTTGATTTACCGCAATGCGTAGGGCTTGAAAGACCCGAGTCGCTGGGTGGATTCTACCATAGCGATAGCGGCGAGGAACCGTGGCGGCGATCGCCCCAGCCAATTGAGTCGTCGTCAAAAACGGTCGTTGCTGCACAATGGCCCGGGCAATCCGTCGCGAGAGACGTTCCTCACCATAGTGATAAAACAGATCCGCCAAAGTCTTCTCATCGGAGTGATTAATCAACTCCCCAGCCGTCAGAGATTGACGGCAATCCATACGCATATCCAGCGGGGCCTCCTGACGAAAACTAAAGCCCCGTTCGGGAATATCTAACTGACCCGAACTGACCCCCAAATCAGCGATAATGCCATCAAACTGGTGGTCTGGATAGGGAAATTCCGCGAAATTGCCGCGCCAAAACGAAACGCGATCGCCAAACTCCGCCAAATTCTGGCCCGCCGTCTCCAACGCCATCTCATCCCGGTCCAAGGCCAGCACCTGCGTCTCGGGGGCCGCCTGCAAAATCAGGCGCGTATGGCCCCCCGCCCCCACCGTTGCATCCAGATAGCGTCCCCCAGGCCGAACCTGAAGATACTCAAGAATTTCGCGGGCCAACACTGAAATATGTTGGAACGGCGTCGAATTAAAATCCGTAGAATTTTCTGCAATCTCAGTCAAGCTAATCCCCCATGTTCCCTATAATAAGGGCAACGTTGAAATAAAACGATACATCGAAACGACAGCGAAACGGGACAGTTACGACCCGCAACCAGCCTCTTAAACGCTAACAGCTTTCGCTGAGACAAACCCAATCGGATACGTCCTAACCTTATGCCTAACCTCGAAACTCGAACCGAACCGATGGTGCTGAATATGGGACCGCACCATCCCTCAATGCACGGCGTCCTGCGTCTGATTGTCACCCTTGATGGGGAAGATGTCATCGACTGTGAACCCGTCATCGGCTATCTTCACCGAGGTATGGAGAAAATTGCCGAAAGCCGCACCAACATTATGTTCGTTCCCTACGTTAGCCGTTGGGACTACGCAGCGGGGATGTTTAACGAAGCCATCACCGTCAACGCCCCGGAACAACTGGCCGGCGTGGAGGTTCCCAAGCGGGCCAGCTACATCCGCATGATTATGCTGGAACTCAACCGCATCGCCAACCATCTCCTCTGGCTTGGCCCCTTCCTAGCCGATGTCGGCGCCCAAACACCCTTTTTCTACATCTTCCGGGAACGGGAACTGATTTATGACCTCTGGGAAGCGGCCACAGGTCAACGACTCATCAACAACAACTATTTCCGCATTGGTGGTGTCGCCGCTGATCTTCCCTACGGTTGGGTTGACAAATGCGAAGACTTCTGCGACTACTTCGATCCCAAGGTGGATGAGTACGAGAAACTGATCACCAATAACCCCATCTTCCGCCGCCGCATCCAAGGAATTGGCGTGATTAGTCGTGAAGAAGCCATCAACTGGGGTCTCTCGGGTCCGATGTTGCGGGCTTCAGGCGTGAAGTGGGACTTGCGTAAGGTTGATTCCTACGAATGTTACGACGAACTCGATTGGGACATTCACTGGGAAACCGAAGGGGATTGTTACGCCCGCTATCTGGTGCGGATTCGTGAAATGCGCGAGTCGGTCAAGATGATTCGTCAAGCCCTCAAACAACTACCTGGGGGTCCGTTTGAGAACCTAGAAGCCCGCCGCATGGCTGAGGGTCCCAAGTCAGAATGGAACGAGTTTGACTATCAGTTTATGGGCAAACGGATTCCGCCCACGTTCAAGATTCCTGAAGGGGAACATTATGTACGCCTCGAATCTGGGAAAGGTGAATTAGGGGTATTCATTAAAGGAAATAACAACATCTTCCCCTGGCGGTTCAAAATTCGCGCCGCTGACTTTAATAACTTGCAAATTTTGCCCCACATCCTACGCGGGGCGAAAGTGGCTGATATTGTCGCGATTCTCGGCAGTATCGATGTGATTATGGGGTCTGTCGATCGCTAACCCCGCCTTAAAACCTCCCCCCGTCCGCTATCCTTGACGGGGGGTTTCGCGTTTTTGGACTCGTTAACGGCCCGAGGCCCGCTTCCAACTGGCCCGATAGGCGGCAGATTTCTCTAAACGACAGGGATAGCCGGCCCGTCCATCAATCTCCCCGAGACAGGCGAATAACTCATCAAAGCGCAATCGCAGTTCCGGATGACGGCGTACAATCTCCTGGGCGCGGGGGCTATCGAGGGAGATTTGCACCTGGCGCGATCGCAAGCTGATACAATAATCGATTCCCGGCTGAAGTTGATGCCGTTGCAGCAAATTGTTGAGTTGCTGGGACGTTTGCATCAGACGCACCCGTGATGACGCTTCTCGGGTTGCGTCATTGTCGTCTTGAGTTAATGCCCGCCAAAACTGACGTAGGCGATCGCCGACTCCCATCACGTTACCCGCACTCCTTACTACAACTTCAGGTTTTTGTCAAGAGATAGACGTTGATATTAACCCAGTCCATCTCCTGCCACCCTCTCCGCTGTCCAATTGTAGCCCCTTGCTTCAAAGCGGTGCGTTCCGGCAGTTTGATCCGAGTCGCTTGAAGCCAAAAATTGAATGCAGCCGGGACGCACCCTACCCGATTG
>LSZA01000021.1 GCA_001637315.1 Phormidium willei BDU 130791 | reverse complement strand
GCTCTAAGTTTGGTACCTTAAGTTTGGTTATGCCATCATTTCCCAGGGTCAATGGATTTGACCCTTTCCCCCCACAAGGAGACTTGCGGGGGGTTTTTTGCATCTCGGATCTCAGCCACTCCAGAGAACTCCATGACTCAATAAGATCACTTAACAAGATGACTCAACACAATCCCTCAAGCCATCTGCGATCCGTGTTCATCATCAATTATTTCAAAGATCAATTTGCAATTGTCCCCTATCTTGAAAAACCTGTGTTATCCTAACAACAGTGAGAACCTTGTGTTCTCAAGTTGTTTCGCGATTTGGAGGTGATGTCCATGCAAGATAGTAGTAGTTGCAAGGGTCTCCAAATTGGACTTTGCCGGCTGTGTGCCGGGGCTGTTCTCTAAGCAATCGCTTGCCCTTTGGGCGCTGTATTGTGCTTTGGAAGACAAACGAACTTAGAGTTCCTTCCGGCAGTCAGGTTCCAATTTGAAGATCCGCTAGACCGCTCTTACTTTTTTGTGCGTTTTTCGTACTCACGAGTGAGAGCGGATAGTTGTTTCAGGGGAAATCCTTAATCGCCTCAATGTTAATCTCATACCATTTTTCGATATTGTCGGGGCGAAACCGGTGTCGCCCCGAGGAGACGAACAGACTCCTAATCTCAGGTCTGATTACTCAAAGACGAAATCTTCAGGGCCGATCGCATCAAAAGGTGTGCTTTGCAAGACAGCTAAAGTGATATCCGTGTTGGCGATGCGAATGAGACTATTACCTCCACTGGGTTGAACAATAATATCCGAAGCCGTAAAGCCACCTTGAACCACAAGCTTATCGCCCTGTTGGGAACTGAAGTTCAGAATCAGATCCACGGAACCATCATCGGGAACCTCTAAGACAAAAGAGTCGGCACCACTACCACTAAAGAGGACATCATTCCCTAAATCTCCCTTGAGGCGGTTGTTACCGGCACTGCCATAGATGGTGTCATTGCCCTGTCCGCCATAGACGGTGTCATCGCCACGACTCCCATCGAGGAGATCATCCCCCTGATTTCCAAAGACGAGGTCATTGCCATCACCCCCTTGGATGAGGTCATTTCCACTCCCTCCAACCAACACATCATTGCCAAAATTACCGGTAATGATATCGGCATCAATACCACCAACCACGGTGTCATTCCCAGAACCGCCGTCAATGCGGTTAACCCCTGACTCACCGAAGATCAAATTATCAGCGGAACTGCCTTTAATCAGGTCATTGCCACGATCGCCATAAATGGTGTCGCTACCGGGACCTGATTCAATATAATCCTCACCCGCACCACCAAAAATAACATTAGTGCCACCAGTGGGACTGATAAAGTCATTCCCTTGGTTGCCAAAGAGAGTATCATTACCCGTTCCCCCAAAAATGTTGTCATTGCCCTCCAAACCCGCTAGGGCATTATTGACACCATCTCGGGCAATGAGAGTATTGGCATTGGCATTACCGATCAGAACAAAGTCTTCACTATCGGCGGGAACTTCTTGGCGATCGACGGTGGGATTGGGGTTGCGATCGGGGACAGGGGGAATACGCAGGGTACTTCCCAAGTTCCCAAGCGGATTTTCCGGCGGTGTTGGGTTTTCTTCTTCGGGAGTACGCACATCCGGAGATACTAAAACTTCGACCGTTGCTGTCGATCGGTTGCCATCAATATCCTCAATGGTGTAATCGAAATAGTCAAAGCCTTCAAATCCGGGTTCGGCCACATAGACCAGTTGATCGCCATCGCGAGTAATTGACCCCTCATTGAGGCCTTCGGTGTCAAAGGCAACAATGGAAACATTACTAAAAACCTCATCATTATCAAGAACCGGAATCCGCAAAACTTGATCCGGGCGAGTGCGGGAGGCGTCATCTTGGGCTTGGGGTGGGTTGATAATAACAGTCGCGCTAGCGGTAGCCCCGAGACTGTCTTCGATGGTGTATTGGAAGCGGTTGGGGCCGTTATACCCGTCGGGAGCGGTGTAGAGAATTTCCCCCGTACTGAGGATACTGAGGCGGCCACCCCGTCGGGGTGTGTCATCGGTACTTTTAACGCTAATGGTATCCCCAAACGGTTCGTCGGGGTCACTATCATTTTCGAGGACCGCAATACGAATCGGTTGTGCCGCAGATTGACTAAAGACGGTTTCGTTAGAAGCGCTCGGCGGTGTATTGACTGTAATTGTGACGGTAGCGCTGTCACTTCCTCCTAGATTAGCTGCAACATAGTTAAAGGTATCTTGCCCAATGAAATCACTGGGCGCACGATAGGTCAGGGATTCTCCATTCCGACTAATGCTGCCTCCATTATCGGTACTCGCATCAAAGTCAAGAATGGTAATTGGCCCACCTTCGATGTTGGTATCATTCGCCAACACAGGGATGCTGACAGATTCTCCTCGCCGTACGCTAGCTTCGTTATCGTTGGCGACAACCGGTGTGTTTAAACCGCGAATTTGCACGGTAACGGTTCCCGAATCCGTCAGTCCACCAGGATCCGTAACGGTGTATTGAAAGGTGTCGGTAATGGTTTGACCGTCAGGAATTTGTTGAATTTCTGCAACACCGGTGGGGTTATAGGTATAGGTTCCATCGGCATTAATGGTAACGCTTGCCCCCCGAGAACTGGTGTCCGCACCGCTAAATGTTAGGGTGTTATCGTCGTTATCAATGTCGGTTGCGTTCTGCCGTAACGACTTACTATCTGATGTGGCGGTAACTTGAAATGTGTCAGTTTTGAGGAGAGGTGGATCACCGACGCCTACGGAAAAACTTGAGGCAACGGGCCGGTCATTCACACCATTAACTCGGACTGTGACAGTTGGGGTGTTGACTGTCACGCCATCAAACCAACTGTAGTCAAACGTATCTAATTCGAAGGTAGAACTATCACTTGCATCAAATTCAGGCAGTTTTCGAAATATGTCAGGATCAGCACCGGTGACATTTCGGGGGTTGTACGTAAAACTGCCATCACTTGTGTTGATAACAAGGCTTGCACCGAGGTCACTCTCGTCGGGTAGCGGTGTTACAAAGCCAGAGGATACTCCTAAGTTGTCATTTAGGGTACTATTGGCATCAATTTCAAAGTCGAAAAACACTTCCACAACCGATCGCCGCACCGACTCATCGATGACAACCCTAGGAACCGGACCGAGGCCTTGCGCGACATCCAAATCCCAAGTTCCACCTAAATCAGCATGACCAACCACCCGAGTCGATGCAGAAATCGTCGCCCCTGTCAACTGATGTAATCGCTCAACCAACTCCGCCCCCGCATCCCCAGCCGCCACCTGACAGCCGTAGAGAGCGATCGCCCAGTCTGCCTTCCCCTCGCCCCAACCTCGCAACAGGTCAGGCTGATCTCGTAGAGTTTGTAAATTCAGAGAACCGTTTCCCAGCCTTAAAGAACCGGGACAACCATGAGCGATGATATGCAATTCTGTGAGTTCTGGCCGGGCCGCGATCGCCTCCGAGACTCGTCTCAAACCATCATCATCACCCCGTAAAACCAGCACCTCCACCCCAGACACCACCCCAGCCGTTAGAGATTGAACCGAGTCAACCCCAGCATCGAGAACCACGAGGCGAGAGGGAGAAACAGACGAAGAAGAATAACGCATAACAGTTCTTAACCCGCAAGGAGTGAATCGACAACGGAGTCTTGAATCAAGTCAAGGAGCGATCGCATCAGCAATCAAGACCGGGCAACCTATCCCATCCTAGCCCGTCCCTTCCCCGAGCGATCGCCCCAACCGCTCAATCCCTTGAATCGATGGTTCAACACTCAAGGAATCTCAGAACGTCCAGACCGAGCCAACTCAACCCTTAACCCGGCCTCAATTTCGACGGCTCACCTAGGGGAGTTGTTCCACGTCTTTCGTTACAAATTGTGACAAAAATCCGGAAGCCGCCTAAACTGTATCAAGACCAAAATCAAGACCAAAATCCGGTCATCCCCTGACCCTCCGAAGCCCCGAGGAACGCCCCGATGGGTGAGACCCCCAACGGCGGTAGAATAAGAGTAGCCCTGAAAATCCAGTTTTGGGAACTAACCCATTGCCAGGAGAGAGCTACAATGATGAAGCGGTGATGGACGCCGCCGCCGAACTATTTGCCCTGAACAAGCCTCATGGAAGAAAACTTGGCAAAGTTGTACTGCCCCAATCCCACCTGTCAGGCTGTCAATGACGAACGCCATGAGTTTTGCCAAGTTTGTCGAACCCCGCTTCCCAAACGATACCTTTGGGCGACGGTACTGCGCGATCCCGACGATAGCCAACTCAGCCGAGATTGGGATGACCTAGACTTAGGCGAAGTGTGGGGCGATCGCTATTGGCACAAAGGCGATCGCGTCGTCCTCGATACCCGCCCCGGTAACTTTCCCGACCTCCCCGAAGTCGTCCCACCCCAACTCGAAGCCTATTTGCGCCTATTTCCCTACCGCTGGCACGTTCCCCAACTCTACGGACGGGCCGGCGCCCCCTCCCAACTCAAAGGGCGTTCCATTTGGCTCCTCGACGAAGCCCCCATCCGTTGTGGCCCATCAGGAGTGTGGCTCCTGCAACCGAGCCTCAAAGAAAAATGGCCCGACGCCTCCCCCCTGCGTCAACTTAACTGGCTCTGGCAAATCGCTCGCCTCTGGCAACCCTGCTGCCAAGAAAACGTCGCCTCCAGTCTGCTCGACTACGATCGCCTACGAGTTGAAGGAGGTATGGTTCGCCTCTCCTACCTTGCCGCCGACGTTTATCCCCAAACCCTCAAACGTCTCGGTCGCTTTTGGAGTGGTCTGATTGAGCGCACCGCCCCCCCAGTCCAAGCATTCCTCGAACAAGTGTGCGATCGCCTCATCCAAGGAACCATCCAACACGAGACCCAACTCATCACCGCCCTCGAACGAGCCATCCAACAAGTCGGCGATCGCTACCACTACCACAATCGAGTCGCCGCCCGCACCGATCGCGGTCCCAGTCGCGCCCGTAACGAAGACGCCTGCTATCCCGTCAGCGGCCAACGGGGAGTGGCCGAACAATACCCCTTAACCCTCGTCTGTGACGGCGTGGGCGGCCATGAAGGGGGAGACATCGCCTCCAACCTCGCCATTCACATCGTCGAACAACACCTGCGCCCCTTTCGCGATCGCCATCGCCGGCCCGACCGCGATCGCCTCCTCAACGGCATTCAAGAAGCCATCTTCAAAGCCAACGATGCCATCAGCGATCGCAACAACCAAGAACAACGCCACGGCCGACAACGCATGGGAACCACCCTGGTCATGGCCCTCTCTCAAAAACAAGACCTCTACATCTCCCACATCGGCGACAGTCGCGCCTACCTCATCACCCGTCATAACTGCTATCCCATCACCATCGACGATGACGTCGCCAGTCGCGAAGTCCGCCTCGGCTACGCCTTCTATCAAGAAGCCCTACAACGACCCGCCGCCGGTTCCCTCATCCAAGCCCTCGGCATGGGGTCCTCCAACAACCTCCACCCCACCACCACCCACTTTGTCATCGACGAAGACTGCATCTGTCTCCTGTGTTCCGACGGACTCAGTGACTATGATCGCGTCGAGCGGATTTGGCAACGGGAAATTCAACCCCTCCTGAACAACGGCGTCAACCTGCACCAAGCCGTCAGTAAACTCGTTGACATCGCCAACAATCAAAACGGTCACGACAACGTCACCATCTCCTTACTGCATCTAAGCGTCGAAAAAAAGTCCCCAACCCTTCCTTCCTCCCAAGACTTACTCAATTGTCTGCAAAAGCTGCCTCGTTCCCTGCCTCCAGACCGCGATGAAACCATTGGTTTTCTCGGGGATGACGACGAATCCGATCCTTCAGACCCGACCTCAACCGACCTCGACACCACCGAACTACGGGTCGCCCCAACCCGTCGCTCCTACCGGTTAGCGATCGCCCTGATGATGATTGTCCTGGCGGGCCTGCTGGCCGGTCTAGCCTATGCCCTTAACCAGCGTAACCGTCGAGACCAGCCCGAGCCACCGGCACCGCAACCCTTATCCCAAGATCGATCCCAAAACCTCCCCGAAGACGAAGGCCTCGCAGCCCAACTGCAAGACCCGACTCCCATCGGTGTTGGTGACATCTTGCGTCTGAAGAATCCCATCGATCTCTACAGTAACCCCGTCACCACAGCCCCACCCCGTAGCTTCCCCAGCGAAAATCAGGTCTTTATCATCGAAACTATCCGTCGTGCTGATGCCGACTCCCCCCAATGGGTGCGACTGACCCCTTGTACCCTATTACCCTTTCCCGTCGGAGGCTGGGTCACCCTTGAGGATCTCAACGCCGCAGAATTTTCCCAAGTGAACGACCCCCCCCCTAACTGCGATCGCCCCAACGAGTGACATCCAACTGGCTCACCATGGCCGCCATCCCCCAAAACAACACCTCCTCATCCAGCACCACCTGAGCCGCCACCTGGGGGGCGATCGCCTGTAACCCCGCCGCCAGTGTCGCACCATCTCCTCCCGTCAAAACGATCGCACTCTCAGGAAACCGTCGTTGCCACTGTTCAATAAACTGCTCAACCCCAGCCAACAGCGTATAGAGAATACCACTGCGAATCGCCTCACCCGTCTCTAACGCCCAACGAGGGGGCAGTTCTGCCCCCGTCATATTAATCTCATCCCTTAGAGCGGTTCCCTGCACTAAAGCTCGCGATTGTAAGCCTAACCCCGGTAAAATTGCCCCTCCAACCAGGGAGCGTCGCTCATCCAGGCCCGTAAACGTCAAAGCCGTTCCCCCATCCATCAATAACAGCGGAACTCCCCAGCGTTGCCCCGCTCCCAACGCCGCCAACCCCCGATCTAGCCCGAAGCCTGGATAAACTCCCTCCAGGGGCAATGGCAACGTCCCCAAATTATAAATTGGCGTCTTGGGGGGTAAATATCCTTCTAGCCGTTGCCACTGTTCGGGAACTACGCTGGCCACAACCAGGGGAACCTCAGGACTCAAGCTAGACCACCAGGGTACATGGGCTAACGAGACCTCCGTTTCCGACGCCCGTAAATGACGACTATGGCCCCAGGCCGCGATCGCCCCCGACTTGAACTGCGC
Organism: Phormidium willei BDU 130791; assembly: GCA_001637315.1. Taxonomy (GTDB): domain Bacteria; phylum Cyanobacteriota; class Cyanobacteriia; order Cyanobacteriales; family Geitlerinemataceae; genus Sodalinema; species Sodalinema willei. The sequence continues at coordinate 42,489 of LSZA01000021.1, read as the reverse complement.
CCAATGGTGACGGGAGTTTCCCAAAGCAACAGCTAACCAAGACCCAGACTCAAAACCTAACTCTGCCATAGTCCTTGCTCTCTCTCATCAGGGCTAATTCTCCAGCCTCATTCTCTCTCAAAATTTTGTCCGGTTTTCGCCCAATTTGGCTCTAGTCAAGCTTAAGCGATCCTTAATCCTCAACGAGTCTAAGACCTGACACCTGTTGCAAGTTAACAATTTTTTAAGGACAATGAAAATATCTTTCCCAGCTTTCGACCCTGATATTTTTTCTCAGCCATCATCCTCTTAGGATGCAAGCCTAAAAAAACTTGGTCCTCTAACGAGGCATTTACCAGAACGGAATCTCGATTTTCCTATCCCTACGCGAATTTCTATGTCTTTCTCCCTTCCCTCCACCAACCCACGCCGAGATCAAGGAGCTCAGTCTGATCACTCCTCTGCGCATCCGAGTTCCGAGAAAGAGTTACAACGCAAGCCGGGGACAACTCAACCCAACCCAACTCAACCCAACCCAACTCAACCCACCCAAGACAACGACACCCTTGATCTGCAACGTCAAGTCAAACTCGCCAACCTGATCAACGAAATCAATACCGAACTCAGTAGCACCCTCGAACTCGATGACATCCTCAACACCGCCTGTCGGCTTCTGTGTCAAACCCTCAACTGTAGTCGCGCGAGTGTCTTGGTTCGCGAAGAGGGCGATCGCGAAACCCTCGTCACCCGAGGAGAATATATCAATGGGGATTATCCTAGCCAACTCGGACTCAAAATCGACGCGAAAGACAATACCCACATTCAGGTTCTCATGTCCGATGATAGCCCCGTTAGCGAACGGGAGATGGCCAAGTTTCCCGGCTTAGGCCGCGCCACTCGTAAAGCCCTGAAAACACTACGAGTCAAGTCCATGCTTGCCATTGCGACTCGTTATCAAGGAGACGTTAATGGCATCATTGGTTTGCATCAATGCGATCGCCACCGAGATTGGCAACCCTGGGAAGAACAACTCCTCGAAGGGGTCGCCCGTCAGCTCGGAATTGCCATCGATCGCGCTCGCTTATATCACACCAGCCAGGAAGCCGCGGCCCAAGAAGCCTTTTTACGTCTCGTTACGAATAAAATTCGCAACACCTTAGACGTCAACACCATTTTACAAACCGCCGTAGAAGGAGCACGACGACTTCTTAAAGCAGACCGAGTGGTCATTTATCAGTTTCAAGATGACTGGAAAGGACGGGTGGTCGTCGAAGATATTACCGACTCCTGGACATCGGTGTTAGGAGACATGGGTGCCGATGATTGTTTTTCCGGGGAATATGCCCATTTATACCGGGAAGGGCGAGTTCGCGCCATTGATAATATCGAGACAGACCTAGATTTAGATGCTTGTCATGCGAACTTTTTGAGAACTCTTAATGTTAAAGCCAATCTGATTGTGCCAATCCTCATTGGACAAAATCAAGAGGGAGATTTATCTCAACTTTGGGGTCTCTTAATTGTCCATCAATGTCGCAGTCCTCGTCATTGGCGAGTTCGGGAGAGTCATCTCATGTTGCAATTAGCCGATCAGTTGGCGATCGCCATTCAACAAGCCGAACTCTTTGCCAAATCTCAAGCCCAGGTTGAACGAGAATCTTTGTTGCGACTCATGACAGAGCGGGTTCGAGGAACCCTAGATGTACAGGAGATTTTACAAACGGCTGTAACGGGAATTCGTGGTCTTTTGAATAGCGATCGCGTTGTTGTCTATCAATTCATCAATGCCGCCGCCGGAGAGTGGGATGGTGATGTGGTTGTTGAAGATGTTGGAGACCCCAAATGGTCGATTATTCATCAAAAAACCTGTGATGATTGTTTTGGTGGTGAACATAGTCAACTCTATTTACAAGGACGAGTACGAGCCATTGATAATGTCTCAATTGATCCTGAATTAGATGACTGTCATCGAAATTTTTTGAACAGTATTTCCGTTAAAGCCAACCTGATTGTTCCAATTGTTACTAATCCTACTAAATCTCAAGATGCCAAACCTTGCCTCTGGGGCTTATTGCTAGCTCAAGCCTGTGAACAGCCCCGTCAGTGGCAAGAGAGAGAAATGAGTCTGTTGGGTCAACTTGCCGAACAAATTGCCATTGGTATTCAACAGGCAGAATTATACAATCAAACCAAAACCCAAGCTCAAGAATTGCAAGCAACCCTAAACCGTCTGCAATCGACTCAATTACAGTTAATACAAACTGAGAAATTATCAGGGTTAGGGAAAATGGCGGCTGGCGTTGCCCATGAAATTAATAATGCCAATAATTTCATTTTTGCCAACCTGCATTATGTCCAGGAATATGGAGAAGACTTATTGAAAGGACTGGCTCAACTAGATACCGAAGCCGCAATTGATCTCAAAGAAGATCTAGATTTTGACTACATCCAAGATGATTTCCCAAAAATGCTCAAATCGATGCGAGAAGGGAGCCAACGGATTCATAACGTCGTGCGATCGCTGCAAACCTTTTCTCATCTAAATGAAGCAGAAATCAAACCTGTCGATTTACATGAATGTCTCGAAAGCAGCTTAGCCATGTTGCGGCTTCGCTTTCATGCCAACCTGAAAATTCATAAAGACTATCGCCAAGACATGCCCTTAGTCGCCTGCTATCCGGGACAGGTTAATCAGGTCTTTTTTAACCTCATTGAAAATGCCCTAGATGCCCTAGAAACAGACGGAAAAACTGGTGAAAAAGTGGCTGGACAACAGGGCGAACTTTGCTTGCGGACAGAGCTGTTATCCGACGATTGGGTTCGCATCTGTATCGCCGATAATGGACCGGGTATCCCCCGAGACATTCGCGATCGCATCTTCGATCCCTTTTTCACCACGAAAGCCGTCGGATCAGGGACCGGTTTAGGGCTATCAACCTGTTACCAAGCCATTGTCCAAGGCCATAACGGTAAACTGTACCTCAACGACAACAAGCAACCGGGGACCGAAATTTGCATTGAGTTACCAGTTCATCGAGATGATTGTCGTTAACTGTTCATCAACTGTTTATCGTGTTCATTTTGTTTATCTTGGGGGTATCCATGAATTTAATTCGAGATCGTCGGTCTGAATCTTGTCAGCCTTGGGAGAACCGTTGGCGGGGGATCTCTCGCCCCATCTTGGCGTTGATGTTGGCCCTAACCCTGCTGCTTTGGAGACCCCCTGTTGCTGTCGCAGATACACCCATCAGCACCGCCGATTTACAAGAACTCGAAGACGTGAGCGATCGCGCCCGAGACGCCGCACAACGAGGGGACTTTGAAGCCGCCGAAGCCCTCCTCTCGGCCCTGATTGAGCAAGTTCCCCAAAATCCAGCCCTTTGGAGTAATCGTGGCAATGTCCGAGTCAGTCAAAATAAGCTCAATGCTGCCCTTGACGACTACAATCACGCCATCAAATTGGCCCCCGAGTTCCCCGATACCTATCTCAATCGAGGCACTGCCTACGAAGCTCTAGGGCGCTGGGATGAGGCGATCGCCGACTATAACCGCGTCCTGGCCCGATCCGCCGATGACGTCGCCGCCTACAACAATCGCGGTAACGCCAAAGCTGGACAGGGAGACTGGTCCGGAGCGATCGCCGACTACCGCCAGGCCATCGAACAAGCCCCCGACTTCGCCCTAGCCCGGGCCAATTACGCCCTAGCCTTGTACCAAGTGCAACAGTCAGACAAAGCCCTCCAGGAGATGCGCAATTTAGTCCGCCGTTACCCTCAATTTGCCGATATGCGGGCCGCCCTAACCGCTGTCTTGTGGGACCTGGGGAAACAAGGGGAAGCCGAGAGTAACTGGGTGGCCGCTGCGGGCTTAGATGGCCGATATCGTAATCTTGACTGGGTCAGTGGTGTACGCCGCTGGCCGCCCCGTATGGTGCAAGCCCTAGAGAAGTTTTTAACCCTCAAGTCCTAGACTCTCAGATCAAGTCCTAGACTCTCAGACGAGGGATTAAAATGAGCCTAAGCCAACACCTTAACCGACGAGCTTAACCCACGAGCTTAACCCACGAGAGGGTTATCCCGTTCCCGCCAGTCCGTGTCATCGTCCTCCACCTCAAGGCGATCGCGCTCATCCTCCCGTTCGGACCGCAGATCTCGTAATTCCCGTTCCTCTCGTTTCTCCTGAGCCCGCTGGGCCGACTCAAAGGCGCGATCGAGGTCAGTGCTACAATCAGTCCAATAACCTCCCGACTTGCGACGGCGCAAGATATCTCGAACCGCACCGATGAGATCCGCAAAGGTATATCCTTCGTTTTCAATCGCTTCGATGAGGGTTTCGAGTTCTTCAGATAGGGCTTGACGTTTTCGTTTAGAAAGATTGCGAACTAAACCAACATAGAGGGAGTCGTAATCATTCATCATGGGCTGTCATCCAGTGGATTCAAAAGTGTCACAATGAGTTGGGGAGTGTTTGAGAGACTCCCCAACGATGATATCCCACTCTCCGCCGTCTCCGTCACCCCACCGGGTCTTGATTGACCTTTTATCGAGTGGCCCTTGATTGTCTATGAACTCTATTTTGGCTGTGATCGTCCTCTCCACCATCGGCTATGTGGCGGTGGGTATCCGAATTATCAATCAGGGGAACCTCGCCTTGGTTGAGCGTTTGGGGAAATATAATCGAACCTTAGCCGCCGGGTTAAGCTTTGTTGCGCCGGTTATCGAGAGTATTGTTTGGGAAGATACGACCCGAGAACAGTTTTGTCGCATTGAACCTCAGTTAGCCATTACCAAAGATAATGTCTCGTTGGAGGTGTTGGCGGTGGTGTACTGGCGTATCTTCAATTTGGAGATGGCCTATTATGAAATCGAAGACGTGGCCGCGGCCCTACAAAACCGGGTCAGCACCATTATTGGCGCTGAAATTGGCCGACGAGAATTAGATCGGACGGTGACGGCGCGATCGGAAATTAACCAGGTTTTATTAGAACAGATTGAAGACGAAACCCATGAATGGGGGATTAAGGTGTTGCGGGTTGATATTCAGAAAATTAATCCTTCGGCAACGGTGTTAGAATCGATGGAAATTGAACGGGCAGCGGAAATTAAAAAACGAGCCTCCATTTTAGAAGCTGAAGGAACGGCAGAATATATGAAGTATATCGCCCGGGCTTTAGAGTCTCGTGAAAATGCCCGAGAAATCTTACACTTTTTTATGACACAGCGTTATGTGGACTCAAGTTTTAAGTTGAGTCAAAGTGAAAACTCGAAGGTTGTATTTATGGACCCGAAAGCCTTATCAGAAGCCCTGGGACCGATTTTGGGGGATGACTTTCCCTCGTCTGGACCCCATAATGGGTCCCGAGAACCTTAATCCGAGAGTCTTCCGGGGAAAGGAGTTTAGCATCACTCCAAATCCAGTATTATTGACCGGTTACGGATAAACCGTCAACTAAAATAGAGGGCGTGTAACAGGACCCATGCCAACGGGCATCGTTACCCAAGCGGATGATATTTTGCAAGGCCGTATAAACATTGCCCGAAACCATCGTATCTTTAATTCGTCCGAGAACTTGTCCGTTTTCCACGCGATATCCGAGGGCAACATTGATCGAAAAATCTCCAGACAGTCCGCCACCACTGCCCAGAATTTCATCGACAATGATGCCATGATCGAACTCCAGGATGAGTTCCTCTAAGGAGCCGTGACCGGGTTCAATCATAAGATTAAACAGTCCGGGAGTCGGATAACTCGACAGTCCTGGACGAAAACCATTGCCGGTGCTACCACTGCCGATGAGACGACCAATGCGGCGATCGCAATAAAACAGTTGTAACACCCCATTTTCAATAAACGTCAAGGGCCGGGTCGGGGTTCCTTCATCGTCGAAGGGACAACTATAGGGTCCCAACTGAGGCCGTTGAGAAATGGTCAGGAGGGGCGATAGGACTGGCTGATGCAGCCGAGAACTCCAGGGAGAAGACTGTTCAATGGCCTGTTTCCCATTCAGGGCCGCCTGGACGGTTCCCCAAAATAAATCGGCCGCTTTGGCGGTAAACAACACCGGTAATCGCCCACTCGGACAAGAGACATTTTCCTTCGCCCAAGCCAGCCGTTGTAGGATGGGTCGAGTGATATCCGAGGGGTTGAGGCGATCGCGTTGGCTTTCTCCATCGGAAACCGTGAGAAAATCATCGCCGCGCACCCATTCGACGGTTACATCACTGCTTAAAGTAATGTCCGTGTAAGAACAGTCCAGTCCAGTGGTATTCGCTAAGCGAGTCTGTTCATGGTCGCATTCCCAAGCCGCCGTACAGAGGGTTTCAGGATAGAGGTCTCGGATTTGCGCGATGCTGTCGTGGCCCCAACTCAAGAGTTGGTCAACCGAGACCGTCTGGCCCACATCCAGATTCCCCATCGGGTAGGGGTCTTGTAAATCAGGGATTTGGGGGGGATTGAGGCGACTAATGCGCAGGGCGCGTTGAACCAGGTCCGGGGCTGAAACCGCCCCATAGGCTACCGCTAGGCCCGGTCGGCCATCACGCCACACCCGGAGACTGAGACCTTCAGATTCGAGACTTTCGAGTTGTTTGAGGCGGTTGGCTTCAAAATAAACCGGACGGGTCTGCGATCGCGATTGAAAGACCTCAGCCGCTTCAGCGCCCTCTTGTAGTGCTAGATCTAGGAGTTGTTCTATCATGACGGACGCGATAGTCTTAGGGATCTCAACCTGAGGGATCTCAACCTGAGGGATCTCAACTTCACCTTAAATTCAATTCTGGCAAGAGCCAGAAGCCAGCGAAGGCTTCCACCTGCGGCGAAGATTGAACGGCTAAGAAATGCGCTCCTCCCGCCTTATCTTTCTGTTCTTCAAAGGTTTTTGCGTCCTTGACGCTACTCTCATTGGTGAGATCGGCTAACACCCAACTTGAGTCGTCTTCCGTCTCCAAAATTAAGCGTGGCCGAGGACTCGGGACGAATTTGATAAAGCCGAGTTCCAATCCTGACATCCAGGCGGCGATGGGGAAAGCGCGGGGGGAGTAGATGACGAGTCCGGGGATGACACAATCGCGCTCGAGGTTTAGCAGTTCGAGAGGGAATGATTCACCAAAATCAATGTTCCAGTCCGGTAAGTCGGCAAAATCAGCGGCGGTGAGACTCACCATGGCCCATTTGTTGCCCTCTAACGCATCTGGCAGGGGACGAGGCGCTTGGATTTCATAGCGCACTGAGGGCGATCGCACGGCGGCTTCTTCATAGCAGGGATCTTGAGGATAGACCGTCACCATGCGCTCTTCAAGCCATTGATACAGGGCGAGGGTGCGCCGACTGACTTGAGCGTCTAACCCCATATCTTTGCAGGCTTTGACGATCATATTATTCATCTGTCGCCGAAAGAAGCGCACCTTGGTCGGAGGGGTGGGGGCTTGGGCCATGGCTTGGGCCAAGGCATCTTTTAACCAGGTTGAGTTAACATTGCCGCTGGTGCAGTATTGGGAATAGCGAAATAGATCCTCTGGCGATCGCGTGACCGATAACGGACTTTCACAAATCAGAAGTTCCCAGCGTTTTTTTTGCGTTTCGTCCACTAAGGGACGAGAGTAGAAGTCGAGTTCCCAGACAGTTCCCATGCCAAATTTCTAAATTACCAGGTTTCTAAGTGCCAAATTTCTAAGGTGCCACTGTTTCCATGATAGGGGCTATTGACCCCCCAGTTGAGGGAATACCTCGGGATCGGGGTTGAGGTGGCCCGGCCGTCTCTAACGAGGATCCAGTTCTTTGAGGGTTTCGAGGGTATATTCTGAGGCCATAAAGTTGTTCTGTTTACGAAAAAGCGCTTCTGCAGTTTCTAAGTCAGCGATGGCACTGTCGAGGCGATCGAGTTCCAGGTAAACCATAGCCCGATTGTAGAAGGCTTTGGCGGATTCAGGTTCAACAATGAGAGTTTCGGTGAAGTCATTGAGGGCGCGATCATAGTCTCCGAGTTCAAAGTAGAGACTACCTCGATTGAGGTAAGCGTCCCCATAGTCGGGATTGATTGCGATCGCCTGATTATAGTCATCTAGGGCGGCCTCCGCGTCACCTAGGGCGCTATAGGCGCGGCCTCGATTGGTGTAGGTACGGGCATCGTCTGCCTCGAGTTCTAAGGCCCGTGTGAAATCCGTAATCGCCCCGTCATAGTCCTCCGTTTTCAGGCGGGCGATGGCTCGGCCATGATAGCCTCGGGTGCTGTCGGGAGAGAGGTGAATGGCTCGGGTAAAGTCGTTCAAGGCTGCCTCATAGTCTTCCGCTTCTAAACTGGCCTGGCCGGCGGCGATCGCACTCAAATAGGGCTGACTCAGAGACGATTTGCGCAGTTGTTCTTGTCGCCAAGAGGAATCAACATGATCGGGAGTCTCCCAGGCAAGATTTTCCGTGAGACTGCGAGAGCGTACCGAGAAGGCGATCGCCACGGCGACTAAACCGACTCCAACGGAAATCAGGGTCGTTTTAACCTTAGGACTGGGACTCATGAGCAGCATTTAATCTGGGTTAAGATAGCGTTCAATTAGCAAGACAGCCACGATATCATCAATTGGCCGAGGTGGAAGTCGCAATCCTTGCGGAATTAAGCGTTTGAATCCCCGTGGGGGATACATCGACCAATAGCGATCGCGAGCGGCTAAAGTGCTGTTATGTTCATTCACCGTCACCAGCCGTAACTCTGGGAGGTTTTGCCCAATTCGGTCTTGCCACTGACGCGAGGTGGTGCGATCGCCGATAATTAGGGTGGTACTGCCAAAGCGATCGCACAGAGTTTGTAGCGTCTCCAGGGCGCGATTGCTGGCCACCACCTGAGCCTCCAAAACATTACCAAGGCCTTGAACTACCGCCACACCACATTTATCGCGGCCGGGGTCAAATCCTAATAGGGGCAAATTCTCGCAGCAGCCTTGTGTCATAGATTATTGATTGCCATTAAGTCTCTAGGATTTCTCCGCCCAGGCTCGAACGGTCAGCCCGAACAATTATCTCGAACGGCTAACTTGACCCGCCTGAGTCTTAACCTGAGTCTTAGATTTTGTCGTTGAGCTTGGGGTTTAGTTTTCGGCTCGGTATTAAGTATTGTATAGCATAGAAGCAGACCTTATCCAAAACGCCGATCCCAACCATGGCCACAGCCATTCCCAACTCTGCTTCCCTCAAAACTCCCCCCACCCAAACCTATTCCTGGCAAAACTATCGTTGTGCCTACGCTGTCCACCGCAGCGATTCGAGCCAAGGCCAGCCCCTCCTGCTCATCCATCCCATCGGTGTAGGCTTATCGCGCCATTTCTGGCAACGATTTTGCAACGAATGGCAGCGTCAAGGGCAAACCAATCCCCTCTATACCCCTGATTTGCTCGGCTGTGGCGAGAGCGAGATGCCGCGAATCGCCTACCGTCCCGAGGATTGGGCGCAACAATTGCAGGCCTTCATCGATGGCGTCATTCAAGAACCCGTGATTGTGGTCGTCCAGGGGGCCTTATTTCCCGTTGCCCTGCGACTGGCCCAACAGGCCCCAGAACAGGTGGCTGGACTCGTCTTATCGGGGCCACCGGCCTGGGGGGTGATGACGCGGGAGGCCAAACCACGCCAAAACCAACTCCTCTGGAATCTCTTTTTTGATACTCCCTTAGGCTGGGGGTTCTATCGCTATGCTCGCCGGAAAGCCTTCGTGCGATCGTTCTCCCAAGACAAACTCTTTGCCGAAGCCGACGACGTCGATGCCAACTGGCTCAACACCCTACAGCAAGGGGCCGCCGATTTAGCCAGCCGTCATGCCGTCTTCTCCTTCCTGGCCGGCTTTTGGCGTCAAGATTACGGCCGAGACATCCGTCAACTTCAGCAGCCGGTGAAAGTTCTATTCGGAGAAGGGGCTTCAGGGATTAGTCGACGGGGCAAACATGACCCCGCCTCCAAACGCCTCCACGACTATCTCAGCCAACTCCCGAATGCCGAAGGAACCCTCATTCCAGGGCGAAACGTCATGCCCTACGAAGAACCTGAAGCCTTTGTCCGCGAAACCGCCGCCTTCGTGCAACGAATGGCCCAAAACCGCTCATCGAGCTAGTCCTCTGGCTCCAATCCGGCGGCCCGCAGCTGCGATCGCAGTCGCTCAGCTCGTTGGCGTTCGAGTTCGACTTGCTCGGCTCCCCATAATAGGAGCGTCCCCGGCTCATCCCACCAGCGTAGCCAAAAGCCGTCCCGATTCTCCCGGCATCCTTGCCATGAACCGAGGAACAGCCCCATTTCCGGAATCCAAAAGCGGTTCTCTGCGTTGGCTGACGCGAGGATATAACGTCGGTTTTCGTTGAGGCGATACAGTTCCAAGATCCCCGTTTCTGGGTCAAAAATACCGTAATTGGGGACTTGGAGAATTTGCTCGTAGAAAAAGAATTTGCCAGGGGGATAGGTTTCTTTGATTGAATACTCCTCCCCGCCTTGGTTTGAGAGGAACTCCAACACTAACAGGGGCGGTTGTCCCTGGAGTTGGGGGGTATAGCTACGGACGACCTCCTCTCGCGCTACCGTAATCTCGGGGATAAAGGCCCAGTCTGGGGCTTTAATCACCAACTGCTCGTCAAGGGTGGCACAAATTCCGTAATTTGTGGACGCTAGGGCCGTTTCGGGAAGTCGTCCCGCGAGGCTGAGGCTTTCGCTGAGGGCAGCGGCGAGGGCAGGCTGATTGATATTATCCACAGGATCATCCGGCAGCACAACATCATCCGGTAACAGATCCCAGGTCACGGTGTGGGAGCGATAGGGGGCTAACATGACGACTCGTGCTGTTTGCAGATAGGTGAACGGGTTGAGATAATTTGATTGTACTGGCCCGATCGCGTCTTGTCTCGTCGGGTCTCTCGTAATTTTTGGGCAGATACGTTAGGTTCAAACCAGTGCAAGTCGACGCTTGGCTCTTGTCCAAGAGTGGACTTGTCTGAAAATGACAAATGTTACGGAGTTGACAGACTATGGCGTTACTGAATAGTAATGAAATCCAAAGTAAAGCTAGTGAACTGGCGGATTGGACAGTTGAGGGTAAGGAACTCAAACGAACCTTTGAGTTTAAAGACTTTCTGCAAGCGATCGATTTTGTGAATAAACTGGTTGAACCGGCTGAGTCGGCTGGACATCATCCAGATTTGAGTATTTCTTACAATAAGGTGACCGTTAGCCTCACCAGTCATGATGCCGGTGGCTTGACGGAGAACGACTTTGAGATGGCGAAAACGATCTCGGCTATCTAGTCAAACCTGGGCGAAATGGGTAGAGAATCAGAGGGCTGCCAGATGTAAAGCCGAGGAAAACGGCAGGAGAAGCTACGGGCGATCGCAGTGAGTGCTATGATTTTCGCAACTCAAGAGCGGTGGCCAATCTACTCCACATTCAACGATGGTAGTTCCTGATCCTAACTTTCTCAGTGATGATGGCGAACATCTCCAGGTCATTGAGCAGTTGTTTGATATCGGTGCAGCCCTATCGAGCCGTTATGATCTCGGTGGACTGCTGGACCTGATTCTCTGCAAAAGCCGGGAAATTACCGGTAGTGATGCCGGTAGTCTCTATCTCGTCGATCGCAGTTGCCCAGACTTCCCGGTGCTACTCTTCAAGGCAGCTCAAAACGATTCTCGCCCTGCGGTGTCGTTTCGTGAGTTTGCCATGCCTCTGACGAAGCAGAGTATTGCTGGGTATGTCGCCCTAACCGGAGAATTACTCAATCTCCCTGACGCCTACCATCCTCCTGAGGATGCTCCCTATCATTTCAACCGCAACTTTGACGTCGACATTGGTTATCGCACTCGCTCGATGTTGGCGGTGCCGATGCGAAACCGTCATGGGGACACAATTGGCGTTCTGCAACTGCTCAATCGTAAACGCCAAGCTGATTTAATTCTACGTCCTGAGAATGTCGTCGAGGCCACGGTTCCCTACAGCTCCTGGGAATGTCGAGTGGTGCAATTTTTGGCGAGTCAAGCGGGTATTTCGATTGAGCGTAATCATTTACAAACGAATATCGAACAGTTATTTGAGGGATTTATCCGCACTTCCATCCAAGCCATTGAGATGCGAGATCCCTGCACGTCAGGCCATTCGGAACGGGTGGCTCAGTTATCGGTTCGCCTCTGTGAAGAGGTGAATACAGTCACCGAAGGCGTGTGGCAAGAGATTCACTTTAGTAAGGCTCAACAACAAGAAATTCGCTATGCGGCTTTACTTCATGATTTTGGTAAAATCGGTGTTCCTGAAGCTGTTTTAGTGAAGGAAAAGAAACTCTATCCTTATCAATTGGATCTCATCCGTCAACGGTTTGCGGTGGCTCGGCGTACTCTTGAACTTGATACGGTACAGGCGAAGTATCGCCAGTTTCTCGATGAATCGCAACAGGTAGAGCATCGAGATACTTGTCCCCAGTGTGAGGCGATTCAGGCTCTCGATGAACGCTTGCGGGAACAGTTGCGTCAATTAGAGCAGTATTGGCAGGTGATTGAATTGGCGGATCGGCCTCAACCCTTAGCGTCTGAGTCGTTGACGCTGCTTGATGAGATTGAAAACTATCATTATCGTGATGTTGATGGGAATCTCACTCCGTTGATTACGGCTGAAGAATTGGAAAAATTACGGGTTTTATATGGAAATCTGACGGCTTTAGAACGGACTCAGATGGAGGCTCATGTCAGTAAGTCTTATGAGTTTTTAAAGCAAATTCCTTGGACGCAAAATTTAGCGGATGTACCGAATATTGCGTTTGCTCATCATGAAAAACTTGATGGAAGTGGTTATCCTCAAGGCTTGAAAGCTCCCGAGATTCCCTTACAGAGTCAGATTCTCACGATCGCTGACATTTATGATGCCCTAACCGCCGGCGATCGCCCCTATAAAACAGGTTTCCCTGTGGCTCGCGCCCTCGAAATCCTCGATGAAGAAGCCAAGCTCTATCATATCAATGTGGATTTAGTGGCGTTATTTAAAGAACGTCAAGTCTTTACCGTTTTAGGGCATCAACCTTGAATTGCAAGCTTGAGTTTACTAATAAATAAATCGCTGAAAACGATCATCGAAAATCTTTAATTCATACGAAAATTAATACAAAATAGAATGCCAGAGTCAAGATTTCCCCTAAAATTTAAAAATACAACACTATTAAGACAAGCATTTGTTCATCGTTCTTATGCCAATGAAAGCGCAGAACCCCTTGAGGATAATGAGCGACTTGAGTTTTTGGGAGATGCTGTTCTCAACTTTATTAGTGGCTCATGTTTGTATCAAAAGTATCCCCAGTTTAGTGAAGCACAACTTAGCAAACTACGGGCGAAGTTAGTCGGACAAACTCATCTTGCCAGTTTAGCACGACAACTGCATCTGAATGAGTGGATTAAACTGGGACAGGGAGAACGAAAAAATCGAGGCTATGACAAAGATTCACTTTTGAGCGATGTGTTTGAAGCGGTGATTGGTGCGTATTTTCTGGATGCGGGAATTGAGGCGGTGCGGGAGTTTGTGGAACCGTTACTGACGAATGCGATCGCCGATATGGAGAATGATACGACAATCGAGGGACAACTGCACGATCGCATCACTGACGCGAAAACACGGCTACAAGAGTGGGTTCAAAAGAACGACGGGGTTCCCCCTCAATATCGTGTTATTGAAGAACGTGGTGAACCTCACAATCGCACCTTTGTGGTGCAAGTGTTGATTCACAATCAAGCGGCGGCAACTGGAACCGGATCACGAAAACGAGACGCGGAACAACAAGCGGCGGCGATCGCCTTAGAGAAGCTAACAAGACGTGATAAATCATCGTGAGTGATCGTGTAATTTGGAGAAAATGGGTGTTCTTGAAATGGGGAACCCACCCCTTACCCCTCCCAGGAGGGGATTTTTGACCCTACAAAATAGGATGATTTACGGGATTTTAATCCTCAACTAACTCCAAATACTGAGTATCCAAAAGATAGGTTCCCCGTTCAAACTTAACCGTCCAAGTTTGTCCCGGATTGCGAGTGATAGCAACCCCTTCCATCCCCACATCGAGGAGATTGGGCGGCCGTAACATTGGCATTGGATCCGCCGTTTTTAGGTAAGGAGGACGACTCACCAACCGCACTTTCGCCCCAACAGTCAACTCAGCCATAGTCACTCGTTATTGTCAATTATTTGTAATCATTTGTAATGAATCGTGAATCGCAGCGAAGACCGTCAAATTCGTTGTTTTGACCTGACGTGAAATGACTCAGCTTAGGGCGATCGCTGGCGGCAGAGATTACCAAATTGTTGCGTATTTAACTGAAATCCTATCCCGACGAAAGTTCACTGTCAACTCTGACCAACGGTCAACCGGGATCAACAGGTAACCATCAGCGATGATCCACTGTTAACAGATCTTCAATCGTTGCCAAGAGTTCAGCCGGGGCAACGGGTTTGCCGAGATAACTATTGGCCCCTAAACTTTGAGCTTTTTGGCGGTGGCGATCGCCCGTACGTGAGGTTAAAACAATCGTCGGTAGGCCATACCAACTTCCATGAGCGCGAATCCGTGCCAACAAATCAAACCCATTGAGAATCGGCATTTCAATATCCGTCACCAACAGATCCACCTGTCCCTGTCGCTGTTCCAACTTCTTCCAGGCCTCCTGGCCATCGCGACAGGGAACCACCGCAAACCCCGCCGAACTCAAAATCCTCTCAAGCGATCGCCGCGCTCCCGTCGAATCCTCTGCAATCAGAATCGTCGGGACTTCCGTTCCCCGAGACAATCCCCGCGTCTCCTGAAGCTGAGGGTCGGGACTGGCTAACTTTGCCTTGAGAAAGCGAGGTAAAATCGTCGGGACCGCCTCTCCCGTTCCCAAAATAGCGCAACCGGCCAAATAGGGGGGAATCGCCACCGTATCATCAAACGGCTTGAGAATCAGTTGTCGCTCATCGGCAATGCGATCAATGGCCACCGCCAGAGGGTCCGTCGCCCCCCGCAACACCAACACCACTCGCGGCCGATGCGACACCGTCGCCGCCGTCGGGTACGGGAGTAGATCCCACAGCGGCGACAACGACAACACCTGGCCACGCCAAGTCATCGACTGTTCTACCTCCTCGGGTCCGTTCATCGCCCCTAACCCTGGCGTTAACCGCTCCCCAGGGACAAACAATTGCCCCATCCCCACGGCATCATCGTAGGGCAACACATCTAAGACCGTATCACTGGGAATCGCCACCAACTGCTGGCCAATCTGGCATAACAACACCGATAGCAAATTCAAACTCAACGGTAAGCGAATCGTGAACGTTGTTCCCTTCGAGGGAATCGTATCCACCTCAACACTACCCCGTAACTGTTGCACCTGAGTGCGAACCACATCCATCCCTACGCCGCGCCCGGAAATGTCACTCACCGCATCAGCCGTGGAAAAACTCGGCTCAAAAATCAAATTCAGCAGCATCTCGCGGGGTAACTGGCTCATCGAGACTCCATTACCCAAAACTCCTCGTTCTAAGGCTTTACGGTACACCGACTCTAAATTGATGCCCCGGCCATCATCGGCAATAGTAATCACCACCTCACTGCCCTCGGTGCGTGCGCCTAAGTGAATTTGAGCTAGATCCGGCTTCGACAACAGCCGCCGCTCTTCGGGGGCTTCAATGCCATGATCCAAGGCGTTATTGAGCAGATGCGTCAGGGGAGTTTGTAGTTGTTCTAAGACAATGCGATCGACGAGGACATTTTCCCCAAAAATCTCCAAGCGAGAGGTTTTGTCACAGCGACGATTGAGCCGTTCTAGCTGGGGAATAAAGCGCTCGGCAAAAATTTTAAAGGGAACTAAGCGGGAGGTGGTTACCTCGTCATAGAGATGGTCAAGATCCCGTCGAACTTGTCCGAGATCCTGAGCCAGTTCGCGGCTGACAATATCGATGTCGAGGCGGGTTTCTTGGACTTGAGCGATTAACTCCTCGAAGGTTTGTAGGCTACTGTGTAGGGCGGTATAGCGATCGAGTTCTAATAAATCAAACTCTCCCGCTTCCTCATTCACTCCATGGGCTTGAGGGGCATGATCCAAAGTCGAGAGGCGGTCATAGAGGGTTTGCACATCATCGCGGACCGGTTTCACCTGTTGTACGATGCGCCGTAGGGTTTGGCTGGCCTGTTTGAGTTGTCGCTGTTGCAGGGTCAGCCGTTCATGGGAGACGATCAACTCGCCCACTAAACTGCCCATTAACTCCATACGCTCTAAGGGAATCCGTAACTGTTGCTGGCGCAGGGAGGGCGAGGAAGGGGCTTTAATTGGAACGGAGGTTGTATTTTCTATATTAGTTGTATTTGCCGTCTTCTCTGGGGTCTGGGGCGGTTCTGAGGGGGTTCCGGGACTGGGGGAACTACCCCCTTGAGACTTTCCCGGCGACCCTCCTGGATCTAAGTTGGGATCTAACTGGGCCAGATAGCGGTCTCGTTGCGATCGCAACTCCGTGATGAGTGGCTTGGCCAGGGGCCGTAGTTCGTCGGGATGGGTACAATCGTCGATCGCAGGACTCACCGCATCAATCTTGGCCACGAGCCACTCTAAACTATAGGCTTCCCCGAGTAACAGACATTCATCGAGAAACAGGGCGATCGCCTCGTCCAAGTTGGGTCGCTGTTCTTGCAAATGCTCCTCTAGGGTCTGTAAACAGGCCTCTAAATCCGAGGTCAGAGCCTGGCGAATTAGACGAACTTTCCCCGGCGAAACCGAGGTGGAGGAGGCTTCTGGGACAGAAGTCTCCTCTTGCTGAAGCTGTCCCTTAAAGCTCGTCAGTGCTGTCAGCAGTTGGGGATCGGGTTCTAAATCCATTCCCTGAGCCTGAGCCGACTCGAGCAACTCCGTCAGGGTTTCGAGTCCTTCTTGCAACAGGCCTAAGGCCGTCTCTTGCTGGTTTCCCTGAATTTTGCCCTCATTCCAGGCTTCGAGGAGATCTTCGAGAGGATGAGCCAGACGACTTAACCCCGGCATCTGGGCCACCCCAGCCCCCCCTTTCACGGAGTGCGCGGCCCGCATCAGCCCCTGATAATCGGGAGATTGGCCCGCCGTTAACTGTTGCAACCCCTCTTGCAACACCTGTAAATACATCGGGGCATCTTCTTCAAGAAAGCATTGTCGTGCTTCTTCGGCGATCGCCGCCAAGACATCGGGATCAAGACTGTAATTCATCACACATTATCATTGAGAGTTCAGTAGCGAACAGCAAATCTCTAACAGCAAATCTCTAAAGTCGGAACTGAGCCACAGAGTCTTTCAGCGTCGCGGCGGCCTGTCGGAGTTCTTCGAGGGATTCAGTAACCGTTTGTGCCGTCGCTGACGTGTTTTCAGTCATCGCCGAGACTTGTTCGACCATCTGATTGACCTGTTTCGAGGCTGAGCGTTGGGTGGTGGTATTTTGTGAAATGGCTTGCACATATTGATCAATCGTCTGACTGAGATCGGCTAACCCTTTCAACGTTTGTTTGGTTTGGGCCACCCGTTCAGTTCCCTCAGCCACCTCCGATTTTCCGACTTCCATCGCGTGTTGCACTTCAACGGTGTCCTGCTGAATAATCTCAACAATTTGCTCAATACTGCGTGTGGCTTCCGTGGCTCGTCCCGCCAGGCGGCGGACTTCTTCCGCCACCACCCGAAACCCTTGTCCATATTCTCCAGGTACGCGGGAGGCCTCAATACTGGCATTGTATGCCAATAGGTTGGTTCGTTCAGAGATTCCCGAAATAATCGTCAAAATTTGTAAGATTTGCTTGAACGAGTCCGTGAGGCGATCGACTTTACTCGCGGTTTCAGCCACAGCCGCACTGATGTTTTTAATACTCGACACCGTTAAGTCCATGACTTCCTCCCCATCGCGGGCGGTTTTAGCCCCCTGCTGGGCGATCGCCGCCGCCTGTTGAGCCGATTGGTCCACCACGCGAATCGACTCAACAATCTGGGCCACGGTGCCGAGAGTGCGGTTAATCTCTTGAGCTTGCACCGTCGCATCCCGCGACAGTTGCTGCATCACGGGAGTATTATTCGCGGCCAAATCATTAACTTGGTTGGCGATGGTTTGCACCTGAGACACCAGCTCTCGCAGCCGGATAATCGTGGTATTAAAGGCATCTGCGATCGACCCGACGGCCCCATCGGTCACCGCCGCATTCACCGTTAAATCTCCCCGTTGCGCCCCTTCAATTTCGAGCAACAGGTTCATCACACCTCGTTGTAGGCGTTCCTTTTCCCGCCGTTGCTGTTCGGCTTCTTGGCGACGCAGGGTTTCTTGTTGTTCAACTGAGGCCATATTGACCTCAATGCTGGCGGCCATCTGATTGAGTTCCTGGGACAAAATACCAATTTCGTCGGTGCGTTCGGTACTCGCCACCCGCACTCCGCGTTCGCCTCGTCCCACCCGTTGGGCGAAGGCGGCCAAGTCTTCGAGGGATTTGGCGAAGGTTTTAGCCACCACGATCGCAATCCCACTAACAATCAACGCCGCTCCCCCGCCTACCGCAATTCCGAGCAATTGCTGAGCGCGAATGAGTTGTTCGAGTTCAGTTTGGGGCCGGGCCACGGAAACCATACCCACGGGGGCGACATCGGGGTTATTGCTTTGGGTATGGTCATAGAGGGGACGATAGACGGTGAGATAATTGTTGCTATCGATATTTTCAACGAGGGAAAAGTTCTGACGCCCCTGGTTTAAGATCGCCTCGACCACGGGAGCGGGGGCTAGAGTTCCGATGGCGCGGGTTCCGTCTCCGGCATTGATGTTGGTGTTGACGCGCCAATCTTTGGCATAAACCGAGAGGGATTCGGCCCCGACCAGTTGTTGAAATTCATCGAGGAGGGCATGATGTCGGTTATGTAGAACGCCGACAATGGTCGTCCCGACGATCGCCCCATTGAGACGCACGGGATAGACCACGACGGTGGTGAGTCCGGCCTGAAAGTCATCGAGGGCAAAGTCTCGTTCGGATCGGGGTAACGGTGGCGGTTGCGTCATGCGGGCCAGGGACTCTCGCAGGGGGATTTCGGCTTGAGGTTGCAATCCTAGGCGGCTGATAATCTCTGAGGGCAGAATTTCGATCCCTCGTTGCGGTTCGCCGCCCTCGAGGGCGCGGCGCACGATGTCCAAGTCCCCGAGGGCGATACCCGGTTCTGTGTCGATGCGCTGAAATTCACTGGCGTCAATGTCACGATCTGGGGCGGGAACGGGAGGATAGGGGGATTCGTTGAGGGCGGAGGTGTGAATTTTAATGCCTTGGGCGACGGTGTTTCCTCGCGCGTCGGTGAGGATGCGAAAGCTTTTGGTGGTATCGGCGCGGTTGCGATCGCCGGCGGCTAAAGCCTCGGTAGCCAAAGCATCGAGATAGCGGCGTTCCTGGGCAACTTGTTGGGGGTTACTGAGGTTAATGTCGCGGACGGCCACGAGTTGGGAGAGGTTTTCGGCTTCGGTGAAACTGTCATCTTCGGTCCACATGACATAGTCGCTGGCCCAACTGGTGACATCGGAGTTGAGTTGAGCCAGGAAGTCTTCTTGAACTCGCTCTTGGGTTCGAGCCACCAAAAACACGGTGGTTACGGCCACGGGGATGACGGAACCACTCACTAGGAGCGCGGTGAGTTTGTGAGTGAAACTGAGATCTTGCCAGAGATGACTGAACCAGGTTTTGGCGGCTTCGGGGAAAGAGGACAAGCCTGTGCTGAGTTCGGAACTGGCGTTGGCGATATCGCTGTGATCGGGGTTGTTCTCACCCAAGTGATTGAGGGCTTTACGGGCGCTAATGCCATAAAAGCCTTCGGGATCTTGGAGAATCAGGTTTTCATAGAGCGATCGCGCTTCAACGAGCGCCCCAGACTGTTCGTAGCGGTTGGCTTCGAGCAGTTGTTCGAGGAGCGGATCTCCTGACGCCGCCGCCGAGCCGGGATTGGCGGCGGCGGAGGAAGGGTCGGATAGCGATCGGGCACGGCGATCGGACATGATGGGAGCGAGGTAGATAGAACAGAGGACAGGAAGCCGAGGGATGCTATTGGATATGTTGATACACGGCGTCGAGGAGTTCTTTAGGGGCGTAGGGTTTGATGAGGTAGGCTTGCGCCCCCTGACGTAGCGCCCAAAATCGATCAAATTCTTCACTTTTAGAGCTACAAAAAATGACGGGTGTATCTTTTAATTCTGGGGTTTCACGGATGGTGCGGCATAGTTCTAAACCACTTTTTCCGGGCATAACAATATCTAAAATAAACAAATGTGGCGGCGAAATGGATTTGAGCTTGTCCCAGGCTTCATCAACGGCACTGGCTAGGGTGACTTGAAATCCTGACTGTTCAAGTAATGCCCGCATCATTTTTTGTTCGGCGTGACCGTCTTCGACAACAAAGATATGTTTCATGGTTTTTGATTACGATGGCTTAGGCACGGTGAAGGGTTAGCGTCAAGGGTCGAGTGAATGGTGGAACGTTTTAGGGCGTTAAGACCATTTTTCGAGAAATTAGCTAGACATTACAGCGGGGAGACAGAAAAGCGGGGAGACAGAGGCGAACCAGCCAAGATTGCCCCGACTATGCCCCGACTATCTAAGGCGCGATCTTTTGAAAACAGGTATAACCTCTTGGAGTTTCGACAGAAGGGGTTAAGGTCGACTCTGACTGACCACACAACGGTTTTAAACGGTTTTTGAGAAGGTATCTTAGGGATCATGGGTTAGAGGTGATGGGTTAGAGGTCATGGGTATGATTGGAACCGAGAGCATTTAAACTGATTCAAGTTGAAATTTGGCCAGAGTAGACTTGAGACTCTCAATATTTTGAGCCAGTTGTTGTAGATGAGTGAGCATCTGTTGAGCCTCTTGAACCGTTTGAAGAGATTGATCATAGATATCTTCGAGCTGGGGCGCTAAGGAATCTGTGTCTTCAAGCTGAGGTGGATCAGTCTCCTCTAAGACAGTTTCAATATTTTGGGAGAGATTCATCACTTGGCGTAGGGTAGTTTGGGTCTGTTGCACGCAACGGGTACTGTTGACCACCTCGGAGGTTCCGGCTTCGAGGACATCGAGGACTTCGGCGGTTTCCTGTTGAATCCCATTGATGAGTCGTTCGATGTCAGCGGTGGATTCGCCAATTTGAACGGCTAATCCCCGTACGTCGTCAGCCACTTGACGGAATCCGGCGCCTCGCTCTCCGGCCCGGGCCGCTTCGATGGCGGCGTTAAAGGCTAGGAGGTTGGCCCGTTCGGAAATGCCCACGACAACGGTGAGAATTTGCGAGACCTCTTGAGCTGATTCTGCCAGACGCTTGGCTTTTTTGGAACTGTTGGCGATGGTGGTTCGCAGGCTATCGATGCTGCTGACGGCTTCGGAGCGTTCTTCGCTTCCGTCGAGGGCGGTATGGCTGATCTGTTGGGCTAGGGTGCGAATGTCTTGCTGACGTTGGCTCAGTTGGGTCATGGCTTGAGTGACGGCCGTGACTTGGGTTAGGGCGGTTTGGAGCTGTTGGGATTGGTCATCGGCATCTTGGTGGAGTTGATGGGCAACTCGCTGGCTAGTGTGGCTTTCTTCCTCGATACGATCGCTGACTTGGCTGGTTTGACTGAGGGTGCGACGAAGGCTGGCGGTGGTGGCGTTAAAGGCGTCGGCGATCGCTCCGATGGCCCCGTCACTGAGGGGAGCTTGGATGGTGAGATTGCCCCGACGAGCGGCTTCGAGCCGTTCGAGGACATCCATGGCTTGCTGTTGTTGCCGTTGTTTTTCTTGTTGTTGTTGGTAATGTTCGCGATCGCGTTGTCGTTCGAGTTGCCCGAGTCGTTCTCCTTGATAGGTGAGGCGATCGATCATTTCTCGCAGTTGTTGGACAATGCTGCCAATTTCGTTGTCGCCCGGGGTAATATCGAGGCGGGCTAGGGGGTTCTCCTGGTTGACCTGTTCGCTGTAGTCGGCCAGTTCCTCTAACTCTCGCCCCCAACGGTGCAAGCGGGGCAGAATCAGACCGAGGCTGATGGCGGCACTTCCTGTGGCCAGAAGGCCAATCCAGAGATAGGGATGACCCGGCGACGGCGGCGCTCCCTCAAGTTGTTCTTCGAGTTGGCGGTCTAGGGGGACATCCTCGGGGGATGAGGGTTGCGGCGATCGCGGCCCAGGTTGGGGGTCTGGTAATAGCCAAAGACTTGCCAGAGCGGCGGTTCCTAGGGGGATGAGGGCGGCGGCGATCGCCATCAGTTTCAATTTGACCCCAAGGGGAAATTTTCGCCGTCTCGGGCGCGGTTTGGCGGTGGCTGGACTCGGGCGAGTGCTGGTACTCGCGGCGAGTAAGGATTGAGGGATGGGATTGTTTTCGCCAAATTGGGTATCGGCGGGTTCATCGTTGGCGGGGGGGTCCCCTAAGGCTTTGCGAGCGCTTTGTCCCCACACTCCCTCTTCATCTTGTTCGATGATTTGCTGATAGAGCTCTCGGGCGCGATCGCTCTCCCCGTTTTGCTCAAATTGATTGGCTTTTAAGAGCAAATCCAGCAAGTCTAAAGAATGGGTCGAACTGACGGTATCTTGTTCGAGTTCTGGGTTAAGGTCCGAGTAAGGTTGAGCCATAATTACTCCACGTGGGGGCGCTTCGGGTCAGGGGCCGTGGCTGACAGGCGATGGGGGATCGGATGCCGCTGTAGGGCATCGAGGAGGGCCTGAGGATCTAACACGGCCACCCCCTCGCGACCGTCATACACCACTTCGGGCAAGAGGGGTTGTAGTCTGGGTTTGAGTCGTTGTTTGATGCGCTGCGATCGCGATGAGGAAAAGACCCGTTCTAAGTCTGCCACGACACAGGCGACGGTTTGCTGCTGTCGGTTAGAACTGGCCCCCAGTCCGCCCCCCCCGTAGGCGCGGCTGGAAGGCGCTGAGGCTTGCGATTCTGAGTCGTGACTGGGACGAGTCAATAATAGGGCTTTCACGGCTTGGCCGGGCAAATTTAGGCGTTGGGAGGACACCAGGGAAGGAAGTTCTAAAAATTGGCTGGTGTCTAAAACCCAGGTTAAAACCCCTTGACGATTGATGACCCCCAGTAAGCTGGGTATCACACCGGGAATCGGACAAATCAATTGCCGATCAATTTGTAAAGCGGCGTCGATGGTATTTAAGGGTAATGCGACCCGCACTTCTCCCGATACTCGAATTTTAAAGTAATCCCGTTCCATAATCGCCCCTTAATTGCCCCTTAGACATCAACTGGGTTATTTTGCAACACTTTGCCAATTGACTCGACTAGATGCTCAGGATGAAAGGGCTTGGTGAGATAAAAGTTGACCCCTAGGGTTTTCGCTCGGATGCGATCGAGAATGCCATCACGACCGGTGAGCATGATAATCGGAATTTCCCGCAGTTGTCGCGATTGCCGCAGCATACTACAGAGTTCATAGCCATCAATGTCGGGCATATTGACATCCATCAAAATTGCCGCTGGTTTTTGTCGAACTAAGGCCGTCAGTGCCTGGGCTGGCTCGGTAATGCCTAAGACGTCATATCCGGATAAGCTCAGGATTCCTTTGACCTGCTTTTGAATGGTTTTACTATCATCAATACAGGCGATGAGAGGACGAACTTCTGGTTTTTTATCGGGTTTGGGTTTGGCGGTACTGGGTGTGTCTGAGGCGGCTTGAGTGGGTTTGTCCTGGATTTGTGTGACTAAAATCCCTTCCTTCAGAAACGGTTGGATCCAAGCGACTAGAGTTTGAACTGAAACTTTGAGTAACGTGGAAATTTCATAGAGGGAGAGCTGTTTGCGAAAAATGCTGGCGGTGGCTTGAATCAGTTGATCGGGTTCATGACTCGATCGCACGGGGACTGGGTTATGGTGACAGCAGGCTCGAAAACGGACTTGTTGCTGATCGGGCAAATAGAGATGGACAAAGGGAGAAGGAAGCTGTTTACGCCACTGTTGCCATTGAAGGGCCATCTGCCAGAGAGGGGCCGGAATCTCGGCTAAGGGGGTTTCCATCAACACCGGATCGACTTTTGACCCTTTGGAAAACTCAATGTCTGTCTCGGGAAGTGCTAACACATGAACGAGCGCTTCGAGACTCAGTCGCATCAGCAATTGACGCAGTTTCGACATGGCGAGTCCTTGGCCATGCCACCAGCGACAGAGTTGAGGATATTCATTCTCGCTGTCGCTAAATTCGAGTTTGGCGAGATTGGGTTGAATGGTGCGCACCAGACATTGTAACCGTTGCGTCTTACCGTTAACACTGGTGGCGTAGGTCAGTTTACCGGCTCGTAGAAAGACCTGCCAACTGACCTGTGGATCCTGGGGATCGCCCACGGTGAGACACCCAGAGACTTGCTTATTCACAAGATGCTTGATGGCTTTACGGGGATGCGTGACGGTGCGGGTGACACGTAACCCAGTATTACCGGTCTGAGGGGGAGAATTACCAGTCATGGTTGCTGTGAACAGTTGACAGTTAGGAGAGCGGTTAAGGGAGCAGTGAAACGGGAACAGTAGAACGGGAACCGTGGGCGCCGAGAGGGCTAAAACTCAATGCTCATCGGCGATCGCGGGAAGGGAATCACATCGCGAATGTTGGTCATCCCGGTGATCAATTGCACTAAACGCTCAAATCCGAGTCCGAACCCAGCATGGGGAACGGTTCCGTAGCGTCGTAAATCGAGATACCACCAATAATCCTGTTCATCTAAGCCACTGGCGTGCAGACGTTGCTGTAACAGGTCGAGGCGCTCTTCACGTTGGGAACCGCCGATAATTTCTCCGATTTGAGGGGCCAGGACATCCATGGCGGCGACGGTGTTTCCATCGTCGTTGGCCCGCATGTAAAAGGCTTTGATGCCGATGGGATAGTCGTAAACGATGACGGGTTTACCGATCAGCTCCTCGGTGAGATATCGCTCATGTTCTGATTGTAAGTCCATCCCCCATTCGACGGGAAATTCAAAGGCTTTGTTGGCTTGTTGGAGTTTGGCGATCGCCTCGCTATAGGTTAAACGCTCAAAGTGACTGTTAATGATGCCATCGGCACGGCTGAGAACGGTCGAATCGATACGTTGATTGAAAAATTCGAGGTCTTCGGGACAGGTGGTAAGAACGGCGTTAACGATAAATTTGAGAAAGTCTTCGGCTAAATCCATGTCTTGATTGAGGTCACAGAAGGCCATTTCCGGCTCAATCATCCAAAATTCAGCCAGGTGACGGGAGGTGTTGGAGTTTTCAGCGCGGAAGGTGGGACCGAAGGTGTAGACGTCGCGCAAGGCTGAGGCCATGACTTCGGCTTCGAGTTGTCCGCTGACGGTGAGATAGGCGGGTTTCCCGAAAAAGTCTTGACGGTAATCGACGCGCTGGTCTTCGGTTTTGGGAACGTTGGCTAGGTCGAATTGGGTGACGCTAAAGAGTTCTCCGGCCCCTTCGCAATCGCTGCTGGTGAGGATTGGGGTGTGAATCCAAAGAAATCCTCGTTCTTGGAAGAATTGATGGACGGCGTTGGCGGCGCTGTTGCGGACTCGGAAGACGGCGCCGAGGGTGTTGGTGCGCGATCGCAGGTGCGCGATGCTACGTAAAAACTCGAAGGAGTGCCGTTTTTTCTGAAGGGGGTAGGTTTCGCTATCAACGCCGCCGTAGAGGTGAATTTCTTGGGCCTGAAGTTCGAGCCGTTGACCTTTGGCGGGGGAGTCGACGAGGGTTCCTTTAACTTCGACGGAGGCGCCGGTGTTGAGCTGTTTGAGGAGGTTGGGATAATCGGGATGTTCTGGAGTGATGACCACTTGTAGGTTAGCCAGGGCTGAACCGTCATTCACTTCGACAAAGCTAAAGTGTTTGAGTTCCCGTTTGGTGCGAATCCAGCCTCGAACCGTCACGGTCTCGTCGGCATGACCGTGGCGTAAGATATCCAGAATTTTGCGGTGTTCCATAGCTTAAGCAGTGGCGGCGTCTCTCAACTGGCACATGATTTCAATATCCAGCCTACAACAATGCCTAAGCCTAGGAAGCGTACGGCTTGCCAAAATGGCTCTCGTAATTCTCGCCAGGAGAACAGTTGACTCTCAAGACGCAGTTCGAGGTCTTGGAGTTGCTGTTGAATCTGTTGCAATTGCTGCTGTAGGGTTTGTTGGTGTTGGCGATCGCCTTTGACTTGTTCGTAGCGCTCTCGAAACGCCTCGAAGGCGCGTTCGAGGGCCTGAAGCTCCTGTTCCAGCTCGGGATTGGGGGGTGAGGGGTCGCTGCGGCGATCGGGATTTGAGGACATGGATTTGAGGACGTGGGGAGACTCAGCAGAAGTTCCACGGATAACGAGGGGTTGGGGAATCGAGACTCCTCGACTGTCAATGGCGAGGATGGGCAAGGCTTAATTGTTCTTTTAATTGTTTAATCGTATGTTGTAAATGCCTAGGAAAATGTCAAAATGGGGGAGAACGACCCTTCACATTTGCGATTAGCTATGACTGTATCTCCTTCAACCGTGACCTCCACAACCCCCCTAGAGGAGTTGGACACGCTGCAATTAGCTCAGGCCTTGGCTGAGCGTCTGGCCATCCCGGAACGGGATTGGCATCGTCTCAAGTCCAATCGCTCGGTCCGCGCTCAGGAGCAACTGGCGGCGGCTCTTGTGTTTTTACTGAAGAATCATCCGGAAGAGGCGCTACCCCGCCTAGAATACGCTGTTGGCTGGCTGAATCGCTCAATTTCGGCGCCCCCTTGTCCCCAACATGGCGATCGCCGTTAAGGGTTCCGCCTCACATCATCTTTAATCATCAAGACGACGCCGGGTTTTGGGGATACATTTCCCCAGATGCAACTCCCGCTGGTGCGGATACCATTCCACCCGATCAAAGATTTGCCGGAGAATGTAAAAGCCTCGCCCACATTCAGAGGTGTCGTCAGGCAAGTCGTGGTTAATGCGTTCGCAGCAGCATTGTCCAAACGGTTCTGCTCCCTGATCACAAATTGTCCACCAATAGACGTCTTTGCTCGCCCAAAAGCGAACGGCAACGGTTTTCTCGGTATCAAGTTGATTGCCGTGGGTGGCAGCGTTTACGAGTGCTTCTTGAAGTCCTAAACGAAGTTCAGGTTCCAAATCCGGAGGGATTTCACTGAGAAGAAGGTCAAGAATTGGACACAGATAAAGCGTTGATGCAAAACTGATTGTCCCTTGGCAACGCCCACTCGTCGGTGACAGGGGAAGAGCCATTACTGAAAAAACCATGGATCTCTCAGCTTAATAGAGGTTTACAAGGTCTAAGTGATAGGGTCATGGGAGTTACCGCATTTATCCAACGTTAATGCTTTTATTCTAGCGAAATCTTCCCAGAAATCGTCAGAAAATGCAAGTCGACTGCCTTTAAACCCCTCATCAGCACCCTCTAAAGTAAGCGGCTCTTACCAGCATAACCGACGGGATGAAGGCCCGTGCGATCGCAAAAGCTCCAGAGGAATCCTCTTGAAACTTGAGTCTGCGTTCGGAGGAATCTGAGGCTTGATTGGGTTAAAAGGCAGAACCGGAATGGGATTTTTGGGGCTGATTCGCCGGGAGATTCGTGGGGTTATTACTATTGTTAAGGGAGTTGAGAGGTTATGTCATTGGATTATGACGTTATTGTCTGTGGGGGAGGTCCGTCGGGAGCTACGGCGGCCCTCCAGGCGGCTCAGGCAGGATTGCGGGTCGCTCTCCTCGAAAAGCAGCGATACCCCCGTCATAAGCCTTGTGGTGGGGGGATGCCCATGCGGGTTGGAACTTGGCTTCCTGGGGGCATTCCTGAGGGGGTCGTTGAAACGTCTGTGCGCTACCTCTATCACACCTGGAAGTTCCAAAATGGGCATTTGGGAGCGGTTAGTCCCTCGAAGCCCTCAGATGGTTCATCAGCGTCATCTTTGGCGTTGTGGATGGTTCAGCGACCCCAGTTTGATAATGCCCTGGCGATGCAGGCGCACCAGGCGGGGGCTGTGGTGAAGGATGGGTTGGTGGTGCGATCGCTGACTCTCGATCATGATGGCGTGACGGTGAAGGCGTCGAGTTTGGGAGAAGGTCGTCGGATCACCTGGAGCGGGCGATCGCCTCATGTGATCGGCGCAGATGGAGCCAATGGGGTGGTAGCTAAGGCGGTGAAGCTGCGATCGCGGCGGCGTTTGGCCTTTGCCTTAGAAACAGAACTTCCCCATCACTGGGAGGCGGGGCATCCCTATCTACGGCCCGATGTTGCCCATTTAGAGTATGGCGCTGTTCGCCGAGGCTATGGCTGGATTTTCCCGAAGGCGCAGAGCCTCAATATCGGGGCCGGGGTGTTTTATCCCCCTAGGGGCAAACAGGGCAATTTCCGGAGCTTACGGCAGGAGCTAGAACAGGTGATTGAGGGCTATTATCGTCAATTTAACCTCAATCCTAGCCGAGAGCGGTTCCCCCTCTATGCTCACCCTCTGCCGTTATGGCAGGGACGGGAACCTCGACAGACTTCTGGGGGACAGGTTTTATTGGTAGGGGATGCTGCTGGATTGGTGAACCCCTTTTTTGGTGATGGAATCCTACATGGTGTCAAAAGTGGCGCGATCGCCGCCGAGGCGATCGCCAGCCAAAAGGCCCATGACTACAATCGTCTTCTCCATCGGGAAGTAGCCCTTAACTTTGATGCGGCGCGACTGCTGGCAGGGTTTTTCTATCGCTTTCCTCATTGGTGTTTCACCCATGTGGTTCAGCGCTCCGACGGAACCGAAGTCGCAGCTCGACTGCTCGCCGGAGATTTGACATTTTCTCAAGTTTCCGGACGCTTTGCCCAATATGTTGGACGTCAACTCCTAGGGAGGACTTAATCTCTGGGTTTGTATCTCAGGGATCTCGGGGTGGGGGATCTCGGGGACTCGTGCAACTCCGAGATCCCTAAACACGTGAGAGCCTTATCACAAAGCGTTACATCTAGGATGGAGGGTAAGACCCCTTATGTAACAATTCAATCTACAATTGATCTAGACCCACTTCGTATTCCAGGTCTTATTCTAGGTCTCATTCTAGGTCTCATTTGGCGATCGCCAACGGTTATAAGACCCTTCGGAAGCGTCTCAAGCTCAAAAAGTTAATGGGGGCGTTATAGATGGCTGATTCATTAGCGTTGATAGTTTGACACCTTTTGATACCTTCATTATTTACGGCTACCACTCATGCACTTTAGCATCGTCATTACCACCTACAACCGTTTAGACCTTCTCAAACGAGCGATTGATAGCAGTTTAGAGCAATCATCTCCTTGTGAAGTTGTAGTGGTCGATGACTGTTCAACGGATGGTACAAAAGCCTATGTCAAACATCTACAAGACCATCTGATCACTCAAGGCGATCATCGCCTCCTCTACCACCGCAACTCAACCAATTCTGGTCATTCTAAAAGCATGAATATCGGAGTTAATCTAGCCTCGGGAACCTGGATTAAACCCCTCGATGACGATGACTACTTAACGCCGAACTGCATTCAAACCCTATGGAATGCTATTCGAAGTCATCCAAATGCTGTTATTTGTTCTTCCCAAGCCGACCAAGTTGATCCCCAAGGAGTTGTCCTTCATCGAACGCCCCGTGCTGGGCCAGGAAAAGCCTTTGTTGTCCCTCAAGAAGATATTCATTATGGGATGCTTCTAGAAATTGTCCCATTTGGAACCCCAGTTCAGGTTGCCTTTCGTCGTACCGCATTTTTAGACGTAGGGGGCTGGGATTCTCAGTTCGATGGCAACTGTGATGATATTGACTCTTGGATAAAAATTGCAACCTTGGGTGATGCTATTTTTGTCAACGCTTCTTTAGCTTACCGAACCATGTGGGACGGAGCATTAAATCATAAAATATCGCTTCAGAAGCGGTTAGAAACAAATATTTTGATGAAAAAAAAGATTTATGCTTGTGTTAATTCGAGGTATCAACCCTCAATACCCAAGCTAGATCATGTCATTGCCTATTTGCGCCTCCATTGGGCGGGAGTTGCGTTGAAGCAACAGCATTTTCAGGATGTATTCTCCATTCTCTCTTTCGCTATTTTTTGTATTCCTGCCTGGGAGTTATTGATCCGTGCCGTTTTGTTTCGTCAAAGCCCTTGGCTGTCTCGGGGAGGCTGGTTTAAAGAGCATCCCTTCCGAGTCCCCGGACAAGTGTTAGGGAAAGATGCTAAACAATCGTTGGGACACCAAATTCAACTGGAGTCAGCTCGCTATGGCCTACAACTTCAGCAAAGCTGGTTAGAGTTTAAAAAACGACAATGGAAAACGGGGTGGGCTTTAGGTCGCCATGCCCTAATTCAACTCTTGAAAGCCCCCATATCACATAAACTTTCTTCCCGTTGGAACATTCGTAAAATCCCATTGCATCAGCAGGCCAGTGCTAATGCAAGCCTACTCGAAGATATTTATGATATTCTGCAACACAAATATGAGTCACGGATTCCTGATTTAAAAGTCCTGCAACATTATCTACATTTGCGTTGGAGCTGGGCTGCACTGAAACAAGGTAAACTCTGGACGAGTCTGAAAATTGCCTTTCCGGCTGTCTTCGATCTAAAAGCTTGGCAGACTTGGCTAAAAATTGTACGCTTGCAACATCAACAAGAACGTCATAACTCCGTGCGGCGGCAGGTTATTGACACACTCAATGATCCTCAGGATGATTCCCCGGCTAAGTCTTAAGAGAGATCTCGGCCAGGGGACTGGGGCGATCGCCCACTCGGCTAGGCTAACCTGTCAATGTCACAATCAATCTAGAGCCAACGAATCCAAAGCTAACTTTGATATTCCACTGTGATTATGTCGAACACTCGTAGCAGCACATTTCTCGGAGGACTCCTCATCGGAACCGCCATCGGGGCGGTCAGTGGTGTTCTTTTAGCCCCCAAATCCGGCAAGGAAACACGTCGTCTCGTCAACAAATCCTTGCAAGCGATGCCCGAATTAGCCGAAGATATTTCTTCAAACGTGCAATTACAAGCCGATCGCCTCTCAGAAACCAGCTTACGCAACTGGGAAGCGACGCTGAAACGACTGCGCGAGGCGATCGCCGCCGGTGTCGCGGCCTCGCAATTGGAACAGGAACGCCTACGTCTGGCCAGTTCCGATGATGATTCCTCTGCTTCTGTGACCGATCACATAACCCAGCCCCGTGAGTGACCCTATTTTTTGGTTAGGACTATCTGTTGGCCTAGTGGCCGTGAGTCTTCTGACTGTGGTGTTAGCCTTGCTACCCGCAGTGGGGGAATTGCAACGGGCTGCTCGTAGTGTGGAAAAATTGGCGGACACCCTTTCACGAGATTTACCGCCAACCCTCGATGCGTTGCGTCTGACGGGACTCGAACTCGGTGAACTGTCCGACGATGTCAGTTCCAGCGTCAAGAATGCTGGAGAGGTGGTCGAACAAGTCAATCAAAGCGTGACGGGAGTCCGCAAACGCGCCCAATGGCTACGGGGTACCACTCGCAGCCTCGGCAGTGGCGTTCGTACCGCCTGGACGGTTTGGCGCAATCCCTCGACACTTCGCCAAGATGACTGACTCCTCGATTATTCCCGCGATTGTGACTTTGATGGTTGCCTAGGGGCAATTCATTTTCGATCGCCGTTTGGCTGTTCGGCTGTTCCCCCTCTGGCCATCCCCAACCTAGTGGGGTTAAGGGCGGGTTGTTGCCTGTTGCCTGTTACCTGTTGCCTGTTATCTTTTTGCCCCTATGAAACCCAGCCAGCGTCAAAAAAAGAATAAATCTAAACGCCAACGCTCTCTTTGGTTTGAAAAATTAATGGCAATTCTTGCTGTTTTAGATGTGGGGCTAGTGTTGTTTGATCTCAGTTATATCTCTTGGCGCAATTTTTACTATCGCTATGGTCCAGATGTTATCCATCAATGGTATGACCCCATTAAAGGAATTGAACCTCATCGAGATACACAGCAATATTTAGAAGCCGTTGATGAGTTAAGAGCGCAGGTGGCCGCGACGGGGATCAATTCCGAGGAGGTCATGCCCTTATTGGAAGAACTCGGCGATCGCAGTGAAACGATGATTGATGAAAACCCGTTTCAAATTGCCGATAAGACCGGAGATCTCGAACGAATCAAAAATCGAATGCGCGATCACCTCAACAACGAATCCGCCAAAGATGCCTTCCAAGACTTTTGGAGCCGCAATCACCTCACCTCAAACTCTTGGCAGCCAGAAATGGACTTTTTTGAGTCAGAAATTCGTCCCCAACTGGAGATGAATTATTTTCGCTCAATTAGTATTCGCGGCACTTTTACCGATCGCTTTTGGCAAATTGACGCCTACTTCATCCTGATTTTTGCCTTGGAGTTTTTAGCCCGAACTTGGACAATCTCGCGTCGCACACAACTGTCTTGGCGAGATGCTTGGCTATTCCGTTGGTATGATATCTTACTGCTGGTTCCCTTTTCTGGCTTAGGATTTCCTGTCTTTGCTCTCACACGCTTGATTCCTTTAGCCGTTCGCTTAGATCAGTCCAATCTCGTCGATTTGAAGCCCTTACGCCGTAAAATCAATCAAGGGGTTGTTGCCGCCTTAGCTGGAGAAATCACAGAAACTGTTGTCATTCGGGTGATTGATCGGCTTCAGGATGCCATTGAAAATGACGGTGTTATCAATTTGGCGCGCGCTTCAGATCGTCAGTATATTGATCTCAATAATCGCAATGAAATGGAGGTTCTCTCGCAACAATTGGTTCGGATGAGTTTATATGAAGTTTTTCCAGAAATCAAACCGGATTTGGAAGCCTTGCTGCTTCATAGTTTAACGAGCGGTGTGAAAGATCTGCCGCTCTATCAGAATTTTCAGAATTTGCCAGGAATGCAAGATCAGCCAGAACAGTTGGCCCGAGAGGTGATTCGTAATACAACCGATCGTCTTTATGATGTCCTCAAAGGTATGGTTGAAGATCCTGTAGGGGCGGAATTGTTTAATAATATGGTTCAAAATTTCACTAAAGTGATGCAGCGGGAAATTGGACAACCTGACAATGCAACGGAAATTCAGACCCTACTTTCTGATTTCTTGGAAGAGATGAAAATCAACTATTTCCGTCGCGATGATATTGAGGATATTGAGAACTTCGAGGCGGTGATTGAAGAAACTCGTCAGTTACGAGAAGCGGCGCAAAAAAAGTCGTGAATTTATCAACCTAAAAAACAAATTAAAAAACTACGATGAGTCGCTGATTTGACATTCCAAACAGGTGAGTTCTGCCGGAGAAAGCCAACCGCGCAAAAAGTAATAAATCGTCAGGAGATATTCATCGCTAAGTTGCGTTGAGAGCCTGAGTCCCCGATGACTCGGCATCAGGGATTCAAGGGTGAAGATGGGATCTTGGGTTTCATTGGGATCAATAAAGGCGACATAGTCAGTCGGGCGAGGAATCACCGCCATTCCTCCCTGTACAAAAGAACTGGCACTGCGATACATCGATAAGGCTCGTGTGACGAGAAGAATGGGGGAGTCGATGTCATTCTCGTCGAGGACATCACGCACCCCTAAGACACTACGTCGCAGATTGGGGGAATTGGGATCAATTAAAATGCTGGTTCTGGGAACCCCCAAGCGGCTGAGGAGTTCGGCGGCAAGTTCAGCTTCATTACTAGAGGTTGCTGCATCGTCAGAACCGGGGTCTGGGGGGGGAAAAGACAGGCGATCGCCGCCGCTGACGATAATACGGGTAATCCCTCCGGCTTGGTAGAGTTGATTGGCATAGAGGATGAGATTGCCGCGATCGCCGAGTTGGAGTTGCGATCGCCCCTCTAGCTGCGGCTCGATCGTGTCATGAGCTAATAACACCAACGTCTCCGCCGTCTCCGTTTGGGTGAGGTTAGCCAAACGAGCCACCTGGCGTTCGATTGAGCCGTGATACACCCATTGCCACAGAAATGGGGTACTAAACAGCCACAACAGCACAAAAGCACTGCGAATCTGATTCTGAGCCGCCTTACTGATGCCCCCATCCTTGATCCCTCGCAAACATTGAGCCAGTAGCAACCAAATAATACCCAGAGGTTTAAACGGAAGCGAGAGAATGCCCCAGGCTGTCGTGGCCGTGCGATCGGTGGGATCGACAAACAGCAAGACGACAAAAACCGCCAACAACAGACCGCCCAAAAAAGTGAAGTACGCCTTGGGAACAATTCTAAAAAAGACGTAAAAAAAGATAACCAGAACCAGCAGCCAGAGCAGAACTCGTGTCAGGACTAAAAACATGACCTTCCCTATGTTCCCCCGCGTTCATTGTGGCATCCGATCCTGGCCGACCTGAGCCTCTAACCCATTAAATGTGAATTTAGGTTTCGGGTTTTGACTAATTGTTGCAATCTTTAGGTTTTCTTTAGAAGTGCCGATAAGATGTGTAACTGGGAGCTTTCGGGTTCTGAGACTGTGAGAAAGAGCGCCATGAATGTCAGTCATCTTCTGAGACGATATGAAGCGGGAACAACCCAATTTCAAGGAGTTGAACTCCCCGGAGCCAACCTAGTCCATGTCACCCTGATTGCGGTGAATCTCAGTCAAGCCAATCTCATGGGGGCTGACTTGCAGCGGGCTTTTCTAACCAAATCCACCTTGAGTCGAGCCAAGTTGAACTGGGCAAAGCTCAACTATAGCAAACTCAGTGACATCGAGGCGATCGCCGTAGATCTCACCAAAGCCCAACTCTGTGGCGTCTTTGCCGTCAAGGCCAACCTAGCCTTGAGTCAACTCAGCGGAGCCAACCTCCAAGGCGCTAACCTACGAGGGGCCAATCTCCAAGGCGCTAACCTACGGGGGGCCAACCTCCAAGGCGCTAACCTACGGGGGGCCAACCTCCAAGGCGCTGATTTAGCCTGGGCTAACCTATCCGAAGCCCGTCTCATCAATAGCCAACTTGACCAGGCCCAACTTACCCATGCCAACCTCAACGGGACCTACATCAACCGACGTGATGTGACGGTGCTAAATCCCAGTAGCCCCTGCCCAGAAAATCCTTCACCCAACCCCCTCAGGACAGCCCGCTGGGTTGGTGACACCTCAGGGCAACGAACGCGTAAAGCCAGCCCTCTCCAAAACAGTCTTATGGTATTATCGTCCTAGGCTGACGGATCTAGTGGCTAGACTCCGTCCCTAGAAGGATAAACCAGTTAACAACATTCTGGCGTTTGGCAATGAGCATCACCAATGCTCAAACCCTTCTTGACACGACACCTCCACCGGTTTAACCGAAACCAGGGGGGGAACACCTGTCGAGGAGAGTCAAACGATCCAGCCGATCTGGTGAAGTGGGTATGCGCCCACTTTTTTTGTTGCTATTTCGCTTATGACCCATCCGCTGATTCCTCAAATCCTAGACCTTGCTACCCCAGTTGCCGAAGACTTGGGGTTAGATGTCGTCGCTGCGGTTTTTCAAACCAACCAGCGACCTCCTGTCTTGCGGATTGACATCCGTAACCCCCAGGATGAGACGAGCCTCAACGATTGCGAAGCCATGAGTCGTGCCTTAGAAGCCGTGCTAGATGCCAGTGACTCCATTCCCGACGCTTATATCTTAGAAGTATCAAGTCCAGGATTGTCCGACATCTTGAGTAGCGATCGCGACTTTGTCGCCTTCAAAGGATTTCCCGTCCAAATCACAACCAGCGAACCCTACAAAGGGCAAACCCATTGGACCGGTCATCTCATCGAACGAAACGAAGACCAGGTTCGCCTCAGTTGTAAAGGCAAAGCGATCGCCATACCTCGGTCTCTTGTCATCAACGTGCAACTCAACTAACCCCCACTCCGATCCCAGCATCGGACCCTGACTCGACCCCGTTAACCCGTCAAACGGTCAAACAACGGGTCAACCCACCGTCAACCCTCAGCGGGAGCGTTCCTGAGACCCTCCCATCGATCACGCCGTCAAACGTTTATCAGGAGAATTAAACATAATGTCTATGGTCAGCCTGCCCGGATTGGCAGAAATGATCGATAACATTAGCCAAGAACGGAACTTACCCAAACCCGCTGTCCAAGCAGCACTCCGGGAAGCCCTCCTCAAAGGCTATGAACGCTATCGTCGCACCCAGCGCCTGGCCAAAGCCAGCGGTGGCGAAAACGACGAAGCCCAATTTGACGACGACTACTTTGAAAACTTTGAAGTCGAACTTGACGTCGAAGAAGAAGGCTTCCGCGTCTTGGCCACCAAAGCCATCGTCGAGAGTGTCAGCATAAGCGATCGCGAAATTTCCCTCAACGAAGTCCTCGAAGTCGCCGCCGAAGCCCAACTTGGCGATACCGTCGTTCTCGATGTGACTCCAGAACGCGACGACTTCGGTCGCATGGCCGCGATTCAAACCAAACAAGTCCTGGCCCAAAAACTGCGCGATCAACAGCGTAAACTCATCCAAGAAGAATTCCTCGACCTCGAAGGCGAAATTCTACAGGCCCGAGTCCTCCGCTTCGAGCGTCACTCCGTCATCGTCGCCGTTAGCAGCGGCTTTGGCCGCCAAGAAGTCGAAGCCGAACTCTCCAAACGAGAACAACTTCCCAACGACAACTACCGCGCCAACGCCACCTTCAAAGTTCTCCTCAAACGCGTCTGCGACGGTCCCCATCGTGGTCCTCAGCTTCAAGTCTCTCGCGCCGACGCCGGCTTAGTCGTCTATCTCTTTGAAAACGAAGTCCCCGAAATCGAAGACGAAATCGTCCGCATCGTCGCCGTCGCCCGAGAAGCCAACCCCCCCGGTCGCTACGTCGGACCGCGCACCAAAATCGCCGTCGATACCCTCGAACGAGACGTCGATCCCGTCGGCGCCTGCATCGGCGCTCGCGGGTCCCGTATCCAAGTCGTCGTTAACGAACTACGAGGTGAAAAAATCGATGTCATCCGTTGGTCTCCCGACCCCGCCACCTATATCGCCAACGCCCTATCTCCCGCTCGTGTCGACGAAGTTCGCCTCGTCGATGCCGAAGCGCGACAGGCCCATGTTCTCGTCCCCGATAACCAACTTAGCCTGGCGATCGGTAAAGAAGGTCAAAACGTTCGTCTCGCCGCACGTCTAACAGGCTGGAAAATTGACATCAAAGATACCGCTAAATATTTAGCAGACCTCGAACAGCAACAACAGGCTCAACCCGAGATCTCCGCTGAAGAAGCTGACGCCGTCCTAGAGACCCTCAACCCGACCCCCGAGGCCTCAGACGCAGCCGTGACCCCTCTTCGTGACGAGACATCCTCCCAAGAAGACTCACCTCGTCCGCCAGTCACTGAGGACGTGGACGGCGAAATCGGTCGAGATGATCTTGACCCCAATGACCTCGAGCCTCATGACCTTGAGCCTCATGACCTTGACCGGGACGAGGATGCAGACGACGACCTGCCCCTAGACTCCGAACCCATCCCCGAACTCGAGGAGAACTCCGATGAAGAAACGACCACAGAAACCACCACTGTAGAAACTCCTGAAAAATTTAATACTAGCGAAGGATGAAACCTAACATTCGGCGTTGTATTAGTTGTGGCAAGGTGGCCCCCAAAGCGGCCTTCTGGCGTATCGTCCGAGTCCATCCATCCCATCAGCTACAATTAGATCGAGGGATGGGACGGTCGGCCTACATCTGTCCCCAAACCGACTGTCTAAAAACCGCCCAAAAAAAGAACCGACTCGGACGAACCCTTAGAGCACCCGTACCGCCATCGGTCTACGATAGCTTGTGGCAGCGTCTTGCTCAAAACGACCACCGAACGGTTAACACCTAGCGCTGCTATTGATACGACGAATCCACCATTCGCCAGGGACAATGCGCAAATGATATAGACACACAGAGGATAGATTGGATGAACAACGGCAAAGTGAGACTGTACGACTTATCTCGGGAACTAAACGTTGACAACAAGCAGGTTCTAGCATTCTGCGATCAACTTGACATTGCTTACAAAAGCCACAGCAGTACAATTACTGAAGCTGATGCCGCCCGCATCCGCCAAGAAGCAGAAAATGCACCAGCAGTTTCTGAACCCGCCCGTCCATCCGGGTCTGGCCCAAATACCCATCGAAAGAAACAACAAATCTTGAAGATCGAACATCGATCGCTTAACGCGAAACCTGCTGTTCAAGGAAGTGACCCTGAGTCAAACGGGGACAATCGCCCCAACTCTGACAGCACTTCCTCCACCATGGACTCCCCCGAATTGGTTGACAAGCCTGTGCGACCTAAATCACCCTCTCCTGCCAAACCGCAGCCACCCAACACTCCTCCGGTGGAGGCGGCCACTCCCAAAAAACCCATATCCCCCAAAGCCCCCAGTTCCGATGGAGACCACTCCGATGTTGACACCTCGGAAGACCGGGTTAAGCCGGCCGCTGAAGCCAAAGCCACCGAGCCGAACACCCAGCCTGAGCCGGACACCCAAGCACCCGAACCGGTTCCTCAACTGATTGGGCCACCACCACGGCCCCAGCCTCGGGCGAAAAAGGGTAAGATGCGGGACAAACCCACCGTTGAACGTCCCACGGTGGCTAAAGATAAGCCGAGTTCATCCTCTCGTCCCCCAGCTCGTGACGACGAGGCCCAAACGCCCCGGCCGAGTAGCCCCAAAAAACCCAGTCGCGCTCGGCCCGCCCGTGACGAGCGTACCGAGTCGCCCGCCGAGGCCAGCTCGCCATCGCGGCCCGAACCCAAGCGTCCAGTCCCCAAACTCAAACGGCCGCCGGAGTTGGTTCGCCTGAATGCCAAAGCTGAAGAGGTCGAACCCGAGGCTCCCGAAACAGAACCCTTAGCCGTTGAGCCGGAAGATGAAAGCGATGATACGGAACAACTGACCCTTAAACGGCCCAAGTTGCCCCGTAAAGCTAAAACCAAGAAACGCCGTACGGCTGAAGAGGACGCGGTTGACAGTCTTGAAGTGGCGAATAAGGCCAACAAACCGAAACGTCGGGTTCGTCCTATCGATGATGACGATGAGGACTTCGAGGCCGATCTAAACAGCGACAGCACCGGAGCCGTTGAGGTGAGTTTATCCATTGCTCGGCCGCCTAAAGCCTCTAAATCTAAGTCCGAGAGTCGCCCGTCGACTCAACAGCGGCGTAAACCGGCTCCTCAACAACGAGGGAGTGGAGACAGTAGCAATAGTTCTTCCTCCTCAAGCCGTAACCGTCGCGATCGCCGCGAACGAGCCAACAAAGTCGAACGGCCCGAACTCGTAGAAATCCGCGATAACCTCACCGTTCGGGAACTGGCAGATTTGCTCTGTGTCCCGGAAACGGAAATCGTCAAACGCCTGTTCATGCAAGGAATTGCCGTCAACGTGACGCAAACCCTTGACGTGCCAACGGCGACGATGGTGGCCGAGGAACTCGATGTCTTAGTCGAAACCCCCGAGAAAGAAGAAGAAGCCCGCAAAGTCACCGACATGATTGATGCGGCCGACTTGGATAGTCTGCAACGTCGTCCACCGGTCGTGACCATTATGGGTCACGTTGACCACGGGAAAACCACCCTCCTCGACTCCATCCGCAAAACCAAAGTGGCTCAGGGTGAGGCTGGGGGCATTACCCAGCACACCGGAGCCTATCACGTGGATGTTGAACATGAAGGCGTGATGCAACAGATCGTCTTCCTAGACACCCCCGGTCACGAAGCCTTTACAGCCATGCGTGCCCGAGGCGCACGGGTGACGGACATCGCCATTTTGGTGGTGGCCGCTGATGATGGCGTCCAACCGCAAACCATTGAGGCCATCAGTCACGCGAAAGCGGCGGGGGTTCCCCTGGTGGTGGCCGTCAACAAAATGGACAAAGAACAGGCCAACCCCGATCGCGTTAAACAGGAACTGATGGAACATGGCTTAGTTCCTGAAGAATGGGGTGGCGATACCGTTATGGTTCCCGTCAGTGCCATCACCGGTGATAACCTCGACCAGTTACTCGAGATGATCATTCTCGTCTCGGAAGTCGAAGAACTCTCCGCGAATCCCGATCGCCCCGCCCGAGGAACAGTCATTGAAGCCCACTTGGACAAAGCTCGCGGTTCTGTGGCCACCCTGCTGGTGCAAAATGGAACCCTGCGCGTCGGTGATACCCTCGTCGCCGGTTCCGTCTTTGCCAAAGTGCGGGCCATGATCGACGATCGCGGAAATCGCGTCGATGAAGCGAAACCCTCGTTTGCGGTGGAAGTCTTAGGGATGAACGAAGTCCCCGAAGCCGGAGATGAGTTTGAGGTCTTCACCAACGAGAAAGAGGCCCGCTCCGAAGCGGATCGCCGCAAAGACGAACATCGTCAGTCTCGCCTACAACAGACCATGGCCTCGCGCCGGGTCACCCTCAGCAGCCTCTCGGCTCGCGCCAGCGAAGGGGAACTCAAGGAACTCAACTTGGTCCTCAAAGCTGACGTACAGGGGTCTTTAGAGGCAATTCTCGGGTCCCTCGAACAGTTACCCCAAGATGAAGTTCAATTGCGGGTTCTCTATGCTGCTCCCGGTGAAATCGCCGAAACGGATATTGACCTCGCCGCCGCCTCCGATGCCGTGATTCTCGGCTTCAACACCACCCTCGCCAGTGGCGCACGTCAAGCCGCTGAACGTGAAGGCGTTGATGTCCGCGATTACAGCGTCATCTATAACCTCTTGGATGATATTCAAGGGGCCATGGAAGGCTTACTCGAACCCGAGATGGTGGAAGAAGAACTCGGACAAGCCCAAGTTCGCGCCATCTTCCCCTCGGGACGAGGCCAAGTGGCCGGTTGTTATGTCCTCTCGGGACAACTGGTGCGCAACGCCAAAGTACGCATCTTACGCAATGACAAGGTCGTGCATGAGAATGTCCTCGATTCCCTGCGTCGGATGCGCGAAGATGTCCGGGATGTGAAATCCGGCTATGAGTGCGGTTTGGGTATTGACCGCTTCTCCGATTGGCAAGAAGGCGATATCGTCTATTGCTATCGGATGGCGTCCAAACGTCGGACTCTGGCATCTCGTTAATGAGAGGTTCTAAATTCAGTTGATGGGGGGAGTGCAAGGGCGCTCCCCTCTTCTTTTATGTTGGTTTTGCCACGAACCTAGGCAGGAGTGTTAAACTAAATTAATAGCAGCAAACCACAAGCTAACTCACATAGAGGTGCGATATGCCAAGTTCTGCATTCACTCACACAAACCCCGCCGCCGCCGCGACTCAAGACCGTCAAACTGAGCCGGTTTGGGACCATTTAAAAGTGGCGATCGCCGCGAGTTCTGGATTTCAAAGTTGGAAACTAGAGCAGCAGCAGCGCCGTTCCCTGGAGCAAAACAGCATTGATAAACAAGTCTGTGAGTATCT
Source organism: Phormidium willei BDU 130791 (assembly GCA_001637315.1). Lineage (GTDB taxonomy): Bacteria > Cyanobacteriota > Cyanobacteriia > Cyanobacteriales > Geitlerinemataceae > Sodalinema > Sodalinema willei. Next base: position 1,236 of record LSZA01000021.1, on the reverse strand, counting down.
TCGAGAAACTCTCTCAACCCTTGCCTACTAAGGGTCAGAGCCTCGGAGTCTTCTGAAACGGCGATGCATTTGTGTTCCTTTAAACTCACTTACCCATCTCTCGCAAATGCTTCGCCCCCTCCAATTAATATCCTTAAACTGACTGATTATTCCTAACTATTTTCTAAATATATCAACTAGATTAAGTTTTTATTAAACTGTCTGTAGCCTAGGTTACAAAACAACAAATTTTAGACCAGATTCCCGCAAATCACCTCAGCCAAGATTAAAATTTAGAGATTGAAATTTAGAGATTAAAATTTAGAGGCGGGGAGACCGGACAAGCCATCAGTCTCCCCCCCTTTAACCTCTAAAGCGTCTCTTCGAGTTGATTCACTAATCCCTCCACATACAACAGAGCATTGTGAATCGTGGTCTCATCCTCCAAATCCACATCCACAAAGTGACGCAACGCCTCAACCTGATTCCACTGACTCCCAGAGGCTAACAGTTCAAGATAGCCGGGGACAAACTCAGGCCCCACCTCCAGATATTTCTGATAACAGGCCAGACTCACCAAAGTTGAAGCCGTGTATTGGTAGCAGTAGAAGGGTTTGAAGAAAATATGACCAATCCGCGCCCAATCATATTGATGCTCCTCTAGGAGTTCCACCGCCTCACCGCAGAGTTCCCCATAGAGGTTCATCCAGGCCTGATTAACAAAACTGGCGTCAAAGCTCCCCGCTTCGGCTCGCTCATGAATCGCCAACTCCAGACGGCTGATGGTACTTTGGCGGAACAACAAACTCAGTTGGTCTTCCAACTGGCGCGTAATCAAGGCCCGACGCAACCCCGCATCATCCCCGGCTTGGTCCAAGAGACGGTCTAACAACAGCAACTCATTAAACGTCGAGGCCACTTCCGCCAAAACTAAGGGCGGATTGCTGTTGAAATAGGACTGTTTGCGGTCAATCCAATCAAAATGCAAGCCATGACCCATCTCGTGGGCCAGGGTAAACAGAGAACTATAATCCTGGGTGTAGGACAGCAACAAATAGCTGTGTTTCCCGTGGAAGTACGCACAGAAGGCTCCCCCTCGCTTTCCGGGGCGAACTTTCGCATCGACCCAGTTATTTAAGAAAAACTCCTCGGCCCGTTGTGCGTAGTTCACATCAAACTGTTCCAACGCCTCCAGGAGCGTGGTGACACCGGTTTGATAGTCAATGGGAGGGGTGGGGTCTGTGGTCCAGGGTGCGT
>LSZA01000020.1 GCA_001637315.1 Phormidium willei BDU 130791 | reverse complement strand
CCGCACCGCCCTGAGACTCCCCGAAGACACAACCACGACACCCGCCAGCGCCCACACCCTCGCCCATAATGCACTCGGCTACGCCCTACAACAACAAGGAAACCTCCAAGAAGCCATCCGCCAATACCAAACCGCCATCCAACTTGACCCAGAATTTCCCCAAGCCATCACCAACCTGCGAGAAGCGCAACGTCTCCTGGCCCTACGAGACAACCCTCTCCCCGACGACCGCGAAGAACGTCTCCCCAGCCGAGACGAAAACCCCCTCTTCCCCCTGCAACGGTCTATCGTCCTCATCATCACGGCAACTCCCACCGGCTTGCAATATGGAACCGGCTGGGTCATTCACCAAGAGGGAGACATCACCCTAATTGTCACCAATCGCCATGTCGTCTCCGATGACAGCCAACGCCCCAGCGACTCCATTGAAATCGAACTCTATAGCCTAAACGACCCCGAACGTCGATTGCGCTTCCCCGCCCAAATTCGGGACATCACCGCCCCCGATGACCCATTAGACCTAGCCGTTTTGGAAGTTCGCAACCTCCCCGACGACATCGAACCCTTGCCCCTCGCCAATTCGCCAGTCAGCATGGATGCTGACATTCGTATCATCGGTCATCCCCTCACCGGGACTCCCTGGACCTTGCAACGAGGTTATATTGCCAATATCACCGCCGAACCCGACCAACAAAACCTGCTCATTGGCGGCACCAATCTCGCCGTCGGCAACTCCGGCAGTCCCGTCATTTATAATAATGAAGTCGTCGGTCTAGTCGTCCGCATCAGTAACGCACAGGCCGCCGCCCGGTCAACAACTCAAGGAGACACCATTGGCGGCTTTGGCTTTGCCTATCCCTTAGATGTTCTTGCCCAACACTTACAAGATTGGGGCATTCGCTTTTAGAAGCCGTCACCTGCAAGCCTCCCCTCATCCCCCTTCCCTTGTCCTCCATCCCTCCCCAGCCATGACCCTCAAACACCTCCTGACCACCCTAACCCTTCTCGGCACCAGCCTCGCCAGCGTCGGACTCACTTGTCCCAGCCATCTCCCCGACGACCTAGCCTACCAACGTCGCGATAATCCCCGCCGCTGCGAGGGCATCAATCGCCAATCCGTCAGTGGGTCATTTAGCCTCGTCTCCCTCGCCACCTCCAACGTGACGAGTTATCGCAACCCACTCCAGCTACGAATTCCCGGAGTCGGCAGCAACCCCAATCTGCGAATTCGCTCGTATCAGCGGCGTTACCAACTCGACTCCTTGCAACTGCAACGGCAGCAGAATTGGTATCAAGTCGGCTTACAAACGAACATCCTGCAAGAAGCTAATGTCCCCCCCAACAGTCTGCGGGCGCTGGCCCAATTACCCGGGAGTCAACCCGCCTATGTTCCAGTTATTATTGGTTCGGGCACCAACCACTACGAAATTGTCTTTTACTCCCCCAGTCGCGTCTTAATTCGTTCCTTAGAAATCCGCCGCAACAATCAAGTCGTTCACCGAGACAGTCGGCCCAGTCCTCGCCAGGGAGAAATTCGCTTTACCTGGGATGGCCGCAATCAGCCAGCGGGAGACTATCAACTGCGAGTCGAAGCGGAAATCCAACAACGGGGAATCGCCCCACAATCGGTCACTCGGGTGTCCCGATTCCATCATGACCCGAGTTGGCTCTCCCGATAAGTCCTATCTTCGCCTAAACTCAGACTCAATCATCCGCCATTCCCCCGCTGCTTCCGTTCAGAACCATTATGATACCCAACCGACTTAGAAAATGTTGGTCTCAGTGTCAACCTCACGTTCAGCGGGCGGTTCAATTTGCCCGAAACAATCGCCTAAACGCCCCCATTTCCCGGCAACTCAAGCGCCTACGCCTCAGTTTTCTCCACCTCACCTCAACTCTTTTCCGTCGCCTCATTTTTCGACTTAAAACTCTCCTGAAACGCCGATTTACAGGAGCCAAACTCGCCGACGAATACCCCTATCCCTTTACCGGGCCAATCGCTGTTCGGTCATTCTTAAAACAGCATATTTTGCATATTATCGCCCTGCTATTATTAGCTATTTCCGCTGTATTTATAATAGCCTTTTTTGTCCCCGTTTCTGTCTCCTTTGAAGGCAATATTATTAGTCGTCAGGTTAGTTTTACAAATCGCGTTCAACGCAACCAACTCTTAATTAATTCAATGCGTTCCATCTCACGGCTAGAAATCGAAGGATTACAGGCCAATCCCGTCACCCTGTGGGGAGAGTTTAGAACCGACGACGACACGGAAGACATCAACGAATTGAACGAAGTCGAGATGACGTTACCCTCCCCAGACAGCAAACTCATTTTCGAGACGGGTGACCCAGACAACCCCAGTCAACTCGAAATTCAATCCCTACGACTCCCCCCAGGAACCCAGGTGAGATACCTAGCCTACGACCCAGAACGCCATCAACTCTCCCTCAGCCTCAATCCCCCCAAAGCAGAAACCCCCAAAGCAGAAACCCCCGAAGAAGACACTCCCGAGGAAGACAATCCAGGGATTCGCGTTCAACTCGCCCTAGGGGGGAATCCGCTACAAGTCATAGCTGAATATGTCAGAAGTCCTCAATTGCAGTCTCTCCCCTCAGACAATGGGATGATAGAGGAAACGGAGATATTCGACTATAACCAAGAGCAATTTAGCTGGACTCCCTTTAGCACAGAATTAAACTTATTCTTCCCCAACGAAATAACACTTTACATCGACTTACCCGACTTGCAGGGTCGCGACTATCAAGATTGGTTTTGGGGAGGGTTTGAGGTCACGGATGTGGACTTTACCTACAACGCCACCACCGCCAATGTCCCCGATGAATTAGTACGCTCAACTATTTTAGAGGGACAAATCAAGTTTTTAAATGAGGATTTACTGTTAGAGTCTGAGCAGTTTCTGGTGTTACCGAGTTCCTCCAAGATTCAACGAATCCCCCGTTTACAACTCCATCCAGACTCCCCGGCGGGGTTACAGGTTCGGCTTCAGGGAAAAACCAATGAGGTCGCAGTGGGACTTGACCCTGATTTCCCCGTTCGTCGCCTCAAGTCCAATTTTTGGGAACAGCGATTATCCCGAGAGTTGATTACTGTTTTGCTGACGGTTTGTTCGGTGATGATTGGTTATTTGATTCCTTGGCTGTTTACTTGATAGTTGCTCGAAGACCAGACACCGGGTTTCTTTGAGAAACTCGGTGTCTTAATGGGCGGTTTCCATACGTTATTGCAACATGGCCCCGCCTAACATTCGTTCAAAGCGTATCTCTAACTCCGCCTTCATGCGGGGATATCGCTCCAAACTGGGGTCTTTGCGAATTACCCGTTCCGCCGCATCCCGGGCCAAAATTAACACCTCTCGGTCATCCACGAGACTGGCCAAGACAAAATCCGGTAACCCTGACTGGCGAGTTCCCAACATCTGACCGGGACCGCGAAGCTGCATATCCATCTCCGCAATCAAAAAGCCATCTTGAGATGACTCCAACACCTCTAACCGCTGTTTCGCATCCGGTGAGGCCTTGGGATGGGTCATTAATAGACAATACGCGCGATCGCCCCCTCGGCCAACCCGACCCCGTAATTGATGCAACTGCGATAAGCCAAAACGTTCGGCGTTCTCAATCAACATCACCGTCGCGTTGGGAACATCCACCCCCACCTCCACCACCGTCGTTGAGACCAAAACCTGAGTCTCATGACCATGAAACGCCGCAATCGCCGCATCCTTCTCCGCCGACGTCATCCGGCCATGCAGCAATCCCACCCGAAAATCGGGGAACACCTCTTGCAGCCGTTCATATTCCTCCACCGCTGACTTGAGATCTAATTTCTCCGATTCTTCCACCAATGGCAACACCACATAGGCCTGATGTCCCATCGCCACCTGACGGCGAATTAAATCATACGCCTCTAACCGTTGTTTCCCGGCCAAAACGGTGGTTTGAATCGGTTTGCGACCAGGGGGTAATTCATCAATTTGACTGACATCTAAATCCCCATGTAAGGTCAACGCCAAGGTTCGAGGAATGGGGGTGGCGGTCATGGAGAGAACATGACAAATCCCATTACTCCCTTTCTGTTGCAACTTGGCCCGCTGCTGTACGCCAAAACGATGTTGTTCGTCAATCACCGCTAACCCTAAACGGTGAAATTGCACTTTATCTTGAATTAAGGCGTGAGTTCCCACCAAAACGGGGAGTTCGCCGGTTTCGAGTTGACTGTGGATTTGTCGCCGTTTGCGGGTTTTGCTGGACCCCGTGAGGAGTTCAACAGGGAGTTGGAGTAGGTTCAGCCAATCGACTAATTTGCGATAATGCTGTTCGGCTAAGACTTCCGTGGGGGCCATTAAGGCCGCTTGATACCCCGATTGGATGGCGGCTAAAATGGCTACCACCGCCACGACGGTTTTACCGGCCCCCACATCTCCTTGAACCAGCCGATTCATGGGAGAGGTTTTGTTGAGGTCGCCGAGAATCTCTTGAATGACTCGGGTTTGAGCGTGGGTGAGATTGAAGGGAAGTAGATTGTAAAATTGTTCGATAAGTTGTCCTTGGATGGTGAGTCGTTGGGCCTGGCTGTTGGCTAGTTGGAGTTCCCCGGCTTGTTTGAGTTCGTGGCGACGTTTGAGGAGACCCAGTTGCAGATAGAAAAACTCGTCGAACACGAGGCGACGACGGGCTAAGTCTAGGATATCCGTATCGGGGGGAAAGTGGATGTTGGCGATCGCCGTCGGTCGGTCCAACAAGTCATACTTTTCTCGCAATTTCCGAGGCAAGGGTTCGGGGATTTGCTCACTAGCCGGAAGCACCGCCAGCACGGATTTTCGAACCAAGTCAGCGGTCACGCCATCGGTTAAGGCATAGACCGGCAAGACCCGCCCCACAGACAAAGATTCAATCCGCGATTCGCAGTTTTCTAAAACTTCTAAATCAGGGTTTTCTAAGGTGATTCCATATTTGTTTTTCTTGACCAACCCCGAGGCTGCAACGGTTGCCCCGCGAGGATATTGGGATTTATGGGCATATTGCCAGCGCGTGGAGCTATAGCGATTTCCGGGATAAAAACGAGTGATTTTTAAACGTCCAGTCGGGTCTTTTAATGTTAATTGAAAGATGCTGAGTTTCTTGTTTTTAGAACTATTAAAAAAGCTGCAACTCTGAACTTGCGCCACAACCGTAACCGTCTCTCCCGGTTCCAATTGAGCAATGGGAACTTGACGAGCATAATCAATGCGATCGCGGGGAAAATACTCCAACAACTCCTGAACCCGATAGAGTCCCAAGCGGGCCAAGCGATCGCCTCCCCGGCGGCCAATCTGACGCACCTGAGTCAGAGGCTGATCCAACGTCAGCTGGGCCGGAGCCACCTGAGAGTGAAGGTCAACCGTCGGGGGTTTGCGGCGGCTGAGGGGTTCTCGGACTGAGCGCGATCGCATCTCCAGAGACCGCTCACTGTGCAACAACACCCGTCGCGACTCCGCCACCAGATGCTGACGTTGGGCCAGAGTCAGAGACGGGTATTTCGCAAACTCCGCCGCCAGATTTTGCCAACGTTGGCGATCGCTGGCCGCCAATCGCGCCGGTGGGTCCTTCAACTGATGCTCGAGAAACTCATGAAAGCGAAACTCCCGCCCCACCAAATCCGAAAAACCGCGCTCAGCTTCAACACTGAGCGCCTTTCGCAATCGCTCCCAATCCGGAGCATTTTGAACAGATGGAGATGGAGCCATCGTCAGCTTCGAGAACCGTCAAGAATTGTTGGCATTAGCTTCTCGCACCGCCGCCAAAAAAGCAAACACCACCAGAGGCGCGCTCAATCCTAGAATAATCCGCGTCAGCCAGACCCCATATTGAGGATGTCCCGACGATAACTCAAAGACCGAGCCAACCGCCGCGATCGCCGCCACACAGGAAACGGCCAACAAAAACCCAACTTTCGGAGACGATACCATAATTCTCGCGGCTCCCTAGGCTTTGATGTGACGAACAGACTTGACCGAGAACCCATACTTCGAGAGTTCCTCCGTCAGCAATAACTGGTCATCCACGCGATCGACAAACATCACCCCATTGAGGTGGTCCATCTCATGCTGAATCACCCGGGCCGGAAGACCACTAAAGCGACGACGTTGGGGACGGCCCAACTCATCTTTGTAAGACACCTCAATCACCTGAGGTCGTTTCACATCCATATACACCCCCGGAATACTCAAACAGCCTTCCTGGCCCAACGCCACCTCACGGCTGTAGGCTTGGATGACCGGGTTAATCAACACCAGCGGCGGCGTACTGGGGTCATCAAGAGCGCAATCGACCACCAGCATTTGTTTAGCAATTCCCACCTGAGGCGCAGCCAAGCCAATGCCATCAGCAGTATACATACTTTGTAGCATCTCACGGGCGAGACGACGGGTCGTTTCATCGACTCGGGCCACCCGCTTCGTATTTTGGCGCAAGACGCGATCGCCCAACGTATGAATTTCGAGAGGAGGGCGCTCTAATTTCGTTTTCTCAACCAGCAGAGGTGTTGAAGTTGACATAATTTAGCAACGTGTTCGTCGATACAGGCTTTACTAAAATCATAACGTTTGTTGCTAGCACGACAAGCATCCGCCCCGAAGGGAGTCCCCATAACCCTAGACTCCTCTTGGCTATAGAAAGCTTAACCTTCCTAGACAAACATCCCGAACACCAGTGGTAAAGTAGAAAGACAGCGTTCGACGCCCCTGACCATTGTCCTTACCTGACCCTGACCGTGTTAACACCATCCACCTGTCGCCGTCTCAATAAACTTGACCAAATCCCTTCTGTCTGGGAAGGCGATCGGCGATCGCTGCAAATTGACCTAGAATCAGGTGAACTGGTTGGCGACGAGGCCGGCGACTGCGTCATTTGGGTGGATGGCTCAGAAGGGGTGGTTCGCGCCATGGAGAAAGTCGCCGACGACTCCGGGATGGAAGCCGTAGTCCGCACCCTGCTGCGGGCCATGGAATATCCCCACAAACCCGCTCAACCGGGCCGGCCGCAAAAAATCATCGTCAAAGACCGCGAACTGCTGTTCTTTCTACGCGGAGTCCTACAAGACCTCGATATTACCCTCGATTACGTCCCCGAACTCCCCATCATCGACGAACTCTTCCGAGGCTTAGAAGACGCCGTCGGAGGACGACCTCCCAAAGTTCCTCCCCAGTACCTCGACCCCCTCAACGAGCAAGCTCAAGCCCTCTGGGAAGATGCACCCTGGGACTATCTCGGCGATCATCAAATCATTAGCCTCGAACTCAACTATGGCGGCATCGACACCTTTTATGTCTCCATCCTAGGACTTCTCGGCCTTGACTACGGGATTTTGCTCTATCGTAGCCTCGAGTCCCTGAAAAGCTTTCGCGCCTCCATCTTAGCCAATACCTCGATGGAGAAATTAGAGACCATCTTCCTCTCCCAAGACTGCTTATTCCTCACCTACGAAGGCGACGAGGAGTTGGATGATGAAACCGACGATCTCGGCGATTACAGTTGGGAACATGTTGAAGCCAACTTTGGTAGTCTTCATCCCCTCGAAGGCTTACGGCCCTTTCTCCATGAAGAAGAAGCGCTCCCCGCCTGGATTGCCCTCAAAGCCTTGCATGGCTTCCTCACCGACCATGAAGATGAGTTGATGGATGACTGGGGGCCGGTCGTGCGTCAACGCTATGAGATTTCCATTCCCAAATCCTTACGAAGCGCTGACTTGGGCAATGGCCGCGATCGCATCGTCTCCGTCACCGTCTCCTCAATGCCCAGCGTCGCCGAGGAACTCTCAGCGTCCCCCTCGGAGTTTGACATGGATATCGACCTAGATGAGACCCCCGGCATGTCACTCTTGGAGCAAATGTCGCGACTTCAGGATGACATTATCCCTGACGGTTCCATTTTGCGGGTTGAGAATATCCCCTGGGCAATGGTCGAAGCACTCCGCGATCGCGCGAACTGTCCTCAAGACCCCATCGCCTCAACCGGTCGCGGCAAATTTCCGGTCATTATCGTCCAAAGTACCCGCTCTAGGGTCAAAGAGATCGTCGCCACCATTGAGGCGGCGGGGGGACTGAGGGGTCTGGCCTTCAAACCCTGCAATTCCCCCTTTGATGATTTTGACTATGAGTTGGGCCTGATGCAACTCGAAAATGAGGAAATTCATCTCGTGGGCGAGTTTGATTTAGACAATCCCTATCATCAAAAGGCCCGCAAAGCCTGGGCGGAAAACCTCAAAAAAACGAAGGGTAAATGTGGCTTAATTCTAGCCATGGGAGCCACCGGCAAACGCAGCGGTAACCCCAACCTGTCGGACATGAAAGCCTTTTATGAGGTTCGTCAACTCTCCCTCGACCAGATGGGCATCGAGGATTTAAGCCTCTTTCCACTCCTGTGAACCGGTCCTCTAAGCCTGTTGAGAGGCACGCAATTGACCGCAAGCGGCATCAACCTCCAAACCTTTGGAATAGCGCACACTAACGGCGATATGGCGGTCTTTGAGAGCCTGTACAAAGTCGTTCACCTGTTGAGGACTCGGCCGTTGATAGTCCACCTCGGAAATGGGGTTATAGGGAATCAGATTCACGTGATTTTGGAACCCCCGTAGCTGACGGGCCAGTTCTTCGGCATGGTGGGGGCGATCGTTTAACCCCGCCAGCAACAGATATTCAAAACTTAAACGTCGGCCCGTGAGCTTGACATAATCGCGACATTCTGCTAAGAGCGCCTTAAACGGATACTGACGCGCACTGGGAATCAGTTGTTCGCGCAACGCTTGATTGGAACTATGGAGACTCACCGCCAGCGTCGATTGCAGTTGATGTTCAGCCAAGCGGCGAATCTGTCCGGGAATCCCCACCGTCGAGATGGTCATCGATCGCGCCCCAATCCCCACATCCTCATTCAGACAGCGTAGCGCCCCCAGGACATTATCCACATTGAGCAAAGGTTCCCCCATCCCCATAAAGACAATATTACTGACGCGATCGCGGAACTCCCCCTGCACCGTCAACACCTGATCAACGATTTCATGCACCTCCAAGTTACGCAAAAATCCCCCCTTTCCCGTCGCGCAAAAGTCACAGGCCATCGGACAGCCCACCTGAGACGACACACAGACCGTTAAGCGCCGTTCCGTGGGCATTCCCACGGTTTCAATGATATTTCCATCAGCCAGTTTCAGTAGATATTTAATCGTCCCATCAGGGGAAATCGAGCGATGATGAATCGTCGAACGCCCTAGAGGGATCTCTTGGTTGGCCTGCCGCCAAGCCTTGGGAAACACCGTAATCTCAGCCAGCGATCGCACCCCCTTGTGATACAACCACTGATGCAGTTGTTTCCCTCGATAAGCCGGTTGTCCCTGGTCTTGCATCCAGGTGGTGAGGTCTTGTAGAGATTGACCTAAAAGGGGAGTTGCGGTAGCCGTGGACAGAGACATCGAGAGCGCCTATACAGTAACACCCCATCTTAACGCGACCCCTGCCCCTGGGAACATATCGGACCGATTCACCTACGTTCACCCTTCCCCCACGGATGTGAAAGTCGATACAATACGTTACAAAACCTGTGACACGCCAAAGTGACCCCCTGACGATGACCACCACATCCACCCTTGAACGCGAAAGTTTCCCCGGACAGCATTGGACCTGGCACGACTATCCCGTTTACTATGTCCACGCCGGACAATCTCCCAACGCCTCCCGTCCCCCCTTACTCCTGGTTCACGGCTTCGGCGCGTCCACCGACCATTGGCGCAAAACCATTGAGGGATTACAAGACGAGTTTGAGATTTGGGCGATCGACCTATTGGGGTTTGGCCGTTCCGGGAAACCGCCTCTCGCCTATAGTGGCCAACTCTGGCGCGACCAACTCCATGACTTCATCCAAGAGGTCATCGGTCAACCCGTGGTCTTAGCCGGAAACTCCCTCGGCGGCTATGTTTGTCTCTCCGTCGCCGCCCAGAAACCTGAATCGGCCCGAGGCCTCGTCTTACTCAACAGTGCCGGTCCCTTCAGCGATGCGCAACCGCGCCAACCCAGTCGTTTCAGTCGAATGCTGCGCCGTTTCGCCCTGCAAGACTGGGTGGCCTTCCTGATTTTCCAGAACACCCGCCGCCGGTCTGTGATTCGCAAAACTCTCGAAAAAGTCTATGTGGACAAAAGCGCCGTGACCGATCGCCTCGTCGAAGAAATCTACCGTCCCTCGTGCGATCGTGGCGCCGCCAAAGTCTTCGCCTCCGTCTTCAAAACCCCCCGAGGCGCAACCGTCGATGAACTCCTCAGCCAACTCAACAAACCCCTGTTAATGCTGTGGGGAGAAGGAGACCCCTGGATGAACAGCAAAGACCGTAGCGCCAAGTTTCGTCAATACTATCCCAACCTAACAGAACAGTTCCTCAACGCCGGTCACTGTCCCCACGACGAAGTTCCCGATCAAGTCAACGCCCATCTCAAATCCTGGGTTTTAGAATTGGAGTAATGCTAAGTTTTTCTCTCATCCATGCGGCCCTATCTTGGCTTATCTTACTGAATCTTTGGTGGGGATTTCCCTCAACCGTCAACGAAACCTGCCGTATCTATCACAGTCGTGAAATTTGTATTATCAGCATCAAACGCAGTGCCAAATACTATTGGGAATACCGCGCCGAAGTCCGAGTTGACGGTCAACGGCGGCCGTTGGAAAAATACGATTGTCGCCGCCAAGAACGCATCAAACGAGATGGTCGCCGCTTCCCCTTCGAGCCATCCGGCGCCGGAGACTACATCTGCAAAACCTTAAACTAGCACGTCGCCCACAAACCCAGGACAACCACAAAAAATTGCCCGAAGAGGGCGACCATAAAGGTACGCCCCTACCCGATTCCCTATTCCCTGTTCCCTGTTCCCTGTTCCCTATTCCCCATGCCTAAAACCACTCACATTGCCACCTTTGGCGCCGGCTGTTTCTGGGGTATCGAAGCCGCCTTTGCCGCCGTTGAAGGAGTCACCAAAACCTCCGTTGGCTATATGGGGGGACATTTCCCGAATCCCTCCTATCTCGATGTTTGCGCTCGCATTACCGGTCATGCTGAAGTAACTCAAGTTGAATATGACCCGGATCAGGTGTCCTATAACGAGTTACTGGATCTGTTTTGGAAGATTCACGATCCGACCTCCTTTAACCGTCAGGGGGCCGATCGCGGCGAGCAATATCGTTCCGTCATTTTCTACCATAGTCCTGAACAGGAACAGATCGCCCGGCGATCGAAACTCAAGCGTCAACAGCAGGAGACGGAAAACCAGACGGAAAAACACGTCGTCACACAAATTGAACTGGCATCGGACTACTATCTCGCCGAAGACGAACATCAACAGTACTACGCTAAACATCGAATTTAGCTAGCCCAACCGACGACTAATGGCCCCCTCATACATCGCCCCCATCTGAGACAGGGAGAGACTCAGCAGCGTTTCCCCTTCCGAGGACACCTGCAACAGTTCACCGGACACCGTCCCCAGTCGTTGCCAAGATCCCGATAACTGCTCTTGCAAATACGCTTCCCAAGCTGCCACATCCTGCGGGGAGACCGAAACCACAATTCGCGCCCCCCCTTCGCCAAACAGCAACGTATCCCAACGGCCTCCACGGGGCAGATCCACCGTAACCCCCAAGTGACCCGACAAACAGGACTCGGCCAACGTCACCGCCAAGCCACCTTCAGAGACATCATGGGCGGAGTTGACCCAACCCCGGCCAATCCCCTGACGACAAACGCCTTGCACCGCCATCTCTAAAGCCACATCCACCCGAGGCGGCTTCCCGGCCACCGTCTCATGTACCGTGGCCAGATACTCAGACGCTCCTAACGTCGGCGCGGCGATCGCATCTTGCATCTCGGTCGAGACGCCCAACAGATACACCACATCCTCGGCTTGCTGCCAACCCTGGCCACAAATCTGCTCAAGATTCTCAATCAACCCCACCATACCGACCACGGGAGTCGGATAAATCGGCGTCGGCTTACCTTCACTATCGAGGGTTTCGTTGTATAGAGAAACATTGCCCCCCGTCACCGGCGTTCCAAACTCCTCACAGGCCTGGGCCAACCCCTCACAGGCACAGGCTAACTGCCAATAGCCAATGGGGTTTTCAGGACTACCAAAATTGAGGTTATCGGTCACAGCCACCGGTTCAGCCCCCACACAACTGAGATTGCGGGCCGCTTCAGCCACCACCGCTTTTGCCCCCTCCGTCGGATCGAGATACACATAACGAGAATTACAATCGACGGTCGCCGCAATGCCTCGCGTCCAGTCCTGACCTGATTTTTGGCTTTCTTGAGGACGCAAGCGCACTACCGCCGCATCCGCCCCACCTGGCACAATCACGGTGTTATTCTGCACCTGGTGATCATATTGCCGATAGACCCAGGCTTTCGAGGCAATACTGGGGGTATCTAACAGGGTCAATAGCACCTGATTCCAGCTCTTAAACGCCCCATCCACCTCGATGCCCGAGGGACTACAGGGGGGGAGAGAGTCCGGAGTCCAAGCCCAGGCAATTTGGGCATATTCCGGGGGCTGAGCGGGTTTCTCGCGAGGGTAGAGGGGGGTGTTGTCAGCCAAGGCTGAGGCGGGAATTTCGGCGGCAATTTCCCCTTGGAAGCGAATCCGCACGATGGGGTCTTCGATGACTTCTCCGGCCACAACGGCGTGGAGTCCCCATTTTTGAAATACGTCAATTAACTCCTGTTCTCGGCCCTTCTGCGCCACAAACAACATCCGTTCTTGGGATTCTGAGAGGAGATACTCATAGGGAACCATTCCTGACTCGCGCACGGGGACGCGATCGAGGTCAAAGTCAATGCCGACACCGCCGTTAGCGGCCATTTCGGAGGTCGAACAGGTGATGCCCGCTGCTCCCATATCTTGGGCGGCCACGACCGCCCCGGTTTTGAAGGCTTCGAGACAGGCTTCGACGAGGGATTTTTCCAGGAAGGGGTCGCCCACTTGTACGGCGGGACGGTCATCGACGGAAGATTCGTCGCTGAGTTCGGCACTGGCGAAACTGGCGCCTCCCATGCCATCGCGGCCGGTGGTCGATCCCACGTAGAGGACGGGGTTGCCGATACCGGATGCGCCGGATTTAACGATGGTCTCGGTTTCCATGATGCCGATCGCCATCGCGTTGACGAGGGGATTGCCACTGTAGGCGGCATCAAAATACACATCTCCGCCAACGGTTGGTACGCCGAAGCAGTTGCCGTAGTGAGAGATGCCCTCAACCACCCCGGCAAAGATGCGGCGGGTGCGGGGATTGTCGAGGGGGCCGAAGCGTAGGGCGTTGAGGGCGGCGATGGGACGAGCGCCCATGGTGAAGATGTCCCGCAGGATACCACCGACGCCGGTGGCTGCCCCTTGGAAGGGTTCGACGGCGGAGGGGTGGTTGTGGGATTCGATTTTGAAGGCGATCGCCAACCCCTCGCCAAAGTCCACCACTCCGGCGTTTTCACCGGGACCGACGAGGATGCGATCGCCGCTGGTCGGGAAGTGCTTCAGCAGCGGCCGGGAGTTCTTATAGCAGCAATGTTCTGACCACATGACCCCGAACATCCCCAATTCGGCGCGATTGGGGTGTCGCCCGAGTCGTTGGACGATTTCATCATATTCGCCGGGTTTGAGTCCTTCTGCGGCGATTTGGGCGGGGGAAAAGGGAGATTCGGAAAGCGCTACCATGCTTGTCTTGGGGCAAAACCACAAGGACTATTATCTCAGGTTTCGGCAACCACGTCTCTCCCTCGTGGGGGATGACTCTAGTTCCGGGCCAACCATTTCTGAGCGTTCAACCGCTGGACAACGCCAAAGACTAACAGGGGCAGTTTAATCTTACGTTCGTCCATGAGGAAGGGTTCGATGGTACTCGGCTGGGTTCCATCGGCGGAACAGGAAAAGGCCCGTGGCCCTTTGATGTCGGCTTTGGGGAAATACACCACAAAGCGACGGTTGCCCCCTTGCCAAGTCCCGATGACTTGCCAGCAGTCTCCTTTGGTGTCGAGGGGAGGAACCCGACGCTTCTCGAATTTCAAGTCCAAATCCTCGATTCCCTGGTTCTGAAGTTCCTCTTTTAAGGCCGGGAGGTAGTCTTGGTGCATGAAGTCGGCGAAGGGTTTATCTTCGACGGCGGGGGGCTTTTCGTTTTTCTTTTTCCCACCCTTGTCAGCGGCGGTGGTGGTTTTAGCTTTTTTGTCTTCTTCTGCCATGAGTTTCGAGTTGGTCGCAAGTTCTGTGTTCAGATTAGTATATTTTGCCCGCTCCGGGTTGGCTGGCCAGGGATCAGCTACCTTGATGTTCAAGTTCTACGATGTAGTTTTATAATTGAGCAAGGTGATACCGTGGCTTAACGGGTTGACTCCACGGTTTAACTCCACGGTTTAACTCAACTGTCGTATCTGGACAATTTTTTATGATCCTCATCTCCTGGCTACGCCGCCTCTCTCTGATGGCGATCGCCCTCGTGGCGGTTTTCCTCTGGCAAACGCCTCTCCAGGCTCAATCCCTCAACCCCGAGGAACTCTCTGAGGCGGTGACGCAAATTGAACAACTCGATGGGATGCGATCGCAACTGGCCTCGGGCCTAGAAGGAACCAACACTGAACCCACCCTCGAAACCTTCAAACAAGTCTGCAAACCCGTCGGAATGCGGGCTAAACAACTCAGTCAAGAGACGGGTTGGACGGTTCAACAGATTGCTGAAAAATATCGTAACCCCAACCATGCCCCAAAAACGGAGAGTGCTGAATTTGCCTTAAACCTCTTCAAAGAAAACCCCACGTTGGTGGGATATTGGGATGAAGAAACCCTCAACGGACAACAAGGTGCGCGCTATTTCCGTCGCATTAATGTTGAAGCCAGTTGTCAGGTGTGCCACGGACGCAAAGGCGATCGCCCCGACTTTGTCAAAAACAACTATCCTCAAGATTTGGCCTACGATTTTGAAGTCGGCGACCTGCGAGGACTCTACTCCGTCTTCATTCCCTACCTAAATTAATCCTCACCTCCCATCCTAGAGGGAGAGTCAAGACGATTCCTCTAGGATACTTGTTGCAAAGGGAGCCTCTGGCTTTCGAGCAACAAGTGCTTTAAAAACCCCTCCGCCAACACCGATAGCTGTTTCCCTGAAGGATACACAATATACCAACGACAAGGAATCGGAAATTCCTTCACATTCAAAATGGTCAACTCTCCTTGTTGATAGTCTGGGCGTAAACAATGGAGGGACAAAACCGAAATCCCCAAACCGCCGATGACAGACTGTTTAATCGCTTCATTACTGCTAAATTCCAGACGCACATTGACCGTCAGTTTATGGCGATCAAAAACCTGTTGTACGGCCCGACGGGTTCCTGAACCTTGCTCTCGCATAATAAACGCCTCCCCTCGCAGCTTTTTTAGAGGGATTTGAGGTTGGTTCGCCAAGGGATGATCCCGAGAGGCAACCACCACCAAGGGATTGTCTAAAAAAGGAGTCACCGCTAAATCAATATCCTCCGGCGGATGACTGAGAATGTACAAATCATCCTGGTTTTGCAACATTCGCTGCACCAGTTTTTGATGATTACTCACTTGCAGGGAGACATCAATATCTGGATGTTGCCGACAGAAAGACCCTAAAAGACGAGGAACGAAATACTTGGCCGTCGTCACGACACCGAGTCGTAGCTTTCCTCGTTTGGCCCCTTGAAGATCGGCAACCATCATCTCAAAGTTCGCAAGCTGTCCAAAGATTGTCTGACAGGTCTTGAGCAGTTCTTCCCCAACTTGTGTGAGATAGAGCTGTTTGCCAATTTGCTCAAATAAAGGCAGGCCAATGGTTCGAGTCAAATGTTTAATTTGGGTTGATACCGTTGGTTGAGTAATCGAGAGTTCCTCGGCGGCGCGGGTGAAGCTACCGTGACGGGCCACGGTTTCAAAAACACGTAATTGGTGTAATGTTGCTTGGATCATGGGGGGGGTTCAGGAGAGAACAGCTATCAAGCCGTATTCTGAATCACTGTGATATTTTGCCCTAACTCGTTTAATCCAAAATTTTTATGGCAATTCTGATCTCGCAATTCCCACATTGATAAGGTACAGACTCTTTGGTAGAGAGAGAACCGGTCACCGATCCTCTCGAAAAGCTGTACCTCATCAGACTAGGACGCGCGAGATCAGAATTGTATTTTGGCTTGAAAGGCTTTATCTTAACCCACACTATAGAAAAAAAACAATGGTTTTAGTGTTTATCATTGAAATAAATTGATATTATTTGAGCGGCCTCAGCCCAAACCGGTCGTCAGTAATGATAAACTCCAGTCAGATTGGCTCTCGACGGGGCCAGTTCCATGACGGTTTAACGGCCGTGAACATGGGGCGATCGCAGCCTCTAGGATCTGATACAGGCTCGGACACTAGGGCGATTGGGGGATTGATGACAAAGTATTTTGGTGTGAGAGGCTTGATGCTAGAGTAAGCCATAGACAAAAATCAATGGTTTTGATTTTCCCTATTGGAATAATGTAATCGTCTGTAATCGTCGCGATCTCAATCCAAACCTGTCATGAAAATTCTCAATTACATCCATACCCGCAATCTGCGGGGAGATTTCTTTGGTGGTCTAACCGCCGCGATCGTCGGCCTCCCCATGGCCCTAGCCTTCGGTGTCGCGTCTGGAGCCGGGGCGATCGCCGGAATTTATAGTGCCGTTCTCCTGGGCTTTTTCGCGGCCCTATTTGGAGGAACCCCCACCCTCATCTCCAATCCCACCGGGCCGATGACCGTGGTCTTTACCGCCGTGATTGCCACCTTGACCGCCAAATACCCCGAGGGCGAAGGGTTGGCGATCGCCTTCACCGTCGTCATGATGGCGGGGCTGTTCCAAATACTCTTTGGTCTACTCCGACTCGGGAAATACGTCACCCTGATGCCCTATACCGTCATTTCCGGCTTTATGTCCGGGATTGGGGTCATCATGATTATGCTGCAACTGCCACCATTACTCGGACAAGAAGGCGTTGGTGGGGTCTTAGCCACGGTAAGAGTCTTACCTGAATGGATTAACCCGGACCTGATCACTAACCCCGAACTGGGATTAGGACTGTTGACCCTCGCGATTCTCTTCCTAACTCCGAGCAAAATTGCCCGCGTCTGTCCACCGCAACTGTTAGCCTTGCTCATCGGAACCGGCGTCTCGGCCAGTCTACTGTCAGGACAACTGAGAATCGTCGGTGAAATTCCCGCCGGGTTACCCACCCTCTATTTCCCAACGATCTCAACACCTGACTTGCAAATGATGGTCATTGACGCGGTGATGTTAGGGATGCTCGGTTGTATCGACTCCCTGCTCACCTCCGTCATCTCCGATAGTATCACCCAATATGAGCATGACTCGAATAAAGAACTCATGGGTCAAGGGATTGGCAACATTCTCTCAGGGTTCTGTGGTGGCTTACCCGGCGCTGGAGCAACCATGGGAACCGTTGTTAACATCCAAGCCGGGGGACGGACTGCCCTGTCGGGGATGATTCACGCCGTCACCCTTCTGGTGTTCGTCTTTGCCGCTGCCGGCTTTACCGAAATTGTGCCGTTGACGGTTCTGGCGGCGATCGCCCTCAAGGTCGGGATTGATATTGTCGACTGGAGTTTCCTAAAACGCGCTCATCACGTTTCCCTCAAAGCCGCTGCCATTATGTATGGTGTGGTTCTTCTAACGGTTTTTGTTGATTTGATTGTTGCCGTCGGAGTTGGGGTCTTCGTCGCCAATGTCTTGACAATTCAGCGTCTATCTGATGTTCAAGCCAAAAGCATTAAAGCCATTACCAATGCCGAGGAAGCTGAACTCCTCGAACATGAAGAGCAACTGTTATTAGAGAAAGTTCAAGGTCAGGTTTTACTACTTCATCTCGGTGCCTCTCTGAGTTTCGGTGCCGCCAAAGCCATTTCTCAACGCCATTCGCTCATCGGAGACTATAAAATTCTCATTTTGGACTTTCGAGATGTTCCCATGTTGGGGGTGACCGCAACCCTCGCCATGGAAAAAATGGTCAACGACGCTCTGAAACGGGGATTAGAAGTCTACGTGGTGGGCAGTTCCGGCAAAGTCGAAAGTCGCTTGGAAAAATTTGAAATCCTCAGCCGTGTTCCCGAAGAGCATCAAACCGCAACCTTGCGAGATGCCTTGCAACAGATTGTTGATCGCATGGCAGATGCGCCGATGGCCTCGGCGGTTTAATCATTGTGGCTTAATCCCTATTGATCGCAAGGGTGAAGCAACACCAAAAACGTCACGAGTCATTTAGGGTTTGTGTACCGACATTGCCCCAGCCATTCTCATTGGAAATCATGAGAATGGCTGGGGTTTTGACTCAGAACTTGTGTGCGAACAAGACCTCTGCATCACAGATGTAGGTGATGCCTGAATAATCCTCGAAAAACTCCGCTGCGATCTCATCAGAAATCCTCAGCGCCATATCCCGATCCGCCGTAAGCACCTCAATCTTGATATTTGAGGAAGTATCGGAAACGTTGGGTTGTCCTGATGATCGCACGTTACGACTGCCTTTACCGCCAGCGGCCACCACCGTGTAACCGGCAGCACCAGATTTGTCAATGATCTTGGTGATCTTTTTCAGCAGCAAATTTTCCGTGATGATGACGAGCTTGCTGGCTTTTTTGGTCATGTGAGTTACCTCTTAATGGCTTAAGTTGTGAAAATCCAAGACAAGACTCTATGGTTTTGCCTTGAACCATATATTTAACTTTATATCAAACAACGGCGAATCCACGACACTCTCTTGAGCAAGATTGACTCAGATTAGCGGAAGCCTTTTATAAGCATGGCTTATACTTTCTGGGGCGACAATAACCACCCATGAGACGGACCACGGATCGTTAAACCGTTCTCCTGAGGATATTGCCTGGGTTAGATTGACCCGAGAGATACGAGTTTCGGTAATTCATAACTTTTGCTTATGTTTTGCATTTAACATTACTTCGCGGATCTAGGTCGGGCGATCGCAAATTGTGGCAGATTTTAAGATAAACTTAAGCACATAGACTTAAACAGATGGAGATTTGGTTTTTAATAGACATTTATCTATAGAGGGTGCTGCCCCATAGCCACACCTTCGAGTCCCGTTCGGAGAGCGACCACCTCTGAACATTCTGTTGATAGGTATTCGCGTAACACCTGTGCAGTAGGGATGACACGCGTTATCCCGACTGTCTTCAACTGTTTCAAGCTCACTGACCACCATAATCACTTCTCGTCAGAGGAGTCCGAAGGAGAAATTACAACATGGAGTTCTTGTCCGATTTCTTAACGCGCTTCGCGGATAAGTTGCAGTCGCCAACCCTTGGCTTTCTGATTGGGGGTATGATCGTCGCCGCCCTCAATAGCCGACTGCAAATTCCTGATGCGATCTATAAGTTCATCGTCTTCATGCTGCTGATCAGAGTTGGCTTGAGCGGGGGAATTGCCATCCGCAACGCCAATCTCGCACAGATGCTATTACCGGCGTTTTTTGCGGCAATCATCGGGATTGTCATCGTACTCATCGCAAGTAATACATTAGCCAA
Source organism: Phormidium willei BDU 130791 (assembly GCA_001637315.1). GTDB lineage: Bacteria > Cyanobacteriota > Cyanobacteriia > Cyanobacteriales > Geitlerinemataceae > Sodalinema > Sodalinema willei. The sequence goes on along the minus strand of LSZA01000020.1, from coordinate 31,811 downwards.
ACTGCCGAAAGTCAAAACCGTCGATGCGATCGCAACCGGGGGCTTATTCGGTGCCGTAAGTGGCTCAACCCTCGCCGCTGGCTTAACCATGCTCGAAGCCGAAGGCATGGAATACGAAGCTTGGGCGGCGGCACTATATCCATTTATGGACATCCCGGCACTCGTCACGGCGATCGTCTTAGCCAGTATTTACGTCAGCAAGCAAAAAGCCAAACAGGAGTCTCTCAGCACACAAGAGTCTCTGAGCAAACAGGAATCTCTCAGCAAGCAGGCCGTTGCCGCAGGCGGCTATCCCAGCGAGCCGGAATATCCCAGCAGCCGGCAAGAGTATCTCAGCCAGCAGAACAGTAGCGCCAACAAACAGGTCGAGATCTGGCCCATCATCAAGGAAAGCCTCCAGGGGTCTGCCCTATCGGCACTGCTACTCGGTCTGGCACTCGGCATCCTAACCCAACCCGAAAGCGTCTATGAGAGCTTCTTCAATCCCCTCTTCCGTGGTCTACTGTCAATCCTGATGCTGGTCATGGGGATGGAAGCCTGGTCACGAATCGGCGAGCTACGCAAAGTGGCTCAGTGGTACGCCGTCTATGCCTTTATCGCACCACTGCTTCATGGACTCATTGGCTTTGGTCTCGGCTATGTTGCCCACATCACCACAGGATTCAGCGCTGGCGGCGTCGTCATTCTGTCTGTTATCGCCGCGTCGAGTTCCGACATCTCAGGACCGCCTACGTTACGTGCAGGGATTCCCAAAGCCAATCCTTCTGCCTACATCGGCTCCTCCACCGCCGTCGGAACCCCGATTGCTCTCGCCATCGGAATACCGCTCTACATCGGGTTAGCTCAAGCCGTGATGCCAGGAGGCTAATTCCAAACCGGTTTCAGGTCTGCCGATGCTGTGCCAGCTCGGCAGATCCGCGACCCACAAGTCTCTCAACGAGATCGCCTCTAGCCCCCTGGACTGACTGATTGACCTTTTGACTTCTGATAACGATTATTTCTGATAACGATGAAACCTTTATCCACAAACTCTTCTCCTCGCTGGGGCAATTGGTTGAATGGCGTCCACATCCTTCGTTTTCTGGAGATGGTGCAGGACTTAATTGTGATTTCCTTGTGCATTGGCCTATTCAGCTTCATGGTCATCCAACTGCGAGAGATGTTTCTGTCGCTGTTGCCCCCGTTGGACTTTCCTCGGGTCACCTCCGATATTTTATTCTTGCTCATTTTAGTCGAGTTGTTTAGACTACTCATTATTTATTTAAAAGAGCATCGTGTTTCGATTGGAGTCGCGGTAGAGGTTTCAATTGTATCGGTACTGCGGGAAATCATTGTCCGAGGCATTTTGGAAACTCCCTGGGTACAGGTCATGGCAGCCTGCTCGTTTCTGATTGTACTCGGAGGTTTATTAGTGGTCCGCGCTTGGATTCCGCCAACGTTTGATGGCATTGATCCAGAGCAGCAGGTATCTCGCCGTCACCGAGTGCGTTTTGCCGAAACCACGGCTGAACGAGATGGCAAACGAGAGGCTCAATCAGTTCAAAGTTGACGTCGTCTCGCCATGATGGCGGCCGTCTCTATCTCGTCGTCGTTAATCCTCGGTGAGTTGAAGCTGAAGCGTTACCAAAGACAGGGCCACCAATAACAAAAGAGTGGCGGAGGCGGCCGCATAGCCAAAGTCAAATAGAGCAAAGGCTTGCTCATAGACGAAATACACCAGAATATTGGTGGAGTTCAACGGACCCCCTCCGGTCATCACATAGACTTGTTCAAAGCTACGTAGAGTAAACATGGCAGTTGTCACCATGACAAACACCAAGGTGGGGTACAAGCCGGGAACCGTAACATGGCGAAATTGCTGAAATCCATTGGCCCCATCGAGTTTGGCCGCGTCATAACGCGATTGAGGGATGGCTTGTAATCCCGCCAGAAATACAACCAGGTTAAAGCCGAGTTGTTTCCAGATACTCAGGAGAATCAGAATTGGCATGGCCCAGGTGGCACTTCCTAGCCAGGGAATGGGAGTGATGCTGAGGCTGTCGAGAATGCGATTGATGGGGCCATCGGTTTGAAATAGCCAACGCCAACCGAGGCCCACGGCGACGGTGGAGGTGATGGCGGGGAGAAAATAGGCCGTTCGTAGTAACGATTTGAGGACGATCGCCTTTTCCAACACGGCCGCCAAGATTAAGGGAATGATAATACTAGGAATAATCGTGGCGATGGAGAAATAGAGGGTGTTTCCCAGGACTTGCCAAAACTCAGGAGAGGCGATCGCCCGTTCGTAATTAGCCAGGCCAATCCATTGACTGCCGCTGCGGGTAAAACTACCACTGGTGAAGCTGAGATAGATTAGATAGACAATGGGTCCCAGGACAAAAATCGACAACATGACTAAAGCCGGGGTCAAAAACAACCAAGCGACTCGGGTTGGATTTCCTAAACCAATTTTCGCTTTTGCCATGTTCTCTGCCTCAACAATCGGTGAATTGCGGCGGTTTTTAGACCGATTTTAACCTCTCAACATATTAACCATTAAAAATATCAACCCTTAAAACCGCCAAAACACACCCAATTCGCCTTTATTTTAATGCTTTTTTCACTAATTTAGAAATTTCTGACGGACGTTCTGCCACCGGAATCCCGGCTTTTTTAAAGGCTTTAATTTTATGTTCTGCGGTGCCAATATCGAGGTCAAAGAGTGCAGAACTTCCCGCTTCTTGAATTTTTTTCTCAGTTTTATGACTTAAATTAGCAGCGATCGCCCCCGCATGGCCCAGCCGTCGTCCCTTGGGAACATGGCGACCGGCCACATAACTAATCACCGGCTTATCAATCGCTTCAGCCACATAATCAGCGGCCGCTTCTTCCCCACTTCCGCCAATCTCGCCCACAATCACGATCGCCTCCGTCGTGTCATCTTCATCAAGAATCTGTAACCATTGGGCAAACGATGACCCCAAAATGCCATCACCGCCAATACTCACCCCAATCGACTGTCCTAACCCCGCTTCCGTCAGAGAGAGGGCAATTTCATAAGTGAGGGTTCCACAGCGGCTAATCAGGCCCACACAGCCGGGCGTATAAAACTCCGCCGGGTGAGTGCCTAAGAGGATATTCTGTCCAGGAATAATCAAGCCGGGGCTACTGGGTCCGACCACCAGAGTTTCCGTCGCATCGGCCTTGCGAATCAGTTTCACCATGTCCATCGGCGGCATTCCTTCGGTGACAATCGTTAACTGACGAATCCCCGCCGCGATCGCCTCTAGGGCTGCATCCAACACCAAATAGGGTTGCACAAAAATCACCGCCGCATCAATCGGCCCCACATCCTTCATGGCCACTTCCACCAAATCGTAAACCGGAATCCCATCCCGTTCACTGCCCCCCAAACCGGGACTCACCCCGGCCACCACTTGGGTTCCATAGGCTTTCATTAAGATGCTATGGGTGGCCGCCAGAGGTTCGGCAATCCCATGAATTAAAACTTTCGTATCAGCGGTGAACTGCATGAGTCATTAAACAGCTTTAACAGCAAGAGAAACAGCTTCATCAAGACTTTTAACCGTCGTCAGATTCGCCTGTTTGAGCGTTTTTTCAGCGGTGACGAGGTCTCCCCCCACCAAGCGAACAATCCACTTACAGGGGCGATCGAGAGCGTCACTAAACTCAACCAAGGTCGTCGCGATCTCCTGACAGCGAGTGACCCCGGCGATGAGATTGACCAACACCACCGACACCTGGGGCGATCGCGTCACCGCATCGAGGCCCAATCGTAACCGTTCCAGGGGATCAGCATGAGTCCCATACCAGGCCTGTTCACTGCCCAAATTGAGGAAATTCGCCGGTTTTCCCTTCGCTTCACAGACCAAATCAAACGTGGCCATCGTCAAGCCAGCCCCATTACAGAGAATCGCCAGTTTGCCATCAAACTCCACAAAATCATGGGCCGGAAACACCGAGGACTCGTCCGGTTGCTCAAAATTGCGTTCTTGCAGTAACCGAGTCAGATTGTAATGGCGATTGAGGGCCTCATTATTGACCGTCACCTTGCCATCGAGGGCCATCACCTCGCCATTATCACGAATCCCGAGGGGGTTAATCTCCACGAGATCCAAATCCTTCTGCACAAACAAGCGATACATCCGCTTGATGACGCGGCTAACAGCTTCGATCGCCTCCCCACTCAACCCCATCTTCAACGCTAACCGACGAGCATAGAAGGGGGAAAACTCCTCATCAACGACCACCCGCTGCATTTTATCCTGAGTGAAGGCGACCTCAACCCCACCATAGGGCGATCCCAAGAGAACCGGGCGGCGGGCCGTGCGATCGAGCAAAATCGCCAAATAGAACTCCTGCGAGGCATTGTATTTCGCCTCAGCCAGTAGAATCTCGGGTAACTCTCCCTGAATCGGCAAATGAAAAATCGCTTGAGCGGCGGCGATCGCATCAATGGTATTCGTGGCAAAGCGAATCCCCCCCGCTTTACCCCGGCCTCCGGCACGAACCTGAGACTTGAGTACAATCGGGTAAGGTATTTTAAGCCCCTTGAGATCTTGGGGACAATGAATTTTTTGCGAGGGCAGGACAGGAATGTCCATTTCGCGGAACAGCTCTTTGGCTTGATACTCTAGAAGATCCATCGGCGATTTGCGTGCCACCACTCAACTACCATAGCCCGATCCGGTCATCACCGTTGAGACAAGGACTACATTCCCAAATGACTTTTCTCAACCCAGACCTCAGCTAGACCGCTAAAATCCTAGCGTTTACACAAACCGAAGCCCAAGATTAGATGAGCTATTCATGTTAGCTCACCCTCGGGCAAACGGCCACATCGATTGACGCCGATCTACCTGAACTATGGCCAATCCAGCGCCTCGCCCCACTCCCGAGCCATCTCCTCCTCAACACCGTTCCCTAAAACGACTTCTCATTGGGGGAGGAATCGTCATCGTCTTGGGAACCGTCAGCTATCGCATCACCACCGCCTGGCTGCGATCGCAACTTCCCGGATTCGTCGAAGCCCAAATTATCCCCATCCTCAACCGTCCCCTCGAACTCGGGGCCGTACAACGACTCTCCCTGACGGGAGTAGACCTCGATGGCCTCTATCTCCCGCCCACCGCCGAGAATGCCAACTCCCTGCGCGTCGAGCAAATCCGCGTTCAATACAATCTCCCCGCCCTCCTCAGCGGCCAACTTCCCGTCACCATTACCCTACGGGATCTCAACCTCATCGCCCAACAAGGGGACGATGGCCAATGGCTGACCTTAGATCTCAACCTCCCCGAACCCAGCGACGACGAATTGCCCATCGAGATTCCCCTCAACCTCATCATCGAGGGGGGACATCTGCAACTGACCCCCCAGGGCCGTTCCCAGGCCTTTGAACTGGGAGTTCAGGGCAATGCCACCCTCAGCCAAGCCTTTAAGCAGGCCCAGTATGACCTCGCCATGACTCTTCCCGAGGGAGCCGTGGACGTGCAGGGAACCACCCGCCTCAGCACCCTTGAAAGTCGCATCAATCCCCGCTTACAACAGGTGCAGTTACCCCAATTTTTGGCCCTGTTGCCCCCCGAAGTCGGCGATCGCATTCCCCTAACCAGCGGCACGCTCAACGGCAACCTCAACCTGGAGATTCCCCCCCTCCTCGATGACGCGAGACCCCTCAACTGGGGATGGCCCGAAATTCGCGGAACCCTGAGCCTCGATGAGTTAGCCGCCAACCTAGACGGCTTAAATCAACCCCTCACCGCTGACGTGAACCTGCGTTTTCAGGGGCGTCGCCTGCAACTCGATCGCCTCGAAGTCCAGACCGGCGACCTGCAACTCAACGGCAGCGGCAGTATCAGCGAGTCGGCCGGCTATAATCTTGCCTTCAGCGTCCCCGAAATCGCCCTAGAGAGCCTGTCAGGACTGATTAACGACCCTCTCCTCGCGCCCCTCGATACCCTGGGCTTAACGGGGGTTTTACAGGGGCAAGCCCAACTCTTAGGAGACCTCAACGACCCCCAGTTCACCCTGAATCTCAGCAACAGCAGCCCTCTAATTGTGGCTCAAACCGGCATCTCCCAACTGCGGGCCAACCTCACCGCCACCCTCGATCGCGTCACCCTCAATGGCCTTCGTCTCAACCCCGCCGTCGGGGGCAGCCTGGTCGGCCGAGGCGAGGCCGAAATTGGCCAATGGACCGGTCCATTAATCGAGGCCCTCCCCGAGACTCTTGGCGATCGTCCCCGCCTGGCCAACCCAGGCGGGTCTAACCTCAACCTCGATCTACGCTTAGATCTCCCCAGTGATGCCCTCATTGCCCCCTATCTCGCGCTCCCCAACACCGTGAGCTTGGGGCAACTGCTGGCCCAGGTTAACGTCAGCGGACCTCTGACCAATCCTCAAGCCACCCTAACCTGGTCAACCCCTGATATCCTCGCCGCCGACTTAGGAGCCGTCAGCAGCCAAGGGAATGCCCGCTTTGCCAACAATCGTCTCAGTCTGGAGCGGGCGGAAATTACCGCCGGAGGGGGAGACATCACTGTCACCGGAAACGCCGATTTGCTGACTGAGATCTGGTGGCTCGATGTCGGGTCGAGTCCGATCAATCTCTCCCCATTTTTGCCCCTCACAGCTCAACTGACGGAGTTAACCGCGCAATTATCGGGGCGTTTCGATGACCTCTCACCGGCGGCGGTTCAGGGAACCCTCGCCCTGGGCCTGAATTTGGCCGATGGCGTGGCCCGGCTGCAAGGGAATCTCAGTCAAGGAGAAATCGACGTTGAGGCCGTCGCCTCGGGGCTGTCGGCCAGGGGATTAAACCTGGAGTTACCTCTGGCGGTGAGTCTCAGTGGCGGAGAGGCTCGCCTGCGGAGTTCCTTGGCCAGTCTCATGGATGCGGCTCTAACGCGGGATTTGTCGGGGATTCGCCTCGATGCTGGGGGACGCTTGGCGATCGCCGACGGAACGGCCCAGGTTCAGGCCCAAGTGGCCAATGGCCAGCTAGAGAGCGACTTCTCCGCCGCCAATATCGCTCTCAATCCCTATCTTCCCAATCTTCCGGCCAGGGTGGGGCTAATGTCGGCGGCGGGAACCGCTCGTCTGAGTTTGGCCAATGTGCTGGATATCTTGGATAGCGGAGATTTGAGGCGACTCAACCCCGAGTTAACCACGGAGGCTCAACTGGCTCTCAATCAGGGGTCAGGAACGGTTATCGCAGCGGTCACTGGAGGACAATGGCACGTGACCACAGACGCGAATCTGCCCGTTGATGATGCGTTAGTGCAAGAGTTGATCGGCGATCGCATTGTCACCAGTCCCCGCTTCCCCGCCACGCTGCTGGCTCAAGCCGATCTCTCGGGGTCGCTCAATCCCTTATTGGAACTAGGAGCGGTTCCCATTCCCGCTCAGGTGAATCGCCTCACGGCCAATCTCGACGGGGATTTACTTCAGGCCCAGGGGGATGTCCGGTTGAGCAATCTCAGACAAACCCCCGATTTAGCGGCCAATTTAACCCTAGAGGCCAATTATGATTCCCAACGCCTACCTCTAACCTTGCTACTAGCTGATGTCGCTGTGGGTGAGAATTTAAAAAGCCCCAGTCCGGTTAGCATCGATGGTAGTGTGGCGTTTTCGGGGCAGTTTCAAGGCCGTCAGTTACTCTCAAATCCCTTGGCTGAGGGCAATCTCAATCTAGCCGGTGGGGTGGAACTGCGGGATTTTGCAGTCAATGAGGTGGCGTTTGACCCCTTGATGGCGGGAACGGTGCAGGTTCGCACGGGGGGAACCTTGGCCCTGGCGTTGCAAGGACCGGGACAGGAGAGCGATCGCCTGGCGGTGGCCTTAGAGGCCTGTCAGCAGGGATCTCGATGTCTGGCTCCCTATCTCCCCCGTGATTTCGAGATTCGTAACGTCGTCAAGGGTGAGGTGGTGTTTTCGGCTTTGGGAGAACGTCTGGGCGATCGCTTTGCGATGAGCTTGGATGACTTTAACTTGGCTCTATTAGACCTGGTTCCGGGCCAAGCCTTGGGGATTATTGGACCCGTTCGCGGTCAGGTGACGGGAGAGATTGTCACGGATCTGTTTACCCTGCAAACTCGCGGTGGAGTGAGCGTCGCTCACCCCGGTTTGGGCTATTTACGGGCCGAGGCGATCGCCGCTGAGTTTGGCTATGACGGACAAGAAACGGTGATTCGCAATGGCCTCCTCCAACTCCAAGACAGTCGCTTTGTCCTCAACGCCGCCGCACAACTGGATCTGTTGGGGGTCGTTGAAGGACGTATTCCCCTGAGCGCTTGGCCACAAATCCCCGTTCAGGGACAACTCACCGTTGACGCCGGGAACCTCGGCGATCTCCTCACCACAGTGGCTTGGTATGACATTGAGGATCTACTCCGTCGCGGCGTCGCCAGTCCGAGTTTAAATCCCCAAGACTTGACCGCCACTGGGGTCGGGATTCCCAAACGCCCGTTACTGGACCAGTTGACGCTGTTTGAGCGCATCCGTCAACAGGTGATCGAACGAGTGACCCCGGCGAGTGAGCCTCAACCGCCTCAAGTGGCGGAGATTGAGGGAACTTATACCGCTGCGGTCACTCTGGGGGGAACCCTGGGAAATCCCAATCTTACGGCTGACTTGGCGGCGTCGGATTGGGTTTGGTATACGCAACCCCCCTCGCCTCTGGCCACGTCTGAACCTCGACCTCGGCTGACCCTCGATGATCTTCGTGTCCGAGCTCGTTTTGTGGACAATCGGTTGACCATTGAGGAGGCTCGGGTGCAAGCCGAAGGAGGAGAAGCGTCTCTCGTGGGCCGTGTCTCTGCAACGGAGCTTGAGGGCGGGTTTGAGGTGGTGGATGTCCCGCTGGGCCTTCTGGAGCGGTTTGTGCGTCTCCCGGTGACGCTAGGGGGGGATCTCAACCTGCAAGGACGGTTCGGTGGAACGCTGCAACAACCGACGCTGTTGGGAGAGGTGGCGATTGAGTCACCTCAGTTGAATGACCGCTCTCTGGAGTCGTTTTTGGGGAATTTCCGCTACGAGGGCGATCGCATTGAGTTCGTCACCCTGGCCCCGAGTTGGAGTCAGCTTCAGGTCAGTGTTCCTTTTCCGCTGACGGAGTTGACCCCGGAGACGGCGATCGCTCAGGGACGATTTTCTCTGGATACGCCGGCGTTTGAGTGGGTTGAGGCCCTCAGTGAGGGTCAGGTGGTTTGGCTTGGCGGTGAGGGACGGGTGGATGTGGCGGCTCGTGTGGATCTGATGGCGTTGACTTCTGGGGAAATTGAGCGGATTTTACAGTCGTTTGAGGTTGACGGGGCGATCGCGTTTGATCAGGCCCAGGTTGAGGCGGCGGCGTTTCCTCAGGCTCAAAGTCAGCTTGATGGGGTAATTCGTTTTAATCAGGACCAACTCGATGTTGAGGGATTGGTGGCCCAGGTGGCCCAGGGATCGTTTCGTTTGGCGGGGGTCTTACCTCTATTGCAGCCTAATCCCGACTTAGAACGCCCTCTGACGTTGACGGTGGACCAAGGGGCGATCGCCCTAGCGGGACTCTATGAGGGCCGGTTGGATGGAGAAATTACGGTGGCGGGAACGGTGTTGACTCCTGTGGTTGGCGGCGGGGTGGAGTTGTCTCAGGGACGTGTCTCGGTTCCTGGGGGAGAGTTGGCCGCTGGGGAGATGATGTCAGACTCGTCAAGGGTCTCCTCTTCTGAGACCCGCTCTGAGGTCACGTCTCCATTGATTATGCCGGTCTTAGATGGGTTTCGGGTCAGTCTTGGGGAAGACTTGAGGATTGTTAATTCTCTACCGAGTTTTAATGCACAGGTGGCCGGGGAGGTGACGGTGAATGGGGTGATTGATGGTGATTTGGGGAATCTTAACCCTCAGGGGACGATTCGCGTTGAGGAAGGTCAGTTGAATGTCTTGAGTAGTGTCTTTTTTGTCACCCCAGGTCGTCCTCAGACGGTGGCGTTTATCCCCGAGGAGGGCCTGTTCAATCCTCGGTTGGATTTACAGGTGTCGACGCTGGTGTCGGAACAACGCCGCAACCCCATGGCCGATCGCGATCGCAACAGTAATGAAGTCCCCGATACGACGATTCTACCGCTGCGTCAGTCACGACAACTGTTGGTTAACATCACGATTGATGCCATGACGGAAGATATTTTGGCGGCGATTGTAGCGGATTCGTCGGGAGAGGTGACGGTTCAGGGGTTTGAGTCGAATCAGGCGTTGTTAGATACGGTGCAGTTGAGTAGTGTTCCCAACCGGAGTGAGAATGAGTTGGTGTCTCTGCTGGGGGGACAGGTGGTGACGACGATTGATGAGATTGGTCAGTTACGAGGGACGGAGTTTTTTGAGTATGCACTGGTGCGGTTTGTCTTGGAACCGGAGTTGACGAGACTTTTGGTAGATATTGATCGGGTGACCAATCGGGCGGGAGCGGCCATCGGTTTAGATCGTCTCAGTGTGTTTCCCATTGGACAGATTGAGGCGATTTATGAACTCAATGAGCGATCGCTCTTGGGATTGACGTATGATTATGGTCTCAGTGGCTTTTTACTCCAAGGCGGCCAAACTGAATCGGGAACGCCTGGGTTTGAGTCCATTGAATTGCGCTATGAGTTACGGTTTTAAACTCCGTAATCTGGGTAACTGTAATCTGGGCAACTGTAATCTGGGCAACGGTCGCCGAAAAAGAGCGACCCTCACTTCGACTATCGCTCAGTGACCCAAGGTACGCCCCTACTGTTCCCTGTTCCCTATTCCCTGTTCCCTTATCAATGAGTGATATTTGGTTTCGGTCAATCCAAGGAAAACTTCAGTCTTGGTTCACGCAACCGCCGAGTCGTGAATCTGAAGATGAGTTAATTGAACTTCCGCCACGGCTTAAAGCTGAGCTTCTCGAACGAATTAGCCAGTCTCCAACGCCTCAGTTTTATAAAACCACGATTCTGGAGGCGATCGCCCCAGCGGTAGAATCCTGGCGAAATCAGGTTGATGCTCCCAATCATTTGGTGATTTTAGGCAGTGCTGTTGAGTCAATTCCTAAAATTATTAATGATAGTTTTGAAGATTGGGACGATTGGTCGCTTGAGGTTATTCGTCCCTTAAATACTCTCAAGCGTCCTTATAACTCTCGCCTGATTGAGAAACGAATCTCTAAACTCCTAGAACCCTATCTTCAGGTTGAAACAACCAATTTTGAGTCCACGGAACATCATTCAGATATTTCTTTAGACAAGCAGCGCAAAACCCTGGTTTTAGTTCCTCAGTTAGAACAGTGTTTTTTGCGTGCGATTGGTGGTTGGAGTAGTATTGAATTTCTCAGGGATATTATTTTAAAAAATCCGAATTGTTTTTGGGTGATTGGGGCGAGTCATCCCGCCTGGAATTTTTTAGATTTTGTTTGTCAAATTAGTGCCTATTTTAACCAGATAAAACCCTTGCCCAGACTCGACGATGAAATGCTCGCCCATTGGCTAATTCCGGTTGCTGAAACATTAGTGACACTCGATGAAGCGGAGTATTCTAGCAATGATCCTCGTCAAGCCTATTGGGATCTAATTGCTCATCAAAGTTCGGGGATTGCCCGTGTTGCTCAATATCTTTGGCTTGAAAGTTTGCGGATTCACAAGGATAGAATGCAGGATGAGTCAGGAGAGTCTCTCAATCTCGAAAACCTGCTAAGAATTGAGGCTGATGCGAAACGAAAACTGGTTCTTCACCCAGTTAAACCGTCATTACCCAGTTTGCCCTCGTTGACGAATCTCGATCGGTATTTACTCCACGCTACCTTGATTCATACCAACATCACTCGCAGTCATTTGGCGCAAACTTTAGGCGAGGCGGAAAGTCAAATTCAGGCGCGGGTTCAATGGTTATCTCGCCAAGGAATTTTGGAAAGCTGTGACGGCAGTTTAAGTATTCATCCCTTGTATTATGATAAACTACGGGTTGATTTATCTCATAATAACTTTTTTGTGGGCGGGGAAGACTGATGAGAAAAATTACGATTTTGGGCGGGTTTTGGTTGGGGTTACTCCTGAGTGTATCTCCAGTTTTGGTGTTGGCTCAAGATGAGAGTTCTGAAGATTTACCCAATCAATTTTTAACGGATATTACGCCGCAGAAAATCCTGTATGGGGTTTTGGCGATTCTGGTGGCGTATGGAAGTATTTATCTCATTCAGGCGATCGCCAACTGGATTTCCGAGCGAGTTCCCCGACGGTTTCGATTGATTACAAAGCAGTCTATTCCCTTCTGGAAAGCCTTGATTTTGCTGATTACGGCATCCTACTTGGCGAACCTGTTTTTAAAGCTGTCAGAGTCCAATTTAGTGGCGGTGACGGGGACGATCGCCGTCGCCTTGGGGTTTGCGTTTAAAGACTACGCTAGTTCCGTCATTGCGGGGGTAATTGCCTTATTTGAAGCGCCTTATCGCGTTGGCGATCGCGTCAAAGTTGCGGATTATTATGGGGAAGTCGTTAGCTATGGCTTACGAGCTATTCAGATTCAAACTCCTGATGATAACTTAATCACTATTCCCCATAATAAAACTTGGACTGAACCCATTTCTAACGCCAACAGCGGTGAACTCGAAGCTCAAGTTGCTACGGACTTTTATTTCAGCCACGACGTTGATGTAGAGAAAGTAATTCAGATATTATATCAAGCCGCCTATAGTAGTAAATACACTCAACTAAAACTGCCGATTGTGGTTGTTCTTCAAGAGAAGATTTGGGGAACTCAGTTTAAGTTACGCTGTTATCCCATAGATGCTCGGGATGAGTTTATCTATAAAACCGATTTAATTCGCCGAGCTAAAGCAGCATTTGCTTACGAGAAACTCTCCTATCCTAATATTTTGCCATCAAACATGACGGACGAGGATTCATAAGTTCTATAGTTCTATCAAACACCTTGCTCTATAGCAAAAGTTGGTCTGAATAGTACAAAAAATAGGGGATAAGAAGGCAAGAGGCAAGAGGCAAAAGAAGGGAACAGGGAGCAGGGAACAGGGGAAGAGAAGGCATAACCCACCCCTGACCCCTCCCAAGAGGGGATGGCTAGAGGCTAGAGGCTAGAGGTGGGGGATTCTCTGTCCATTGAGACTGTCTTAAGACAATCTTCGATTGCTATAGGGGCAAAACATCCCCTCCTGGGAGGGGCTAGGGGTGGGGTATTTTCGGTCTAGCCTCGCCGATAAAACGGTGTTTTGACCACCTCTGCCGGATGTCGTTGACCACGAATTTCGACCTCTAATGCTTGTCCCGGATGGCTCAAGCGTGGGGGAACGTAGCCTAAAGCAATGTTAATCCCTAACGTCGGTGAGGGAGCGCCGGAGGTCACCCGTCCCACAGGGGTTCCCTCGTACCATAACGGATAGTCATGACGAGCAATCGATCGCCCCAGCATGGCCATTCCCACCCGTTGGCGAGACAGTCCCTGGGCCATCTGGTGTTCTAGGATCGAACGACCCATAAAATCTCCCTTGCGCTCGAGATGAACCAGCCAATCTAATCCCGCTTCTAAGGGGGTCGTTTCCTCGTTCATATCCTGTCCATACAAGGGGAGAGCGGCTTCTAAGCGCAACGTGTCCCGAGCGCCGAGTCCGCAGGGAACCGCCTCTCGTTCGAGGAGGTCATCCCACAGATGCAGTCCGGCTTCGGGAGGAAGCATAATTTCAAAGCCATCTTCTCCGGTGTAGCCAGTACGAGCGATCAAGGCGGGATGGCCGAAAATCTCGGTCTGACTATGGTTGAAAAAGGAGAGTTGAGCCAAGTTGGTGTCAACGAGAGGTTGCAAGACCGCTTGAGCCAGTTGACCTTGCAGGGCCAGAAGAACTTCCCCGTCACGGCGATCGCTCAGGTGGGTTCCCTCGGGTAACTGAGCCTGAAGCCAGTCGTGATCTCGCGCTCGGGTGGCGGCGTTGACGATTAAAACCACCTCATCGTCAGCCTGGCAATAGACAATTAGGTCATCGAGAATGCCCCCTTCGGGGTTCAAGAGTAGGGTATAGCGGGCTTTACCGGGCTTGAGACGGCTTAAATCTGAGGGAACGAGGGGATCTAAGGCGGCTAAGGGATTGCCGCCTCTGAGGAGAAATTTACCCATGTGAGAGATATCAAAGACTCCCACTTGTTGGCGGACCGCCTGATGTTCTTGGCGAATCCCTTGGAATTGTAGAGGCATCTCCCAGCCGGAAAAGGACGTTAGTTTAGCCCCGAGATCGCGGTAGCGGGGAAAAAGGGGGGAACGGCGCGGTGGTGGTGGGATCGGGGAGGCAGACACAGGTTAAGTTCCGGTTGAAGTTGACGATTGTTTACAGAATGGGCGATCGCAGTCCATTGGTTTCTAAGATACGATACAACGAGGGAGCCGTAATGGTAAGACGTACCAGTAAGTATTTATGACTATGACGACGACTGCGACTTTTGCCGAGTCTTCACAGGGTGAAACGGTGGCACAGGGTGGAATGGCTATGGGAAACCCCCTTAGTATTGCTCCAATGATGGATCGAACCGATCGCCACTTTCGCTTTTTTATTCGGCAAATCGCACGCCGCCCCTTGTTATATACAGAGATGTTGACAACTGGGGCAATTTTGCATGGAAAACGGGCCAAACTGCTTGGGTTTTCGCCTCAGGAAAAACCCCTAGCCTTACAGATTGGTGGGGATAATCCCCGAGAACTGGCTGAATGCGCCCGTATTGCTCAGGATTTGGGCTATGACGAGGTGAATTTGAATGTGGGTTGTCCGAGCGATCGCGTCCAAAATGGTAATTTTGGTGCCTGCTTGATGCAAGACCCCGAGCGGGTGGCCCAGGCCGTCGCCGCGATGACGCGGGCGGTGAAGATTCCGGTGACGGTGAAGCATCGCATTGGTGTTGATGAGTGCGATCGCTATGAGGATATGGCGGAGTTCGTGCGCATTGTCTCGGAGGCGGGATGTCAACGCTTTACGGTCCATGCTCGCAAAGCCTGGTTAAAAGGACTCAGTCCCAAGGAAAATCGCACGGTTCCCCCCCTACGCTATGAGGATGTCTATCGCCTAAAACGGGACTTCCCGCATCTGTTTGTTGAAATCAATGGCGGTTTTAAGACGCTCAGCCAGATTCGTGATCAATATCAATCTGTGGATGCGGTGATGGTGGGCCGGGCCGCCTATGACAATCCTTTTCTCCTAGCGACGGTGGATCGGGATATCTATGGCGATCCGCATCCGCTTCCGACGCGCGCTCAGGTGGTTGAGGGGATGCTCGGTTACTGCGATCGCTGGGTGGCTCATGGCTACAAACTTCACACCATCTCTCGTCATATGTTGCAGTTGTTTACAGGACAACCGGGAACGAAAGCCTGGAAACGCTATCTCAGCGAACACGCCCATATCCCCGGTGCTGGGGCTGAGGTGTTAACCGCAGCCCTAGCCCAAGTTCCTAGTGCTGACTCAGCACAGACTCACCCCGCTGTGACCTCCTAGAGAGATTAGGGGGATTAGGCGTTCTGTAGGACTTTCAGGGATTCATTGATATGTCCCTGGAAGTCGAGTTGGGAGTTAAAGATATGACGGATGACTCCTTCTTTGTCGATGACATAGGTCACACGACCCGGGAGGATAAATAGGGTCGCCGGAACGCCGTAGAGTTTACGCACCTGGTTCCCTTGATCACTCAGGAGGGTGAAGGGGAGGTTGTGTTTCTGGGCGAACTGTTGATGGGAGGAGACGGAATCACCGCTAATTCCGATGACTTCGGCTCCCGCATCGCTAAAGGTGGTATAGCTATCTCGGAAGGCGCAGGATTCGGCGGTACAGCCGGGCGTATCGTCTTTGGGGTAGAAATACAGAACGACGGCTTTGTGACCTTTAAAGTCACTGAGGCTGACGGACTCGCCATTTTGGTTTTTGAGGGTGAAGTTGGGGGCGCGATCGCCGACGTTAATCGTTGTCATGGTTGATTCGAAAAATCATTAGCTTTATTTAAGCTAGCAGCTTCTCACAGCCTCGGATTCACCCAAGTGCGTCTGAGGGCAAAATCGAGGCAAAGTCCGGCCAGGCCAAATAGTCCTAAACTTTCAAAGAGGGATAATAGGGCGATCGCCCCCACCTCATCGGGAATCTGTAGGCCTTCGAGTTGCGCCAACCCCCGCACTAAGCCAAATGCTCCCACAACCCCCGATTTTAGATGAGGGTTGGCGTCTCCCCGCACCGCATAGCGATAGGTGACTCCAAAGAGAAACCCACTGACCGCCACAATCGCCAAACGCAACCCCAGTTCATCGAGTCGTGAACTCAGATACAGGGCCACGCCACTATCAGCAATGACGACGGTTAGGGCGCTCAACACCCCGGCTTTTAAGGATTCAAGACGATCTTGGTCGGTCATAGAGCCGTTGATAGATTGACGTGGATCTTGACAGTTGATGAGGACCAACCACCGTGACCTTACGGAGGTCGAACAATGGACAGTCAACCCGTCAAATCGAGAGTACAACAGGGTTTCCTCGGGGTCAATACACCCGTTAGGAGCCACGGCTGGCGCTGTCCCCCTGCGATCAATCAGTAAAATTACGGAGACTTGCTGACGGCGAGAGAACATGACACACAACACCCTACTGTTAGTAGTCATATTAAATAAGACGTTAATTTAATTTAAAATCCTTGTAAAACAAGAATTAAATAGAATCTAAACGTCACTTACTAAATGTCTAAAATAATCGTCATGATCGCCGCTTGACGTTTCTCTGACTCTTGGTTACACTGATGAGAGTAATATCAGTAAAAACACGCAAATCGCGTCCATCCAAAAAATTGAGGCAGCTCGGGCGAAGATTCCAGAGCAACCCAGACTAGGGGGAATCGAGAGGCTTGAGAGCGTCACCACAGCGTCACCACAGCGAGGAACGAACCATTAGGAGATACTCATGAAACGCGTCACGACAGCAACCTCTCATCATTCCGGCTGGCTTTCTCTGTTTTGTATTAGTTTGTTGCTCAGTAGTTTTGTCGCACTGCCGATGATCGAAGACTTAACGCGATCGCGCCAGGCGGAGTCGGACTCGTCACAGCGGCTCGTGCAAACAAATTCCATACGTTAGAGTCCCAGATTAGAGTCCTAGATTCCCCGGCGATGGTCAGAAACTAGCTTTAGAAACTGGCTTTAAAACTCGGTGTTCCCCTGTCGTAGTGGATGGAGACCAGTCCGAGTCCATTCCTATCTCTCAATTCTTGAAACCTGTCAATCCCCAGAGTCGAGGTTCTGTATCGGACAGAACCTCATTTTTGCGTGCCCGATGCCCACCATGAGACTGAGGGGACTTACTCGTCGTCGTCCTCGTCTTCGTCTTTGGTCGGATAGACAAAGCCACGAGAGCGCCCAGTCAGTACAGACTTACCCAAAGATAGGGCTTTTTCGGCTTCAAGGGCGGCTTTTCGCTTCCAAACGGCATGACGCTGATTGCGCTTGGCTTTGGAGGTTTTCTTCTTAGGGACTGCCATAACGATAACTGTCTTGTGTTTAAACGGTTGCCAAACCTTTCTATCTTAAAGCATAATGACCCTTTCGGAGAAAGTAATTTTCGCAGCTCTAAGACAACGGCCGTGTCCTCGCCCTGCCCGATTACCCGTTACCTCTACAGTGGCTTATTCTTCTGTCCCTCAGCCTGCCAAAGATACCGCTCTATCCCTTGATCGCGTAGCCTTTGCCTATGAGAACCTCCCTGAGAACGTCTCATCAGTCCTCAGAGAGATTACCCTGACGATTGAGTCAAGGGAACGAGTGGGGATAATTGGCCCCAACGGTGCCGGAAAAACGACCTTATTTCTGACCATCTGTGGTGTCTTGCGTCCGAGTTCAGGAGAGATCTGTATTTTTGGAAAACCGGTGATTCCCGGACAATTTCGCCCAGAAGTGGGATTAGTCTTTCAAAACCCCAACGATCAATTGTTTTCTCCCTCAGTTTGGGATGATGTGGCATTTGGTGTCGAGAATCTCGGCTATAGTGATGCTGAGGTGGCCCGTCAGGTGCATGAGACCTTAGAGCAATTGGGGATTCTTGAGTATCGCGATCGCCCGCCCCATCATCTCTCTGGAGGACAAAAACGGATGGTGGCCATCGCCGGGGTGTTAGCCATGAAACCCCATCTCATCCTCTACGACGAACCCAGTGCGAATTTAGATTTGCGATCGCGCCGTCGTCTGATCGAGTTTCTGCAACACTCCCCGCAAACTCTATTGGTAGCCAGCCATGATCTCGAATTGATCCTAGACCTGTGCGATCGCGTTCTCCTGTTAGACAACGGCCGCCTCGTCGCCGATGGTCCCCCAGCCGAGATTCTCAGCGATCAGACTCTCATGGAGTCTCACGGCCTAGAAACCCCCTCAGCACTGATACAGCCAAGCTAGGGTATCTATTCCCCTGTTCCCCATTCCCTGTTCCGGTGTTCCGGTGTTCCCTCTAACGATTAATCATTAACAGCGGCTGACAAATACGAATCCGCTCATAAATCTCCTCTAACGCCTCTCCTGGCCGCGCCGGAGAGAGCCAATAGCCTTGAATCTCATCACAATCCAACTCAGACAATAACTGCATCTGTTCAACGGTTTCGACCCCTTCAGCGACGATTTTCATCCCTAAGCCTCGGCCCAGGGCCACAATCACCGAGGCGATCGCGCGGTCTTTCGATTGAGTCGTCACATCTCGGACAAAGGAGCGATCGATTTTCAGTGCATTCAGAGGAAAATTCTTGAGATAAGCCAACGAAGAATAGCCCATGCCAAAATCATCGAGAGCAATCCTCACCCCCATCTCCCGCAACTGCTGAAGAATCACCTGAGTCAGTTCCACATTTTGAATGGCCACCGTCTCCGTAATCTCGACCTCCAAATACTCCGGCGACACCTGTGTCGTCTCCAACACCTGTCGCACCGTCTGCACCAAATTTGTCTGCAAAAACTGACGGGCCGACAAATTCACCGCCACCGGAACCGGCGCAAACCCTTGTTCGTGCCAACGACGGATTTGCCGACAGGCTTCATAGAGAACCCATTCACCAATCGGCACAATTAAGCCATTCTCTTCCGCCAGCGTAATAAATTCCTGGGGAGACACCTGGCCCAGACGGGGTGAGTTCCAACGAATCAAGGCCTCTAACCCAGACAATTTACCCGTTTTAATCGAGAGTTTCGGCTGATAGAACAGCACAAACTCCTGTCGTTCGACAGCTAAATGCAACTCCCGTTCTAATAACAACAGATCATAGCTTTGATGATCCAACATCCCTTGATAGAACTGAAAACTACCCCGTCCCGCCTCCTTGGCTCGGTGCAGTGCGATATCGGCATGTTTCATTAAGCTGGCCGCATCCTCTCCATCCTGGGGATAAGTGGCAATACCAATGCTGCCACTGACGTAACAGGAATAGGGTTCAATATCAAAAGGTAATCCCAGGACTCCCACCAGCCGTTGTGCGAGTCGTTCACAGGTGACTGGATCAATCGGATGCCGTAACAGTAGGGTAAACTCATCGCCACCCCAACGGGATAAACTCCCCTGTTGGGGGAGTTCAGCGACGATGCGACGACTCACTAACTGCAAGACTTCATCGCCGAGATCATGGCCGAGGGTGTCATTGATTTTCTTGAAGCAGTCAATATCGATGAAAAAGACAGCCAGAGACTGCTCCTGTTCCCCTGCATCTTGGAGCGCGTTCGTCAGTTGTTGACGAAATAAGAGGCGGTTGGGTAATCCGGTTAGGGTATCGTACAGAGCTTGATAGTCAGCGGCGCCAATGGTGCGAGCATTCCACCAAATCACGGCCCCTAAGACAAAGACACTGCCAATACTCAAGAGAACTAAGGCCACTTCTCCGTCATAGAGGCCGGCTCGTTTTCCCGTCAGGACTAAGCCACAGCCGATGGTGGGTAGGAGTAGGGTGAGGCCAATCAAATGGCGAATGGTTGCGCCGCCGGCTAGTTCGCTGACGATGATTCCCATACCGCCGCGATCGGGGTAGCGGCCGAGAACCCCCAAAGATAGCAGAACAAAGGCAAGGCCCGTATGTAGGGCCATCTCGGTAAAGTGACCTAAACCGTAAAAGGCGGTAATGCCAAACAGATAGCCGAGACAACCGAGTAGGGCAATGAGAAAGGTGATAATTCCCCAGACTTGGGCGGCTCGATAGCGACGAAAGGCTTGATAGACTAGGGCGATGCCGATACTGCAAAAGGCGATCGCCGTATTTAAGGCCATGCGCCCTGGAACGTAGGTGCCGACCGGATTGGGATCATCGGGCAAAATTGCCTGATCCAGCCCCAGTCTCAGGTCTAGGGCATATTCGAGGCTGGTGATCACCCCAAGGGCCAACACGAGTCCCGCTCCGGTTATCGTCAGCCAGTTGAGCTGCCGATGACTGGCGAGCAGCGCCCCAGCGGCCAAGGTTAGGCCAAGGGCGGTATTGACTTTCATGGTCACCCAGAAGGGAAGAATACTTTTAAACAAGCCAATATCAAATACCCAGCCGAGTAAGACAAGACATCCTAAGCCGATAACGGCATAGGCACAAATCCGTGACCCACGTTTGAGATTAGCTACATATTGTGGATTTTTGGGCGTCTCAATGGCTAGGTCAATATGAGATTGAAGCTGCAACCGCTTGAGGAAAGGATAGCTAAAGAAAGATACGAACACCGGGGAACCTGGGTGATTAGCATTAACGCTGGAATTCGATTGGCAATCGTGTTGCGTTTTCACGGTCATAGTGGCTTGACCATTTCTTTTGCATACAATTCAGCCTAACTCGTCAAGGATACAAGGGCGATTGACTCGCTTCATGAGAGTAGGGAATTTTCTCTCGTTTTCTCTCCTCTCTTGGACTCGACGATCGCCGTCCCCGCAAGCGCCAATAATACCATTATCCTCTTGAGCTTGATGGGACTTGGGCGGCGATCGCCACTGCTAATTTTTTTGACCTGATTCTCCTCATCGTGAACATGGATCTCCCCTCGCCGCTGCTATCCCCTACCCAGAGGCAACCTTGACGCATTTATTTTAATCCCGACAATTTTTATCGGGATTGTTTGACGAGACTTGACCCCCATGTTACGATTTCGATTCAGGTTGAGTTAAGACAAGTAGAGATCCCCCATGACCCAAGCCATTGAACGCCTCAAACAAGCGTCCACCGCCGCTTTCACCGGACTAAAATGCAAAGAATGCGGCACCGAATACGAAGCCACCGCCAAACATGTCTGTGAAGAGTGCTTCGGGCCGCTGGAAGTGAAATATGATTACGATGTCTTGCGCCAAACGGTCAGCCGGGACACCATCGAAGCCGGACCCCATTCGATTTGGCGTTACAAACCCTTCCTCCCAGTCGCCACGGATACCCCCATTGACGTCGGAACGGGAATGACACCGTTGGTTGAAGCCCATCGTTTGGCCCGTCGCTTGGGACTGAAAAAGCTTTACATTAAAAACGACGCTGTCAATATGCCCACCCTGAGTTTCAAGGATCGGGTGGTCTCAGTTGCGTTGACTCGCGCCCGTGAACTGGGGTTCTCTACCGTATCTTGTGCCAGTACCGGCAACCTGGCTAACTCCACAGCGGCGATCGCCGCCCATGCGGGTCTCGACTGCTGTGTCTTTATCCCCGCAGACCTAGAATCAGGTAAAATTCTGGGAACCCTCATCTATAACCCCACCCTGATGGCCGTCAAGGGCAACTACGACCAAGTCAACCGCCTCTGTTCAGAAGTGGCCAACACCCAAGGCTGGGGATTTGTCAACATCAACCTGCGTCCCTACTATTCTGAAGGCTCAAAAACCCTAGGCTTTGAAGTGGCCGAACAACTCGGCTGGCAACTGCCGGATCATATTGTCGCCCCCCTCGCCTCGGGATCTCTCTTTACGAAAATCTATAAAGGCTTCCGCGAATTTGTCGAAACCGGCTTAGTCGACGACAAAGCGGTTCGCTTCAGTGGCGCCCAAGCCGAAGGCTGTTCTCCCATCGCCACAGCCTATCAAGAAAAACGGGATTTCATCGCCCCGGTGAAACCCAACACCATTGCTAAGTCCATCGCCATTGGTAATCCCGCCGATGGCATTTACGCCGTGGACATTGCCAACCAAACCAATGGCACGATTGAATCGGTCACCGATGCTGAAATCATCGACGGGATGAAGTTGTTGGCAGAAACCGAAGGCATTTTCACCGAAACTGCCGGCGGAACGACCATCGCCACTCTGAAAAAACTGGTAGAAGCGGGCAAAATTGACCCGGATGAGGTCACCGTGGTTTATATCACCGGCAATGGCTTGAAAACCCAAGAGGCGGTTCAAGGGTATATTGGTGAACCCCTCACGATTGAGCCGAAACTGGATTCCTTTGAGCGAGCGTTGGAGCGTTCTCATACTCTCAATCGTCTGGAATGGCAGCAAGTTTTGGTTTAGTTTTGTGGTTTTTTCCTTTGTTTTGAGTTATTTTGAGTTATTTTGAGTCCTTATGTCTGTCACCGTTCTCATTCCCACTCCACTGCAAAAGTTCACCGGCGATCGCGCCAAAATTGACTGTGACGCCAGCAGTATTTCCGAGTTAATTGAGGCTCTTGAAGGCTCGTGTCCAGGGATTAAAGCCCGTTTATGTGATGAGCAGGGCAAACCCCGTCGCTTCCTCAATTTCTACGTTAATAGCGAGGATATTCGCTTTCTGCAAAACACGGAAACTCCCCTCAATGAGGGGGATGAAGTGAGTATTGTTCCGGCGGTCGCTGGAGGCTGAGGGGTCGTCAATCCTTGAGTTTGAGATGGTATCAGAAATCGGGGTGTACTGTTGTGAGTACACCCCGATTTTTAATGGGTTAAATTAACGGTTAACGAGCTTGATCATTAAGCAGGAATGGCCGTTTCTTGTAAGAGTCCATCGTAGATTTGCGTCAGATGGTGGGCGACCCCTTCCCAACTGAACTCTTCTAACACCCGTTGGCGAGAGGCTTGGCCGAGTTTATCGCGCCATTGGGGATTCGAGAGAATGCGATCGCAGGCCGCGGCGAAGGCCAGCTCATCCTTGGCGGGGGCTAACAATCCCGTTTTTTCGTGCAGGATTGAGTATTGTAAGCCACCTACCGCACTAGCAACGATGGGGGTTCCACAGGCCATGGCCTCAATGGCCACTAAACCAAACGGTTCATAGTGACTCGGAACCACACAGACATCCGCAGCGGCATAGTAGGCACTCATCAAGTCATCCTCAATGCGGCCAGGGAACTCAATTTTGCGATCCAGGCCGAGTTCTCGGGTTAAAGCCACGAGGCGATCGCGTTCATCACCATCTTGATGGCCCGAACGCGCCCCGCCACCGATGACCACCTTAAAAGTCGGATCATGGCGGAACTGCGATCGGCCAGCGGCCCGAATTAGGGTTTCAATGCCCTTACGAGTATCGAAGCGTCCCACATAAAAGAGACGTTTTTGGTCTGAGGGAATCCCCAGTAACTCCCGGGCCGCCGAACGAGAAATCGAACCAAACCGATGCACATCCGTACCACAGGGAACCACTTGGATAGTCCCTAAGGGCGTCACCCGCCGCATATCCTCGACTTCCTGAGGACTCGTGGCAATAACGCAATCAGCCGTTTCAATGCAATGTTTTTCCGTAGCCAAACGGGTTTGGGCAATGGCGGGAATATCTTGCACAGATCGATATTTCACCGAACCGAGAGAATGATGCGTATGAATCTGGGCCAGAGATTGAGTTTGTCTCAGTTGCAGTCCCACCCAAGCCGAGAGCCAGTAGTTGGTGTGAACCAGGTGATAGTGTCGACCCGAATCCCGTTGATAGCGATGGAAGGCCTGAACAAACTCAGGTAGATCGTCAAAAATTAGATCCCGATGAATAAAGCGTTCTGCCCCCGCCCTGAGGCGAATCGTGCGACAGTTCGGTCCATGTTGGACAACATCCGCTTGGCTGGGGGTTGTGCGGCGGGTGAACATATCCACCTGCCAGCCTAAATCGGCTAACGCTTCGCCGACATGGCGCACATAGACATTTTGTCCTCCAGCTTCTTCCTTACCAATTTCGATCGCCGGATCGCCATGAACCGAGATTAAGGCAATAGACTGTAGAGAAGCCATAAATGGAATTCCTTGTAAAACGCGACAGCAACTCAACCTTAAATTAGGGGGGCAGGCCTGTTCAGGAAACAGGACTGATGCATGATGAATCAGGCTAAGTTTAAGGGTTAGAGTCAGAGGTAAACGTCAGTGGTTGAGGGTTAATCCTAGAGAGGGGTCAGTTGGTGCGATCGCCGTTGGGGCGATCGCACCATCAATTCCACTGATTCTAGCATTTTCAGGTCTTGGAAACTGTTTTCAGAGAACCACCGAGACAAGTGGCACGACCCCCCATTGAGGTTAGACTAAACCAAAGCCAGAACCCGTCCCGTCAAACTAAAGGGACGAACCTCCGAGATTTCCACAGAAACAGTTTTTCCTTTCAACTCCTCTAAACTCCCCTCAAAGAAGGTTAAGCGATTGCCCCGTGTCCGTCCCATAACTTGAGTCGGATCTTTGGGGTTTTGTTCCTCAACTAATACCTCCTCAACACGATTGGCGTAACGTTGGGAGCGTTCAGCCGCTTTGACACTAACCAAGTGATTCAGCCGTTGTAGGCGGTCTTGTTTCACCTCATCACTCAGTTGAGTCTCCCAGTCCGCAGCGGGGGTTCCCGGCCGGGGGGAGTAAGCGGCCGTATTGAGGATATCGAAACCAATATCGGCGGTTAAATCCAGGGTTTTTTGGAACTGTTCTTCCGTTTCGCCGGGAAAGCCAACAATAGCATCCGCACTAATCGCCGCATCAGGCATATAGTGGCGAATTTTGTCAATAATGCGGCGATATTTCTCATGAGTATAGCCCCGGGCCATCGCTTTGAGAATATCGTTATCGCCCGATTGGAAGGGAATATGGAAATGTTCGCAGACTTTGGGCAGTTCCTGACAAGCGCGAATTAGCCGTTCGGTAAAGTAGCGGGGGTGACTGGTGGCGAAGCGGATGCGTTCAATTCCCGGCACATCATGGACGAAGTACAACAAATCCGTCAGGGTATGGAGATGTCGTCCTTCGGGAGTACTACCGGGGAGATCTCGCCCATAAGCGTCGATATTTTGCCCGAGGAGGGTGACTTCTTTATAGCCTTGTCGTCCGAGTTCCTCCATTTCGGCGCGAATCGCCTCCGGGGTGCGCGACTGTTCCACGCCGCGCACATTGGGAACCACGCAATAGGTGCAGCGTTCGTTGCAGCCGTAAATCACATTCACCCAAGCACTCACCGCACTATCGCGGCGGGGTTTGGTGATGTCTTCCATAATATGCACCGGTTCCGTGGCCACCACTTGGCTACCGCAGAAGACTTGTTCGAGGAGATCTCCGAGGCGATTGGCGTGTTGCGGTCCCATCACCAGGTCCAGTTCAGGAACCCGTCGCAGTAGGGATTCCCCTTCTTGTTGGGCCACGCAACCCGCGACAGCGAGGATGAGGTTAGGGTCATTTTGTTTGCGTTTGGCTTGACGGCCGAGGTAGGAATAGACCTTTTGTTCAGCGTTGTCGCGGATGGTGCAGGTGTTGTAGAGGACGAGGTCAGCGCTGTTGGGGTCGTCCGTGGATTGGAAATTCAGGGTTTCGAGAATCCCGGCCATCCGTTCCGAGTCAGCTTTGTTCATCTGACAGCCGAAGGTGGTGATGTGGTAACGACGAGGGGTAACGGTCATAGGTATCTGTTGGCGCTTAGATGTTCAGGACTGTTCAGGGAATCCCTATTTTAGCGAGTTGGGGGGGCGATCGCCCCTTGAACTTCCGCTGACCCCAGTCTCTCACGATCATGCTTACGTACTATTACTGAGTTTTTGACCGTATTTTTACGGAAGCCTATCAACACGCCGTTGATCTTTATCAAATCTTTGCAATTAAATTCCGGAATCCTTAGGAAATCGTCAAGGCCTGGGTTATAAAGTGTAGAGGTATGGCTTTGCTCCAGGGCGATCGACCATCCGGGTGTCATCCAGTCCGATTGAATACGATGTCTCTACCGTAGACATCCTATGAGAGTTCATCACTCGTCTGGAAGTGTCTCCCCCATGAGGGAGCTTTTTTAGGCATTTCTTCAGTTAGCTCGACCTTAACCCCACTCATTATTTTCTCAGACGGCCCAGGAGATTCCCCTTGAATCTAGGGAGCCAGCTTCAGCATAAACACCCAGAGTTTTTGAGACCCATCATGAATCTGCACTACCCATCTCGTCCCCTGCTTGTCCTTGACGCCGCCATTGAGGCACCTGAACAGTTACACAAAGGGGTCATCGACGCGGCCCAAGTCCTACAACTTGATGCCCAGCGTCATGGACTTGAGCAGATTTCCGAGTATCTTGAACAGCATCAGGGTATCGATAGCCTACATCTAATCGCCCACGGACAGCCAGGAGCGTTGCAGTTGGGTCAAACCTGGTTAACCTCCCAGAACCTCGATCAGTGGGGCGATCGCCTCCGTCAATGGTCTCGGTTCCTCTCTCCTCAAGGATCCGTAGTTCTCTACGGCTGTCGCACCGGCGCCGGAACTCTGGGACAGACCTTTCTGACGCATCTGCATCGCCTGCTGGGGGTCACCCTTGCCGCATCGAGTCACGTCGTGGGTCAGGGACAGTGGCACTTTGACCGCATCCTCAGGTCAAAATCCAGCCAAGACTCTGCCGGAACCAGGGCGAGGGGCCTCATCGATGCGCTCTGCTTGCCTTTCCATCCCAATACCCTAGCCACCTATCCCGGTCGCTTTAACACTCCCAACTTCTTTTACTCGAGTGGGGGAGAGGATAACGACGAATTATTTTTAGTTAACCCCACCAATGCTGAACGAGAATCTATTGGTCAACTAGCAGATAGCAGCTTTGCCCTATCTCGCAACAGTGATGGTGACTTATTTTATACCGATACAAAGACCGTAGCCGAAGGGATTACCGTCTATAAATTCGACTTTGAGACCGGAAACAATGAGGCGATTGGAAGCTTTAATCCCATAACTCGCGGGGATGATGATCCCATCCCAGGCGACCTAAGTAACAACAATGATCAGATTGTCAAATTAGGACAATCTCAAGATGGACGCATCTACGGCATGGGGTTCAGGAACCGGGTTCTCTATGCCATTGACCCTGATAACGTCACCGATGGTGAAGTCGGTGTCCAAGAGGTTGGTATTACTGGAATTGGTCGCGGTGGTGGTGACATTGCCTTTGACCCAGAAAATGAGAATGTTTTCTTCATCACGGCTCGCCGAGGTTCGTCGAATGACTATCAACTCTACCGGGTGGAGTTATCCTTCGATGCCGCCAATCAGATCAGCAGCGCCACTGGACAACAAGTTGGAATTATCGTCAATGAGGACGAGGAGTTGATTAATGGACGTGCAGGCGCCTTAGGCTTTGGAGCCGATAATAATCTCTACTTCAACGCCGAGTCAGTCATGTACCGCTTAGACCGAGAGCAGCTCTCGGCCCGAGGTACAGACAACTTGCCAGCGGTGAGAATTGGAGATATCGGCGAGCCTATCTCAGACTTCGCCAGCCTGCCCCAAGCCACCGTGGCCCTGAATGTGACCGTAGAGAAAGATGCCAACGCTGATTCGGTTAATGCCGGCGGAACCGTCAATTACCAAGTCACCATTGAAAACAACGGCATCACCGACCCCAAGACGAATCAAATTAGCGACGGAACCATCCCCGACATCCAAGTCTCAGACCCTCTCCCCGATGGTATTGAGAGTTTTAGCTGGACACGCCAGATTCTCAATGCCGATGGTGACGTGGTGAGTAGCACCAGTGGCAGCGGAGCGATCTCTGATACCTTCGACCTAGAAGCCAATCAACGGGCGGTGTACCAAGTTGCAGCCACCGTCAGCAGTTTACCCAGCGGTGATGCCATTCAAAATACGGCTAGAGTCCGAGTGCCGGGATTTGGGATCGTTGACCCCGATAATCCCGATCGCCTCCTCCCCGAAGTCACCGCAACAGATTCGATTGAGATTGGCAACCAACCCCCAGAAGTTGATGATGGCTTAGTCACCACTCCCCCCGGTGAAGTCACGGCGGTCGATGTCCTCTTTGGCAGCGACGATGGAACCATTGAACGATATGTCATCGACACCATCCCCGAAGGCGGTGTGTTGCGAGTCAATGGTCGAGAAATCAGTCCAGGGGAGAGCATCAGTGCCGATGAGCTAGATCAGTTGGTGTTTGATGCCAACGAGAACTTCGATGGGTCCAGCTTTACCTATCGGGCCATTGATAACCAAGGAGAAGCCTCAGAACCGGGAGAGATTACCCTCAACAGTCCGCCTCAGGTCACCGGAGGCGAAGAAGATGTGCCACCCGGGGCCGTCACCAACCTCTCCGACGATCTCTTCAGCGGTGAGGATCCCGATGGAACCATCAATCGTTACGAAATTACTGAACTGCCGCCGGCCAGCCAAGGCACGCTCTTTATCGGCGATCCCGAACGAGGGGGACGAGAAGTGGCTGAAGGGGAAACTCTAACCCCCGACCAACTCGATCGCCTGTTCTTCCGAGCCGAACCGGGATTCAGCGGCACCACATTCGGGTTTCGCGCCATTGACAATCAAGGGGCCGAATCCCCAACGGCGGAGGTGACCTTAGGGACGGCCAACGCACCGCCGGACACCGAAGATGTCTTGCAGGTTATCGAACCCGGTGAACCCGTCACCCTCAACGGACTCGGCGGAACGGATATTGAAAGCGATGAGGGGGATCTCACCTATCGGATTGATGAGTTACCCGGCGAGGGAACCCTAACCCTCGATGGAGAAGAGATCAGTGCCGGTGCTGTGCTAACGCCGGATGAACTGGCTCGCTTGCAATTTAGCTTCCCCGAAGGCTTTACCGGCAACACCAGCTTTACCTATGTTGCCATTGACGAAACCGGTGCAGAAGACCCGACCCCAGGCACCGTCTTCCTGAAAACTGAGGGCAGCAACATCCCCCCGGAAACCGAAGAGACGACCGTTGAAGTTCCTCCGAACACGTTTGGAGGAGCCAATGAAATTCCCCGGGGGGTGGCGACTCGTTTAACCGGCTTAGGGGGCAACGATCCCGATGGAGAGATTGACGAGTTTCGGATTACTCGCGCACCGGGGAATGGAACCCTATTCCTGGGAGATCCGGCCGATGGCGGTCGGGCCTTGGGCACAGACGACAGGATCCCGGCTAACCGCATTGATGATGTCTTCTTCCTCCCCGACGATAACTTCAACGGCAGTGACTTTGCCTATGCGGCGATCGACAATGAATCGGAAGAAGACCCCACCCCGGCTGAAGTGACCTTAGAGGTGGGTAATCGTTTCCCAGACACAGACAATGTGACCAATCCGGTGCCAGATCCGGGTGAGGTGATTCGTCTCTCGGGACTCGGCGGCCGTGATGAGGATGGCAACATTAGTGGTTTCGTCATCAACACGCTGCCCAATCGAGGCACTCTCTTCCTGGGTCGTCCTGGTGCCGGAGGGGTTGCCGTGCAGGAAGGGCAAATCCTGACTCCTGACGAATTGAGTCGCCTCTTCTTAGATGTGGGAGATGGCAGCGGGGATATTCGCTTTACCTATTCGGCGATTGATAATCTCGGGGCCATTGACCCGATTCCTGGGGAAGTTCGCTTTACCAATCAGACCACCTCTCCGGGCGAGGAGGAGGAGGACGACGACGATGATCCTGTCCCCGATCTGGGTGGAGATCCCTCTCCCTCTCCGACACCCTCTCCGGACCCAGACCCCGACCCCGAGCCGGATCCCGACTTCGACTCCCTCTGTCCTCCGAAACCCGAGAAACCCGAGATTCCTCAGTTGGCGGAGTTGCCGGAGGTCAACCGGCAGATGCCGGATCCCTTGCCGGCGTTGCAGGTCGATGGCTTAGAGCAACTCGACAGCGTTGAAGTCCTCGATAGTACCGCTGGTAATCTGGTGGTCGGAGGGTCGGGAGACGACGAGATTCGCGGTAGTCTCGGCGATGATCAGTTGCGGGGTAGTCAGGGAAATGATCGGATCGTGACCGGCGGCGGTAATAATGCTCTGGCCGGGAATCAGGGGAATGATACTCTTCTCGGTCATCTGGGGGATGATACCCTCAATGGCGGCCAGGATCGTGATCTGATTCTGGGTCGTGGCGGCAATAACGTCATTTGGGGCGATCGCGGCGACGATACCATCTCCGGTGGCCCCGGCAACGATATCATTGGCGGCGGTCCCCAAAACCGCACCCCTGATTTTGAAGGGAGCGATGATCTGATTTATGGGGATGGCGGCAATGACACCATCTTCGGCAACTTGGGCCAGACAAGTCTTTCGGGGGGTGATGGTGATGACATGATCTTTGGCGGACGCGGCGATGACCAGGTTCAGGGTGATGCCGGCAGCGACACCCTGAAAGGGGAGTTCGGCAACGACACTCTCATTGGCAGTCCCGACACCATCGAACCGGCCCGTGACGAGGCCAATGAAGCCATTGCCAATGAAGATCGCCTCACCGATGCAGAGGCTTTCACGCCTCGAGAGCTAACGTTTGAGTTCTTGGCGGGGTTAGAGGACCCCCGGGAGGCCGAACCCAGCCCGGAACCCACCCCGGAACCGACTCCCGAACCCGAACCCAGCCCAGAACCGACTCCCGAACCCGAACCCAGCCCGGAACCCAGCCCGGGAGATCTTCTCTCGGGTAATGACGGCGATGATGTCCTCTTTGGTGGAGCGGGCAGTGATAGCCTGTTTGGGGGCGATGATAACGACTGGTTGGATGGCGGGTCTGGCGATGACCTACTGTTCGGCGATCGCGGCGCTGACACCCTCTACGGCAACCAGGGCAACAATACCCTCGTGGGCGGTTCTCTGAACCCCGATCGCATCGACGAAGATGGCCCCGACCTCCTCTATGGCGGCATTGGCAATGATCTGATTCTCGGCAACCGAGGCGATGACACCATCTCCACCGGCAATGGCAATAACCTGGCCTTCGGGGGTCAGAACAACGACCTCATCTATGGAGGCCAAGGGTCTGACACCCTCAAAGGAGAGTTTGGCGACGATACCCTTCTTGGCAGTCCCCGTAGCCTTTCAACAGAAGCGGCTGTAGGTAACGTCCTGAGTGGAAATAAGGGCAATGACGTCATCCTGACTGGACAGGGTGGGGATACCGTCTATGGCGGGGATAATAATGACCGGGTGTTCGGAGGTGATGGCGAAGACCTCATTTTCGGCGATCGCGGCGATGATACCATTCATGGCGGAGAGGGTAACGATACCCTCGTGGCCGCCAACGGCAACCCCCTGGTTCGGGAAAATGATGGTAACAACCTGATCTTCACTGGCGGCGGCCAAGACCTCGTTCTCGGCGGTTCAGGCAATGATAGCCTCGTCGGCGAAGACGGAGAAGACACCATTCGGGGTGGCCGTGGCGACGACATGGTTTGGGGAGGTAACAACGATGACCTCCTCTTTGGCGATCATGGTAACGATACCCTCTGTGGTGGTAGCGGCAACGATACCCTCGTGGCCGGGAACGGCAACCCCAACGACCCCGCCACGGGTGATAATCTCCTGATTGGTGCGGCGGGGAATAACGTCATGTTCGGTAATGGTGGCCAAGATACCTTCCAAGGAGGGTTAGGCAATGACACCATCTATGGCGGCAGTGGCGATGTCATTGTCTTTGGCGAACGGGGCAATAACGTCATCTTCGGTCAACGGGGCAATGATACCCTGGCCGGCGG
>LSZA01000019.1 GCA_001637315.1 Phormidium willei BDU 130791 | reverse complement strand
AATTTGTAACGCTTTGTAAAGGGTTTGTTACAAAACTCTTCCTAATGATAGATATAAGTTGGGCTTATGTAAGAGGCTCGGGACGGGTCAGTCTGTCACCGGTCTAGTCACAGACAATAATCAGGGTGGTGGTTTCGCCGTTGCGACGACGGCCAATCACCAAGCGTCCGGTGAGGATGTCTTGGTCGTGCATTTCATAGATGTGTAGATCGCTGACATCTGGGTCATCGAAGGCGATCGCGAGTTTTTGGCGGGCGATCGCCTCGTCACCACTGTTCAATGGATCCAGGAACCGGTGTAGAATTTTCTCGAAGATGTCATAGACGGCTTCAAACTCCTTGACAAGATTGCCAGTTTGCCCTTTGGGACGGCGATAGAGTAGAAACCATCCCCCCAGCCAGTCTTCTTGTTTGGAGTCGAACCACTCAGGTCCGAGAAACTGGCGTTGACAGCGTAGTGCGATTTGTTCTAGGTCTGTGTCAGGATCTACGATGTGGTAGAACACTGCTGATCCGAGTAAGATTCCGTAGTCATTGCCGTAGAGGGCGATTAAATCCTTGACATATTGGGGACGTTGAGAGGATTGGCTCATGTTCCGTTAAGTCGAGGTAGCAACAGGTTAAGACTTAATCGAGTTACGTGGATGTATCTAGGACTTAATCGAGTCGAATTAACTGGCCTTGCGGTGCATCCGTCAACACATAGAGATGACCATCTGGGCCTTCGCGGACATCTCGAACCCGTTGACCGATCGCGATCGCCCGTTGGTCTGTCACCTGACCTGACTCATCTAACTGGATATGATGTACGGCTTGGGAGACTAACCCGCCAGCCAAGAGATCTCCATGATAGATCGTTAACCCCGAGGGGGCGATCGCCGGCGTCCACACCACCTCTGGGTCAACCATATCGGGATGGGTTTGGCGGTCTGAAATCGCACCTCCTGTATATTCTTCACTGTGCGTCACCAAGGGCCAACCATAATTCTCGCCTTTTTCAATCCGATTTAACTCATCCCCGCCACGCGCACCATGTTCCGTTGACCAAATCTCACCCGTTTGCGAATCGACGGCTAAGCCTTGGATGTTGCGATGGCCGTAACTCCAAATCGCTGGATTACTGTCAGCGTCTCCAACCCAGGGATTATCCTCAGGAATTGACCCATCGTCGTTGAGACGTACAATTGACCCCAAATGACTGTCGCGATTTTGGGCCTGGGTGCGAATCAACTCTCCATCGAGTTCCAGCGGCGGATTTCCCCCATCACCAATACTCACCAACAGGGTTTCGTCAGGAAGCCAGGCCATCCGGGACCCAAAATGTTGTCCCTCTGTTTTGGAAGAAGAGACCTCGAAAATAACCTCCACATTCTCTAACCGGTTTTCTTGCAACTCCCCTCGCGCCACTTGGACTTGGTTTGCATCCGGTGTTCCATCAGAATAGGTGAGGTAAATTAAGGCGTTTTCCTCAAAGCGGGGATGGACCGCAATATCGAGTAATCCCCCTTGATTGAGGGCCAAAACCTCGGGAACTCCGGAGACTGGGGTGGGATCTAATACGCCGTCGCGGACGAGGCGTAAACGTCCGGGCCGTTCCGTAATCAGCAGGGTTCCATCCTGAAGCCAGGCTAATCCCCAGGGATGTTCTAAGTTGTCAATGATAGTGGTTGGTTGCCAATCTCGGTCTAAGGACAGGGATGTATCTGAGTTCGGGGAGGATGAGTCGGGGGTGGGGGTTGCGGCGAGATCGGTTCTGTCTGTGGTGGCGTCTGTTGCGGTATCTGGGGGAGGTTCTGGTGTGGAACAGCCAGTGATGAGTAATAGGGCCAAGGCTGAGTTGGCCAGGTATCTCGTGATAGGGGTGGGGGGTTGCATGATCCTGAGTTTGATGACGTCCTAGGCGGCTAATCGGGTCAGATGGCATATCGATTACCATAGTAAGAAACTTACCCCCCCATTGGAGATATTCTTATGACTCGGCGAGGTTCACAGACTCCGGGCGATCGCATCCTAGCCTGTGTCATCTATCTGTTACCCCTACTCGAATCGGTACGCTATGGTGGCTACTTGTTCGATCTGATGCCACTGCTAGCTAACCTCATCTTAATTCCCCTCTCTCCCCTGCTGAGGCTTTACTGGGGATTTGTCCAAGGCGTTCCCTTCGGTGGACTGATTATTTTCTTTGCGTTGTTCCTACTGGTGGTGCGCAACCGCAATCTCAGTCATTTTTTGCGCTTCAATACGATGCAAGCCCTGATCATCAAAATCGGCTTGTCTCTCATCGCCATTGTCAGCCAACTCATCGGACTTCCTCTGCAAACGGCGGCGGTATCGGGAAATCTTCTCGTGGCGGTGATTGCGAATATGGTTTTCTTAGCCGTTTTTGGGGGATCGCTCTACGCGATTATCCAAACGGCGTTTGGGCGCTATCCGGATCTTCCGGTTGTCTCCGATGCGGCTTACCAACACCTCGACCACTAAATTCTTATAGGATGGAGAGACTAGCCCAACGACTAATAGATCGATTTTTGAGTGTTTTATGAACAGCCCTTCTAATTTTAGCTGGCGCGATCGCCTCGGCGCGGCCGCCGTGTATCTGGTTCCCCTGATGGAAGGCCTGATTTTTGGGACCTTTCTGTTTAAGCAATTCCCCATCCTCCAGGTTCTCTTTATTCCCCTGATTCCGGTCATCCAACTCTATAATGCTATCCCCTTCGGGCGGCTGATTCTCTTCTTTGTTCTCTTTTTTGCGGTCGTTCGCAATGATAGTCTCAGCCGCTTTGTTCGGTTTAACGGGATGCAGGCGGTTCTACTGACGATTATTCTCTCGATTAGTAGCCTCATTCTGAGTCTGTTCGGATCTGGGTTGGAATCCGGCGCGCCGTTGCTGTTAGAAACCCTCGTCAATACCCTCTTCTTGGGAACCATCGCTGCGGTTGGCTTTAGTCTGGTGCAATGTTTACGGGGAGAATATCCCGAACTTCCGGGACTCTCGGATGCAGCTAATTCTCAGGTGTTTTAAGCTTACTCTGAGATCTCCACTGGGGGAGTTGGCTTGGGAATCACGGGATTCTCCAAGGCGCCGATTCCCTCGATTTCGACTCGTACGCGATCGCCGACTTGCAAGGAACCCACCCCTTTCGGTGTTCCGGTTAGGATCACATCTCCCGGTAACAAAGTCATGATTTGGGAGATATAAGAGACTAAGGCCTCAGGGGAATAGACCATGCGATCTAATTGCGCTGACTGGCGGGGTTTCTCTTCCTGGTTGAGAAAGGTTTGTAGTTTCGCGCCGGGGTTGATTTCTCGGACCACCCAGGGGCCGAGAGGACAGAAGCTGTTAAAGCCTTTTCCTCTTGTCCAGAGGCGATCGCGTCGTTGTAAATCCCGAGCGGTGACATCGTTGGCGATCGTATATCCCCAAATATACTCTGAAGCCGCGTCCGGGGAACAGTCCTGACAGGTCTCGCCAATCACTAAGGCCAACTCCCCTTCATAGTCGACTTGCTCAGATTGAGGAGGATACACGATCGCCGTGTCATGAGCCACAATCGTTGTCGGTGGTTTGAGAAACAACAGGGGTTCGCTGGGAACCTCCGCCGCCATCTCCTCAGCATGATCGCGGTAGTTTCTCCCCACCGCTACAATTTTCGAGGGCGCACAGGGGGCCAATAACTCGTAGGTTTCCGCCCCACAGGTCATCTCGGTCGGCTTCCCGTTCAGCCAGGGCGGTGCATCGAAGATCTTGACACTGCGGTCAACTTGCAAAGAGCCATAATAAATTCGTCCTTCAGCCGTGCGGACGCGGATATATCGCTGTGCCATAGCTATCGTCGACTTTAGGGGCAATTATACTGCCTCAAGGAATCATTTCAACCCAGCGCCGAGTCATCGGGGGGATGCTCAAGGGGAAAAAACAGTTTATACTAGAGAACTGACCTTTTGCAGTTATCCTTGTACAGAAGGGTAAACCCAAAATAGCCAACTTTTGCACACATGATTAAACTTCGACTCAAACGCCTCGGTAAAAAAAGAGAAGCCAGTTATCGTATCGTAGCCATGGAGAGTTCGGCTCGTCGCGATGGTCGTCCTCTGCAAGAACTCGGGTTCTACAACCCCCGTAGCGGCGAGACGCGCCTCGACAGTCAAGAACTGCTCAAATGGCTTAACAATGGCGCACAACCCACGGATACCGTTCGCGACATCCTTCGTCGCGCTGAGCTTGTTGGCCCCAAACCCGGAACTCCCGCCGCAACTCCCGCCGCAACCCCGGCGGCTTCCACTGAAGCTGCATCTAGCGAAGCAGAAGCCACTGAAGCTGAAACGAGTGAAGCGAGCGCCTAATAGCGGCAACTATCTCCAAGTTTCCCGGCTAGACTCGGTTTTGTTTAAGTTTGGACTCATGCCATACTGAAAATGGCTCTAAACTCGAACTAAGCCGAGTCTCTGTTTTCACTTGTCCTGAATCGGTCAAAAGTCACATTAAATAGGACGACCAAAATAAGCAAAAGCATTGCCTCACAAGGTTATCGCTAAGAGATTTTGCCTATTTTTAAGTGTCGATAAGAAGCCTCTCGTCTGAATTGCCAAATCTTGCCAAACATCTATCCCTAGGATATGACCCCCCGACTCACCATCGATCTTTACAGTCCTGAATGTGCCCTCGCCTTGGTGGGACAGCAGGAAGTTAATCTCAAAACTCTAGCGCAGCAAACCGGCGCTACATTAGTCTTACGGGGTCAAGAACTTTTTGTGTCGGGAACCGACAGCCAAACCGGACGCTGTGAGCAACTGATTCAAATTCTCTCACCGATTTGGAAAGTGGCCAAGCCGGTGGCTGATGTGGATATTAACACAGCGATTCATGCCCTGGATACGGGGCGACAAGATGAACTCAGAGATTTACGAGATGATATTCTCACCCGCACCCGTCGCGGTGAGGATATTCGCGCGAAAACCTTTCGTCAGCGTCAATATGTCAAGGCGGTTCGCAACCATGATTTAACCTTTTGCATTGGCCCGGCGGGAACGGGAAAAACCTATCTAGCGGCGATGTTGGCGGTGCAGGCGTTACTCGACAAACGCTATGAACGGCTGATTTTGACTCGTCCGGCGGTGGAAGCGGGGGAACGGTTGGGATTCCTTCCGGGAGACTTACAGCAAAAGGTGAGTCCTTTTTTGCGTCCGCTGTATGATGCCCTCTATGAACTCATTGACGCGGAGAAGATTCC
Organism: Phormidium willei BDU 130791; assembly: GCA_001637315.1. Taxonomy (GTDB): domain Bacteria; phylum Cyanobacteriota; class Cyanobacteriia; order Cyanobacteriales; family Geitlerinemataceae; genus Sodalinema; species Sodalinema willei. The sequence goes on along the minus strand of LSZA01000019.1, from coordinate 47,012 downwards.
TGATTTGATGGAACGGGGAATCGTCGAAGTTGCCCCGATCGCCTATATGCGCGGACGAACTCTCAATAATGCCTTCGTGATTCTTGATGAAGCTCAGAATACCACATCGGCTCAGATGAAGATGGTTTTAACTCGTTTGGGCTTTAATTCCCGCATGGTGGTGACGGGAGATGTCACTCAGACGGATTTACCCTCAACTCAGATGTCGGGGTTACAGGTGGCCCAGAAGATTCTCAAAAACGTCGATGGAATCGCCTTTTGTCAGCTCACAGCGGCGGATGTGGTGCGTCATTCTCTGGTTCAGAAGATTGTGACGGCCTATGAGAAGCATGAGAAGAGGAAGGGAACAGGGAACAGGGAACAGGGAACAGGGAATAGGGAATAGGGAATAGGGAACAGGGGGGAGAGATTTTGGTGAAGCAACGTTTGGATACGCTGTTAGTTGAGCGACAACTCTGTTCGTCGCGTCAGTTGGCCCAACGCTGGATTCGGGCGGGTGAAGTGCGGGTGAATCAGCAGTTGGTGGATAAGCCGGGGACGGCGGTGGCGGTGGATGCGGAGATTTCTGTGAAACCGCGATCGCCGTTTGTGTCTCGGGGTGGGGAAAAGCTGGACAAGGCGTTACAGGTGTTTCCTGTTTCGGTGGAGAATCGGGTTTGTCTCGATGGCGGGATTTCCACTGGGGGCTTTACGGACTGTTTGTTGCAACGAGGGGCGCAACGGGTCTATGGGGTGGATGTGGGCTATGGTCAGGTGGATTGGAAGCTGCGTCAGGATGACCGGGTGGTTCTCAAGGAACGCACCAATTTACGCTATCTGACCCCGGAGCAATTGTATCAGGCTGATGACCCGCGCCCGGATTTGGCGGTGGCGGATGTTTCGTTTATTTCTCTGGAGAAGGTGTTTCCGGCGATTTGGAATTTGTTGGTGTCGCCTCGGGAAACCCTTGTTTTGGTGAAACCTCAGTTCGAGGTGGGCCGATCGCGCGTTGGCAAGAAGGGAGTTGTCCGCAATTTGAGCGATCGCGCCGCTGCCATTATCCAAGTTCGGGATGCGGCGCGAGGTTTGGGCTGGTGCGATCGCGGCCTGGTCACCTCCCCCATCCAAGGACCGGCGGGTAATGTGGAATATCTCCTCTGGCTCCATGAACAGGGAACCCCTCAATTGGATGAAGCCACCATCCAAACGGCCGTACAAGGAGAGTCTACCCCATGAAAGCCCTCGTCATTGCCGGCACTCGTAGCGGTGTCGGCAAAACCTCTCTATCTCTGGGAATTATGGCCGCCCTTCGTCGTCGGGGGCTACAAGTTCAGTCGTTTAAAGTCGGGCCGGATTTCATCGATCCTGGACATCATCGCCTGGCGACGGGCCGCATTTCCCACAATTTAGATGGCTGGATGTTATCAAAAGATGACAATTTAGCCCTGTTTCGTCACTATAGCCGCGATTGTGATGTGGCGATTATTGAGGGAGTGATGGGAGTTTTTGACGGCTACGGGGCCACCTCTGACGATGGAAGTACCGCTCAAATCGCCAAGTGGCTAGGGGTTCCGGTGTTGCTGGTGGTGGATGCGTCGCGGATGTCTCGCAGTGTGGCGGCGTTAGTCTCCGGATATATACACTTTGATGCCAATTTGTCAATTACGGGAATTGCCCTAAACAAAGTCGGTAATACGCGCAATATATATCGTACTACAAGCCCCTTAAGTCGCTTGGGAGAGGCCATCGCTTCGGTAACTTCGATTCCTATCTGGGGAGAAATTCCTAAAAATAGCGTCCCGGAAATCCCCTCTCGTCATCTGGGGTTATGGATGGCCGAGGAGGATAATCTGGGACATTCCTATATTGAGAGGTTGGCGCAAGCGACGGAAACCTATGTGGATTTGGATAGTCTGTTGGCGAGTTTGCCTGATTGGCAAGGAGGGTTGGCGGTTGGGGGGGATATTTCGGGGAGTTTGCCGCAAAAGCTGTCAGAAAAGCCGTCAGAAAAGCCGTCAGTACGGATTGCGATCGCCCGTGATGCGGCGTTTTGTTTCTACTATGAGGAAAACCTACGTTTGTTGCAAGAGGCCGGTGCAACGCTGATTGAGGTGTCGCCGTTACAAGATGAGTTTCCGCAGAACATTGATGGGTTTTACGTCGGTGGCGGCTATCCAGAACTTCATGGGGAACGCCTGAGTCAGAATGAGAGGTTTTTAGCGGGGTTACGACGGTTTGCGGCGGAAAATCGTCCTATTTATGGGGAATGTGGCGGTTTAATTTATCTGTCCCAGGGAATTGAAGTTAAAGAGGTTCGCTATCGGTTTGCCGGAATTTTTCCCTTTTGGACGCGATTGGGCGATCGCCCCAACTTAGGCTATACGAAAATCGAAACCAGTGCCAAGTATCCCTTTTGCCCACAGCCTCTGCGTGTTAAGGGCCATCGTTTCCATTATTCTCAACTGATTCCTGAGACGGTTCCTCCTGAGATTCCCACCTGTTATCAGGCCCACAGTTGGCGTATTGGTGCGTTTTCTGAAGGCTATGTGTTGGGAAATAGCCTCGCCAGCTATGTTCATTTACATTTTCGCAGTAACCCGGCGTTTGCTAAACAGTTTGTTGAGGCTTGTCGAGAGTTATACTAGGGGCGATCGCAACTCCTGAGATCACAGATATCATGATTAGGACTGCTCAATCCGTTTCTCTCGATGACTATCGCCAGATGGAACAAGTCTGTGAATCTCGCCATGAATACCATGATGGAGAGGTTTGGGACATGGCCGGCGCTAGCCTCAATCATAATACGATTGTCGTCAACCTCATTGCTCGACTCAAATCCTATCAGACGAACCCACCTCTACGACTGTTTTCGAGTGATATGCGATTGTGGATTCCTCAATATCGCCGAGGCTTATATCCCGACATTATGGTGGTTTTGGGGGATGTTTTGCTCAATGGCGATCGCGATGATGAAATTCTCAATCCCAGCCTGATTATCGAAGTTCTATTGCCCTCAACGGCTACATTTGACCGAGGGGACAAATTCCTATTTTACCGCTCAATTCCCCAGTTTCAAGATTACCTGTTAATCAGCCAATCGGACTATCGTTTAGAACACTATCGCCGCACCAGTACCAGCCAATGGCTATTTGACGATTACCTCAACCGAAATTGTGAGATTTTATTGCCGAGTCTGGGGATAACCCTAAATGGAGAGGAGATCTATGCTGATGTTCAGATTAGCACCTAATGGGGGTTAGGGGGTATTCTGGGGCGATCGCCGTCCCCGCAGGATGAATACCCCAATCATGACTATAACTGGGGTAAAAATAATGGTCAATGCCGACAGTCCGTTAACCGGAATGGGGATTTCTGGGGCAATGTATTTAATGGCCAATGACCCTAGAAGTGAGGCTAAGATGACTTTTGAGATAAAGACGACTTTCGAGGTCATGGTGATCGTAATGGCTGAGTTGTCTGGAAGATGTTGTGTCAAATCAGGATTGAGTTGACCGTAAACGGCAAACCCCATAACATATCGTCACTCACGAATCGGTAGCTTATTATACATTAAAAAAAGATAAACTGTAATACATCAAATTGTTAAGAGTCTGAAATTGATAGATCAAGCTTTTAGCCGTAACGGTGAGTGCATTGTCCGAGTATCAATTTATATGCAGAGGAAATTAGCTTGAAAAATCTGTTATAACAGATTCAATTAGCATTGCGTAACAGTACGAGAACCAACCATGACTCAGACCTTACAGCTTCCAGGTTATGAGATTACCGAACTAGTGTATCATGGCAGTCGAACTCGAGTCTATCGAGGGCGGCGAGAAATCGACCAGCACCCGGTGGCCATCAAAGTCTTACAAAATGAGACCCCTGATTTTAATGATCTTCTCAAGTTTCGCAACCAATACACCTTAACCAAAAATCTGACTCATCCCCAAATCATCAAAAGCCTAAGCCTAGAATCCTATGGTCACGGTTACGCTCTGATTTTGGAAGATTTTGGCGGAATCTCCTTGGCTAACTATTGGTTACAGTACCAATCTACCCCAATCCCTGAGGTTCCCCTAGAGGAATTTCTAAAAATCGCCATTCAACTGACGCAGGCCCTCAACTATCTTTATCAAAACCGCATTATCCATAAAGATATTAAACCCGCTAACATTCTGATTAATCCTCAGACTCATGAGGTGAAGTGCATTGATTTTAGCATCGCCTCGCAACTTCCCCGAGAAAGCCAAGAACTGGATAATATTAATGCACTCGAAGGAACGTTGGCCTATCTTTCCCCGGAACAAACTGGACGGATGAATCGTGGGATTGACTATCGCAGCGACTTTTATTCTCTCGGGGTGACGTTTTATGAACTGCTAACGGGAACGCTCCCGTTTAACTCAGATGATACCTTAGATCTCATCCATAGCCATCTCGCCGTCAACCCACCGCCGGTTCATCACCTCAATCCTGCGATTCCCCTTCCGTTATCGCAGTTGGTTAGTCAATTAATGGCTAAAAATGCTGAAGATCGCTATCAAACGGCGTTGGGGATTCAAGCGGATTTACAAGTCTGTTTAGATGCACTGCAAACAAGCGGCCAGATTTGCGAGTTTACCCTGGGGAAACGAGATATTAGCGATCGCCTAATGATTCCCGAAAAACTCTATGGTCGCGCCGAAGAAGTGAAAGAACTTCTAATGGCTTTTGATCGCGTTAGTCAAGGCGATCGCGAGTTAATGCTAGTGGCCGGATTTTCGGGAATTGGCAAAACCTCTGTAATTCAAGAAGTCCATAAACCAATTATACGCCAACGAGGCTATTTTATCAAGGGTAAATATGACCAATTTAATCGAAATATCCCGTTGAGTGGCTTAGTGCAAGCCTTGCGGGATTTAGTGGATCAAATCCTCTCAGAATCTGAGGAAAATGTGCAAATCTGGGGAGAGACCATTCTCGAAGCCATTGGTGATCAGGGACAAGTTTTAGTCGAGGTCATCCCAGAATTAGAACTCCTCATCGGAACACCTCCCCCAGTCCCTGAACTCTCAGGCGTTGCAGCGGAAACTCGTCTAAATCTCCTCTTTACAAAATTCATCAAAGTCTTCGCGAGTGCCGATCATCCTTTAGTGATTTTCTTAGATGATTTACAATGGGCCGATTGGACTTCCTTAAAGTTCCTGAAAATTTTGCTCGACGATCAGGATTATCTTCTAATGTTAGGAGCCTATCGGGATAACGAAGTCTCTCGGGTTCATCCTCTCATCCTAACCCTAGATGAATTAACCCAGAACGCCACCCCAGTTAAAACTCTCACCTTATCGCCTCTGGATACGTCTGACCTCAATCAGCTCGTGGCTGACACCCTTCAATGTGACCTATCCCGAGCTAATCCTCTCACGGAACTGATTGCTCAAAAAACGCAAGGAAACCCCTTTTTTACAAACCAGTTTATCAAGTTTCTCCATGAAGAAAAGTTGCTGAGTTTTGATTGGCAGACTGGTTCTTGGCAAGCTGATTTAGCTCAAATTAAATTTTTAGCAATGACCGATGACGTCGTGGAGTTTATGGCTTTACAATTAAGGAAACTCCCCGCATCTAGCCAAAATCTGCTTCAATTAGCCGCCTGTGTGGGGGCTGAATTTGATTTCAATACCTTAGAGGTGATTAGTCAAACCTCGATATCAGACGTCGCGATTGGATTGTGGAATGCGATCAAGCAAGAGTTTGTAATTCCCACCAATCAAATCTACAAATTTTTTACGGATTTTGAACCTAACGAGACGTTCGAAGGTAATCTCAATCCTCGCTACCGCTTTGTCCATGACCGAATTCAACAAGCCGCCTATTCTCTGATTCCTGAAGAGCATAAGCAAGCCACACATCTGCAAGTGGGGCGTTTACTGCAAGAAAAGTTGGGGGAACAAGAGCGAGAGGACCGATGTTTTGAGATTGTCGGTCATTTGAATTTAGCCCCAGATCTCATCCGAGAGCGTCGGGATAAAGAAGCGGTGGCGCAGTTAAATTTAGTAGCGAGTCGAAAAGCTCTCAAGTCCACAGCCTATCCCTTAGCACAACAGTTCGTTGAAACGGGACTCTCTTGGCTAGAAGAAAACGCTTGGGAAATCCAGTATTCCCTCAGCCTAGCACTCAAAACCCTGGCCGTGAAAACTGCCTATCTGACCGGAAATTTTGAGCTGATGAACCAGAGAGCAGATGAGGTGTTAGCCGCGAGTGAGACAGTCCTTGACCGGGTCAAAATCTATCAAATTCAAATCAGTTCTCTGACGGCTCAAGGTCAGATGTTAGAGGCGATTGAGTTGGGTCAAAACGCTCTGCTGGAGTTGGGCGTTCACGGGTTAGAGGAGGGAGACTCTCAATCGATGGAAATGAACCTCAATCAGGCTGTAGAGAGAGTCTCTGAGAAACTGGGGGGTCAAACCATTGAAGACCTGGTTCATGAGCCTCAAATGACCGAGGCTCCAATGAAAGCGGCCATGGATTTATGTGCGTTATTATTTCCCGCTGTCTATCAGGGGAGTCCCCAGTTGCAACCCTTGCTTTGTGCTACGATGGTGAGCCTGTCGTTAGAGTTTGGAAATAGTCCAGCCTCAACCCTGGGCTATGGAAGTTATGGGATGGTTTTATCGGCTTTTCTGGGGGATGTAGAACAGGGCTATCGCTTTGGTAAATTGGCGTTGAATTTGGTGGATTCGTTGAAGGTATCGGAATTTAAGTCCCTGAATTTACTCTGGTTTGGAGGCTTTATTCAGCATCGTAAAGAGTCTCTACGCTCCACTCGCTTGACGATGAGAGATGGCTATCTGGCAGGGATAGATAGTGGAGATTTCCTCAATGCTGGCTACAATCTCATTAACTATTTTTATGATAGTGTGTTTGCTGGGGTAATTTTGGAGGATTGGGAACGGGAAATACAAGATTATGCGGATGTCTTAGAATCTATCAAACAAGAATCGCCCCTTACCTATTTGAAGATGTCCCAACAAATGGCATATCATTTGAAGGAATCCTTTGATGAACCTGATGTGTTTAAGGGGCCGGCTTATGACGAAACAGAGGTGATTCCCAAGTATCAGCAAAATAACGAGTTGTCAGGACTTGCTTATCTTTATACTTACAAAATAATGCTTGCCTATTGGTTTGGCAAGTATCGCAATGCCCTGGAGTATGTCAATCAGGCGCAAGGGTGTTTGATGGCGTTGTCGGGGACGTTTTTTGCACCGGTGTTTGAGTTTTATGCGGCGTTGAGTGAGTTAGCTTTTTATTCTGAGTTAACCATGCAGGAACAGGCTCAATGCTGGGAACGGGTTCAACGCTACCGGGAGCAATTGGTGGATTGGAGTCGTTATGCACCGATGAATCATCAACATCGCCTGCTGTTGTTGGATGCGGAAATGGCTCGGGTGTTGGACTATAAAGCTGAAGCACTTGACTATTATGATCGGGCGATCGCCCAGGCGAAAACGTCTCAATATCTTCATGAAGAAGCCTTAGCCAATGAACGAGCCGCCCAGTTTTATTGGGAGTGGGGTAAAACTAAACTAGCGGAGGCGTACTTGCAAGAAGCCTATTATGGCTATGCTCGCTGGGGTGCGAAAGCCAAGGTTCTGGATCTAGAACGGCGTTTTTCGGAATCCCTCGATGAGATTCTGCACCCCTCAGCCTCGGATTCGGGGAAGCTGTCATCACGCACCACCAAGACATCTCATCATACGTCGGGAGGTTCGTCGAGCAGTATTTCTGAGGCGATGGATTTAGAGGCGATTCTTAAAGTGTCTCAAACCATTTCTGAAGAGATTGAACTGAATAAGCTAATTCATACTCTCTTAACGATTGTGGTGACTCATGCGGGGGCGGATAATTGCCTATTTTTATTGCAAGAACAACAAGACTTAAAACTGTTTACCTTGGCAAATTCCGGCGACTCGTCGCCGTTATTCTTGTCCCAAGATTCAAATAACTGTGAGGAACTGCCAATGTCTTTGATTAATCGAGTCAAACGGACGTTGCAACCTCGAATCATCGCTGATGTAACCCTAGAAATTGGACTACTGAAAGATGAATATTTTCAAAAATGTCAACCCAAAAGTATTTTGGTAACGCCGATTATTTATCAAGGAAAATTGCGAGGAATTTTATACCTCGAAAACAATCTAACGTTTGGGGCGTTTACGGGCGATCGCATCAAACTCCTTAATCTCATTTGTTCCCAAGCGGCGATTTCTTTGGAAAATGCTCGGCTTTATGAATCGGCTCAGAAGGCTTTTACAGATTTACAGGAAGCTCAGTTGCATATTGTTCAAAGTGAAAAAATGTCCACCTTAGGAAATTTAGTGGCGGGGGTGGCTCACGAAATCAATAATCCTGTGGGGTTCTTGAAGGGGAATATTGATCCCTGCTTGGACTATATCCAGGATTTGTTGGGATTGATTGATTTGTATCAAGAGAAATATCCTGACACAGATGAGGAGATTCTGGAGGAAATGGAGACCATAGAATTAGACTATATTCGGGAAGACTTGCCCAAATCTCTCAATTCCATGCGAGAAGGAGTTAAACGCATTCAAAATATTAGTCATAGTTTGCGGAGTTTTTCTCGTGGTGATACTCGGTTCCCGGTTACGTATGATGTTCATGAAGGACTCGATAGCACGCTCTTGATTCTGAAACATCGACTGAAAGCGAATGATTGTCGCCCCGCTATTAATGTTATTAAAGACTATGGAGAGTTGCCCAAAATTCAGGCTTATGCTGGACAGTTGAATCAAGTTTTTGCTAATCTAATCGGGAATGCCATTGATGCGGTTGAGGAAAATAGCCGCGATCGCAGTTATCACGAGATTGACAATCGACTGGTGGTGAAAACTCGCTATTTGGAAGCGGAAAACCAGGTCATGATTAGTATTCAGGATAATGGAACCGGAATGACTGACATGGTTAAAAAGAATATGTTTGATAAGTTGTTTACAACCAAAGAAGTGGGTAAAGGAACGGGGTTGGGTTTACCTATATCACGACAAATCGTCATGGAGAAACATGCAGGAACCTTAGAGTGTCATAGCCAGTTCGGAGAGGGAACTGAGTTTCAGATTACGCTTCCCACTGGAGTTGGAGAATTGGAGGAACCGTAAGACAGACGACGGCTAGTGGCTACCCAACAATAGATAAAGGGGAGTTTTCCTCAAGGCTATGTGTTGGGAAATCGCCTCGCTAGCTATGTTCATGAACATTGTCGCCGTAACCCGGCGTTTGTCAAACAGTTTGTCCAGGCTTGTAGAGGCTTATACTAGAGGAGAATTTATGGGAGATTACATCCGTTGCGGTAGGGGCGAAAAATTTTTCGCCCCTACAATTTTGTATCCCCTGCAACAAATTTAAACCGATATCCTGAAGACCCGAAAAATTGTGCTTGATATCACAGATATTAGGGATAAAGTTCATCTCGATTAAACCTGTAGTCCAGGGGCAAATCAAAAGACTGTTTGTCAACCAAATCAAAAAACTTTTGTTGTTTATTCGAAGACTCCTCAACGTCATAAACAATACTATTAACCCTCTTTCCTTCCCAATCCGAATCCAGGGTTTCATCTAAAACTAGATGACCCTGTCAGTAGTTGCCAGTCAAAGTTTTATACATGTTTACCTTCACTTTCGGAACAGTCCAAGACCTTAAACCATGTTAAACTAATGAGAGTAACTTGAGATAGCAGATGAGGCATCTCAAGGCATTGACTTGTTAAGTTTGCTGATAGCCGTTTCCATAGTAATGCAAAAACTCGATCGCCTTCAAGACCTCTTTCAAACCATGGATCGGGCCTTAATTGCCTATTCCGGCGGCATTGATTCGACGCTTGTGGCCAAAGTCGCCTATGACGTACTCGGCGATCGCGCCCTGGCCATCACCGCCGTCTCCCCCTCCCTTCTCCCCGAAGACCTCGAAGATGCGAGGATTCAAGCGGCCACCCTCGGCATCGCCCATGAAGAGGTCTACACCCAAGAGATGGAGAACCCCAACTACACCAGCAACCCGGTCAATCGCTGCTACTTCTGCAAAAGTGAACTCCATGATACCCTCAAACCCCTAGCCCTCCAACGGGGCTACCCCTACGTCGTTGATGGTGTCAACGCCGATGACTTGCAAGATTATCGCCCCGGAATCCAGGCCGCCAAAGAACGGGGTGCGCGATCGCCTCTCGCGGAAGTGGGAATTAGCAAAGCCGAAGTGCGTCAACTCTCCCAAGATCTCGGACTTCCCTGGTGGGATAAACCCTCCCAACCCTGTCTCTCCTCCCGTTTCCCCTATGGCGAAGAAATCACCGTCGAGAAACTGCGGCGCGTGGGACGTGCAGAAGTCTATCTGCGAGGATTGGGATGGCCCAACCTGCGAGTTCGCTCTCAAGGGGATACCGCTCGTATTGAACTTCCCCCCGAGTTGATTCAAGATTTCGTCCTCAAAAGTGATTTAGCCCAAATCGTGGCTCATCTACAAGCCTTAGGATTTCTTTTTGTCACCCTGGATCTCGAAGGCTATCAAAGTGGCAAACTCAACCGTGTCCTAGAGCGTCAAGCCGTCACCGTTTAGAGGATAGCCTGACAACGCGGTAGAGTGTTGAGGACATCTATACAATCGATTGGAGGATTCTAACATGAGTGATGATGCCGTCACCCTAATGAAACAACAGGTGGGGAAAGCCGCCGCCGATCGCGTACAATCGGGAACCATCGTCGGACTCGGAACCGGCTCAACCACCGCCTACGCCATCCAATATATCGGCGAACGGCTGCAAAAAGGAGAACTCACAGATATTAAAGGGATTCCTACCTCCTTCCAAGCCTCGGTGTTGGCCAAGAAATACGGGATTCCCCTCACCAGTCTCGATGAAGTCGATCGCATTGACGTAGCCATCGATGGCGCCGATGAAGTTGATCCTCAAAAACAACTGATTAAAGGTGGTGGCGCGGCCCACACTCGCGAGAAAATTGTCGACTCTCTCGCCGAACAGTTTATCGTCGTGGTGGACTCCTCGAAGTTGGTGGACAAGTTAGGCTTAGGCTTCTTGCTTCCCGTGGAAGTCATCCCCATGGCCATGACTCCCGTGATGCGGGCCATTCAAAGCCTCGGCGGTGAACCCACGTTGCGGATGGGAGTCAAGAAAGCTGGCCCCGTTGTCACCGATGAGGGAAATCTGGTGATTGATGTCAAGTTCGCCAATGGGATTGAGAATCCGGCCCAGTTAGAGAAAACCCTCAATAATATCCCTGGGGTTCTGGAAAATGGCTTATTTGTCGATACCGCTGACGTGATTCTCGTCGGTGAGGTGAAAGACGGCCAACCCAGCGTTCGCGAGGCGTAGGGGAAACGCTAACTCGGGGCGAAATTGATTTCGCCCCGATGAGTTTAACTTATTTGTTGGGTTGGGGAGTCATGCGGAGATAGGGTTTGATTTCTTCGACGCCTTTGGGAAATTGTTTTTTGGCGTCTTCCGTGGCGATTTTGGGGGAAACCACGCAATCATCGCCATCAGTCCAGTTGACGGGAGTGGCGACTTGATAGTTGTCCGTCAGTTGCAGGGAATCGATGACACGCAGGATTTCTTGAAAGTTGCGTCCGGTACTGGGGGGATAGGTAATGGTCAGACGCAGCTTTTTGCTGGGATCGATGACAAACACCGTCCGTACCGTGACTTTAGCATCGGCTTTGGGGTGAATCATCCCGTAGAGATCCGAGACTTTGTGGTCTGCGTCAGCCAAGATGGGATAGTTGATGGCGGTTCCTTGGGTTTCTTCGATGTCGCCAATCCAGCCTTTGTGAGAGTCGCTGTCATCGACGCTGAGGGCGATAACTTTGGCGTTGCGTTTCTCGAATTCTCCTTTGAGTTTCGCCACTTCCCCCAGTTCGGTGGTACAAACGGGGGTGTAGTCGGCGGGGTGCGAGAATAACACCACCCAGTGATCGCCGGCCCACTCGTGGAAGTGGATGGTTCCTTCAGAGGAATCCTGGGTGAAATCGGGGGCGATGTCTCCGAGTTGTAAGGTCATAAACCAAGCTCCTATGGATTGTTTTGTCGACTATGGTAGGCCTTGATTGTACTGGCGATCGCCCCCCTTATACTCCGGTTTTCCGGTCGGGTTTTCGGAGAATAGCTCCATGGGTCTTAGTTTCGCGGCGAAAATCCCCTCACCAAAGCCGTTTAATAGGATAGGAATCAAACAGGCGATCGACACTGATTAGGGATAACTCGGCACGAATCGATTGGGCAATAATCATACGATCAAAGGGATCTCGATGAGGAACCGGTAAGCTATCTAACACCCAAACATCGGCCACATCGATACTTAATAGGTTAAGGTCGTTTTCCTCTTGTTGTCCGATCATCATCTCCTCTAAGGGCAAATCCAGGGTCAATTTACCGCTTTTGAGTTTGATTTGCATCTCCCAAACACTCGCAACACTCAAAAACAACTCATTATCGCGGTTCCCTAGCAGAGTCGTCACCCTTTCGGAGAGTTTGTCGGGCGTCAGCGTCCACCAGATGAGAACATGGGTGTCTAACAACAGTCTCATCCTTGTCCACTCCAGTATTCGGGAGGAAGCGGATCGTTGAAATCATCTGATACCCAACCCTTTCCCCGATGTAGTCCGGCGACACGGGGTTTTTGCGATCGCGGTTGCGGTTTGGGATATTTCTGGGCCAGGAACTCGATATAGTCTAAAACCTGTTGCTGTTGCGTCTCGGGTAACTCTCGCAGTTTCTCCAGAATTGTCTCAGACTGGGAAGGGGTGGGATTAGCCGTGGAGGAGGTCATGGGACACCAGGAATGCCTACGCTGACAGTCTAGCAAATCTCAGTCTGGGTCTGGGGAATGGGCGATCGCCCCCCAAGTCCCGAGAAACTCAAACGTTAATCCTTACTTAAGAGTGATCTGGGGCTAGAAGGAGCTGAACAACTGGCATATAATAGGAAAATTAGATTTTCCTCACCTCACGTTCCTGCCATGTTTCAAGTTCTTTATATCTTAATCAAGGCAATTGAGCCATTTTTAGTGCCAATTTGTTTTATTAGTGCTTGGGCGATCGTATTCATGATTGTAGGAAATATGTTGGCAGCAATCCGTAGTAGCCACCGCCGGGCCAAAATAATGCACCAAATTCCCTGCGCCAATTGTGCCTATTTTACCAACGATCATCGCCTCAAATGCCCGCTTCATCCCACGATAGCGTCCTCTGAGGCGGCCATTAACTGTGGGGATTACGAATCAACGCGGCCCGCTTTCCTGGATCAGTTGGGCTAACTTCGGTCTATTAAATTCAACAAAAAAACACACCAAATAGGACTTTTTTGCTGCTGAAAAGCTTTGCTCAGCAAGTGTTTAATCCTGGATTATTGATGAATCTGAACTGTCTTTTTGGCTTGATCACGACTTAGGAGCGGTCCGAAACCATCAATTATGACTCTTAGCCAAAGATGGCGCTGAGGCGATTGAGCCGGCCCAACTACAACAGCTAAACTTGATTATCATGGATATTCAGCGGACCCTGTTGGCTCTAAAGTCCGATGAGCAGCGATGTTTGCAGGCTAGAGCTGATGAGTATCTCAGTAAACCGGTCAAGTTGAAACATTGGGTGACGCCAATTGAGGCGCTCTTAGAACGGTCTAATATCCAGGTTTAAGGAAACGCTGACTCCTTGAAATTACGTAGACCCGCTCATTTTTGCTGATAGAAGAACTCGGAAAATACGCAATCGTAGACCTAGAGCCGCTTTCTGACCCGCACCTTAGTCTAAGTTCATCTATCTAGGTACCTGGTAGTTCTGAGAATTGCTAAATTTTGGGGGAATGATCCTAAAAAATTGGCTATAATAGCCCTGGTTGGGGACAGCGTGAGATCCAACACCGGTTTTAAGAGAAGAAAAGTTATCTCATGGATGTTACCCTTAGGACTGCAATTCTCAGAAATCCTCCAACCTTAAGCTCCAACATACTTCTTAAAGAGGCCATTAACCACCTAAAGGGTAAGACCCCCCAGTTTAATCCCAAGTTGGGGGGAGTGTCTTCGTCAGAGATAATGAGTCCCTCAGACTCTTGGGTGGTGTTAGAGGGCGATCGCCCCCTGGGAGTCTTAACAAAAGGAGATTTCCTCGAAGCGATTCTGCAAGAACGGGAGAAGGACACGCCAATTCGGGAGTTAATCACCCAGCCGCCTTTACGATTACTAGAATCAGAGTTCACAGATCTGTGGAGTCTCTGTCAACGGCTGCATCAGGAGCAAAAGCAAGCCGTGGTACTGCTCGATGAGGGCGATCGCTTCCGGGGCCTGATCACCCATGAGAGTTTGCTGCAAGGCCTTTGTGATCAAAAAACCCACCTTGCGATCGAGCAATTGCAGCAACAGCAAAGCCATGAACTAGAACAGCTGTCTCAACGTTTAAACCTTGCTCTCGACTCCAGTGCGATCGGCTGCTGGGAATTGCATCTCAGGGAAGGACGGATGATCTGGGATGAGCGTATGTATCCGCTCTACGGACTGTCCCCCTCAGCCGGTCCCCCATCCTATGAAATGTGGCTCGATCGACTCCACCCCGAGGATCGCCCCGAGATTGAATATCTCGGCGAACAGGTTATGTCTGGAGAGATCGAGTATGATCGCGAACTACGGATTCTACATGAAGATGGAACTCTGCGTTACCTCAAAGCCTCCGGAACCCTGATTCGTAATGCTCAAGGGGAGCCTGAAAGTCTCATTGGCATCAACTTTGATATTACCGAGCGCAAAGAAGCCGAAATCCGCCTACAAGAAAGTGAAACCCGCTTCCGTCGCGTCTTCGAGGCGGACGTCGTGGGTATGATGTTTACCGACTTTAGCGGTCACATTAGTGACGCCAACGATCACTTTTTACAGATGTTGGGCTATTCCCGAAGTGATTTAGAGCAGGGACGCTTAAACTGGGCGCAGATCACTCCCCCGGAGTACCGAGATTTGGATCTCAAGGCAATGGAGATGTTACGAGAGTCGGGGAGCGTTCAGCCTTGGGAAAAAGTCTATCAGCACCGCGATGGCCATCCCGTGTGGGTGTTGGTAGGAGTGGCACTATTATCTCCAGACGATGGCAGTTGTGTTTGTGTGGTGGTGGATATTAGCGATCGCAAACAGAATGAAACCATCCTCAAGCGGCAATTAGTAGCCATGGAAACGGCGATCGATGGCATTGCGATTCTTCAGGATCATCACTACATCTATTTAAATAGCGCCCATTGTCAGATTTTCGGTTATGATTCTCCCTCGGAACTCATTGGCCAATCCTGGCACCGCTTATTTACCCCCGAGGAAATTCCTCGCGCTGAGACGGAGATTTTTCCCCAATTGGACGATCAGGGAACCTGGCAAGGGGAATCGACGGCACTAAGCAAAGATGGTCAGCCTTTTCCCTTAGAATTATCCCTGTCTCGGACCGATGACGGACTATTGATTTGCGTCTGTCGAGATATTAGTGAGCGTAAACACACCGAAGAGGCACTGCGGGAAAGTGAAGAAAAGTTCCGACAATTAGCTGATGTGGTCGATGCTGTCTTTTGGATTGTCCATTGTGATAACCGCCAACCTATCTATATTAGTCCTGCCTATGAGCGTATCTGGCAACGACCTCAACAGGAGCTATTTATCACCCCAGAAGTCTGGGCGGAGCGTTTGTGTCCGGACGATCGCGATCGGGTTTTGGCCGCCATTCCTAAACAAATCCAAGGGCAATATGACGAAGAATATCGCATTTTGCGTCCCAACGGTGAGGTTCGCTGGATTCGCGATCGCGCCTTCCCCATTTTAAACGACCAGGGACAGCCCTATCGCATTGCCGGCATTGCTGAAGATATCACGGATCTCAAACAAGCTGAACAGGAAAATCAACAACTCCTGCAACAACTAACTGCCTTTAAATTAGCCCTCGATGAATCGGCGATCGTTGCCATTACTAATCCCGATGGAGTCATTACCTATGCCAATGAGCGATTTTTACAACTTTCGGGTTACCCTCGTCAAGAACTAATCGGTCAAACCCATCGCCTCGTGAACTCACGATATCATCCTCAGTCGTTTTTCCAAGAATTATGGTCAACCATTTTGCAGGGAAAAGTCTGGCGGGGAGAAGTCTGTAATCGGGCCAAAGATGGCTCCCTCTATTGGGTAGACAGTACCATCGTTCCCTTTTTAGACCGTCAGGGCAAACCGGTGCAATTTTTAGCGGTTCGTTTTAACATCACCGGCCGCAAAACGGCTGAAATTGCCCTCCAAAGCAGTAACGCTCTCCTCTCAACTATTAGTCAAGCCCAATCTCAATTTATCACGGCCACCAATCGTCTCATCATTTTTGAAGAATTGCTGGCGCAACTGTTGGAACTGACTCAAAGTGAATATGGTTTTATTGGTGAAGTCCTCTTCCGGGATGATGGTAGCGCCTACCTAGAGGAAACCCTCTTCAAAATGAGTGGGGTTCCCTATCTCAGAACCCATAGCATTACCAATGTCGCTTGGGATGCGGCCACCCGCCAATTTTATGATGACAATTATGAGCAAGGGATGGAGTTCGAGAATATGAATACCCTGTTTGGAGCGGTTATTATGACCGGCAAACCGGTAATTTCCAACTCTCCCACCACCGACTCACGGCGCGGTGGAACCCCCACCGGACATCCACCGTTAAATAGCTTTTTAGGACTGCCTTTTTTTCAAGGCAACACGTTAATGGGACTGGTGGGCATTGCCAACCGAGCAGGAGGCTATAATCAGGATATTATCGATTATCTCGCCCCATTTTTAGTCACCTGTAGTAACCTGATCGAAGGCTATCGCCTCGATGGCAAACGCCGACAAGCCGAAGAACGGTTATCCTACACCAATGAACAACTCATTCGAGCCACTCGCTTAAAAGATGAGTTTCTCGCCAATATGAGTCATGAACTGCGCACCCCCCTCAATGCCATTTTGGGAATGACCGAAGCCCTGCAAGATGACGTTTTTGGGAATATTAATGACAAACAACGCAGGGCGTTAGAGACCGTTGAACGGAGTGGCACTCATTTATTAGCTCTCATCAATGATATTTTAGATGTCGCCAAAATTGAATCGGGTCAGATTGAGTTAGACTGCTCCCCCACCTCTATTTCCTACCTGTGTGAATCTAGCTTAGCCTTTGTGCGGCAGCAGGCTTTAAAAAAAGGAATTCATCTACGCTTAGATGTTCCTGGCTATCTATCGCCCGTCATCCTAGATGAACGACGGATTCGCCAAGTATTAATCAACCTTCTTAATAATGCCGTTAAATTTACCTTAGAGGGAGGAGAAGTTCGCCTAACTGTTACGGAAGTGGTGAGTCAGTCTGCTGACAAGATATCGAAGATTCGTTTTGCAGTTCAGGATACAGGAATTGGAATTTCTTCTGAGAATATCCAAAAACTCTTTCAACCCTTTGTGCAAATTGACAGTGCCTTAAATCGTCAATACGAAGGAACTGGCTTGGGCTTAGCTCTGGTGAAGCGTATTGTAGAACTGCATCAGGGCAACGTTGCCTTAACCAGTGAGGTCGGAGTGGGTAGTTGTTTTAGCTTTACCTTACCTTACCGGACAGCGATCGCCTCCGATTCACGCTCCTCTTCTCCGACTCCCTCTCCAGTAGAGTCTACCTCAAATGACAACATCTCGCCTGTGATTTTGGTGGCAGAAGATAACGAAGCGAGTTTAAACACCTTAGCCAGCTACCTAACAGCTAAAGGCTATCAGATTTTGGTGGCTAAAAATGGGGTAGAGGCGGTCCAGTTGGCCATCTCAGAACGACCCGATATCATTCTGATGGATATTCAAATGCCAGGAATAGATGGGTTGGAGGCGACCCAACTGATTCGCCAAAACCCAGACCTGGAGAGAGTTCCCATCTTAGCCCTCACAGCCTTAGCCATGGAGGGCGATCGCGATCGCTGTTTGGCGGCAGGGGCAACGGACTATGTCACAAAACCTGTTAAACTAAGGGAACTCATACAACAAGTTGAACGAATGTTAATTCGCTCAAAATCTTAGCTAAACCACGGGAAATGCTTTATGACGGCTGCTATCCTTGTGATTGATGACGAACCGGATAATTTCGATGTTATTGATGCTTTACTAAGTCAAGAAGACTATGAAGTCAGTTATGCCGCCAGTGGTCCTATGGCATTGTCCTCTCTGGAGAGTTATAATCCCGATTTAATTCTCCTAGATGTGATGATGCCGGATATCGACGGCATTGAAATTTGTCGCCGCTTGAAAGGGATGCCAAATTGGCGCAGAGTGCCGATTATTATGGTGACGGCGTTAAGCTCTAAAGATAACTTAGCACGCTGCCTCGAAGCCGGGGCCGATGATTTTATTGGCAAGCCTGTGAATGGTTTAGAATTGCGAGCCAGGGTGAAGTCAATGCTGAGACTGAAATATCAGTATGATGAGTTACAGGGATTACTGCAATTACGAGAAGACCTCGTCAAAATGATTCTCCATGATGTTCGTAACCCCCTTAGTGGTTTATTGCTGGGGTTAGAACTTCTGCGCAGTCCCAACTATCCCGAAGCGAAACGCCTCCATCGCCTAGAAACAGTCTATTCTCTGGCTAAATCAGTGCAAACCCTGGTGGAAGAGTTATTGCAAGTGACCTTAACGGAAGCGGGACAGTTGACGCTCAACTATAGTCCAGTGGATGTGGGGGAGTTAGTCCAGTCCTGTTTAAGCCGATTTGAGGCGATCGCCGCTCAAAAAAACCTCTCCTTGGTGAGTCAATGTCCCAATACCCCACTCACTGGAATTGAGCTAGATGCTGCCCTATTTCAGCGGGTGTTAGATAATCTAATGTCCAATGCGATTAAGTTCTCCCCTCAAGGAACGCAAATCACCATGACGCTGAGGGCGTTAAACCCAGAACAAATCCAAATTGAGGTGATTGATGCCGGCCCCGGGGTCCCGGAGGAGTTACGGGAGAAGATTTTTGAAAAATATGAAATTGGAACCATGATGGCCAATATCTCCCAAATTGGCTTGGGGTTAGCCTTCTGTAAAATGGTGATTCAAGGTCATGAGGGAACCATTCAAGTGCATCCCCATCCGGAGCAGGGATCTGTGTTCGAGATTCTCCTCCCCCGTCGTCCCCTCAAGGCCTCCCAAGTCCCCCCAGAAACGGCTCTCACGCCTCCATAACCCCTAAAAGGCGATCGATAATATGCTGCCAAGTGAAGCCCTGTTGCACCCATTCTGGGGCGGTACGTTGCGCCTGTTTGACGAAGCTGGGGGTTTCGATGAGTTGGCTCATCAGGGCCACCGTATGCTCTAAACTCGGATGCAGATAATCTCGGATTTCGTGATCCCATTCCACCTGTTTCAGTTCACTGTCAATGTAGCGAGTGAAACGGCGATCGGTGAAATCATCCGTTGAGCCGCCTTTGGTGCAAAGAATTGGTAAACCGGAGGCGGCTGCTTCCAAAACCGGCATATTAAATCCTTCTGCCAAGTAGGGAGAAATATAGGCATCACAGGTTTGATAGAGTTGGGCCAACTCTTGAGTCGAGAGACTGCGGCCAATGTAAGCTAAACGGGGGATGACGCGATCGCGCTCCTGGGGTGTTAACATCTCATCGAGGCCTTCGAGGACAAACTTACGGGAGTTACGAATCGCATCACTCCCCTTGAGAACCAATCGCGCCTGAGGATGGCGGTGTGTTACCTCAGCGAAGGCTTTGAGGAGCATCCGTAAGCCTTTATTCCAAGTCATCACCCCAATATTGAGAAAAGCAAAACAGCCCTCAAGTTGCGACTGTTGCCGCCATCGTTGACGTTCCGCCGCCGCTGCGGGATGGAAGACCGCCGTATCCACCCCATGAGGAACCACTCGCACTCGTTCAGGAACCGCCCCCGCTCTTAGAAACCCCTCGCGAGACCAATGAGAGGGGGTAATAATCACCGTCCCCGAGTCTCGATGAGCCTGAGCAAAATCCTCAATTCCCATCATGTTTAGCATGGCTTTTTGCACAATCCGCCATTCCGTGGTGCCAAAGACATAGGTTCTTTGGGAGTCCGAGTCCGATAAATCATAGGGCATCACCATCCGTAGAGTAGCATCGGCCCGTAGGTACAACGGGGGCGGCGGAATTTGTCCCAACTGCTGTTCCTCAGCCGCCGTAAACAGTCCCGATTGCGGTTCCCAGGTGTGATCTAGATAGGGCAAGTCCCGATGAAAGACTTGGAGCTGAGGACGGCGTAAGAATTCCAAGAGTTGATGTTGATTGGCCACCGCAAAGGAGTGAGGGACAAAACGCCAGCCTTCTACTACAAGTTTCATAATTTGTCAAGCCACGAATTCAACGCTCCCCAACGTCCATTGACCTGGATTCGGGGCAGTTCTCTCAAGCCAATCCCCTTTCAGCCTTGAGCCTCAGCCGAGGGGGTTAGGCACTGTATGGTATAGTGACAGCAGGCTGAAGGTCAATTGAATTAATGACGTCATTTCCCAAGACCTGCGTCTCCTTTTGAGCCTAGAGATGTCTAAGGCTTTCCTGGGTTAGCAAGATAGAACCATTTGGGTGGACTTGCCCAGCGGCAGTCGGGCGGTAGTCCGGTATTGTCTCGCATCAGTGAATCACATTCATGTCATCACCTCTTACTGTGTTTCCAGAATTTATCGCTCAGTTTCTGGATCGCCATCCCCCCTCAGTCTCTCCAGAAACCCCCTTGAGCGAAATTTGGCATAAGTTCCAGGGAAACCTGACGGACAGTCCGGGAGCAAGTTCCTCCAGAGACTCTCTCCAATCTGGCTATGTCTGTGTCGTTGAGGGCGATCGCGGCCTCGGATTGCTCACAACTCAGGAGGCGATCGCCGTTCTGGCCCAAGGTAACGATCCCCGCTCAATCCCCGTCTCCCGCCTCATCACCCCTGGAAAAGCCGTGATTGCCCCGGCTCTGCTCAACCATCCCCCGGCCCTCTACGAAGTGGCCCGGAAGCATCCTTTTCTCCTGCTATTGGACTCGCAGCAGCACTGCCTAGGCGTCTTACCCAGTTTAGCTCTCTTGAAGTTACCCGAGTTGCCCCAAGTCTCAGGGACCTTCTCCCCCCTCAGTCCCTTTGAAATTGCCCTGAATCATCTCCCCATCACCGTATTTCGCAAAGATCGCCAGTTGCGGTACACCTGGATTTATAAAAGTTTTCCCAGCTTAGATCCCCAAGAGATTTTAGAGCATACCAATCATGACCTCTTCTCAGCCCAAGATGCCAGGGCCTGGGAGGCGATCGAGCGGCGTGTCCTAGAACAGCAGCAGGGAAGCCGCCAAGACATCTCTGTAACCTTAAACGGTATCTTTCACTATTACGATCTGACCCTAGAACCCTTACTCGATGACAGCGGCGCGATCCTCGGATTAGTGGGAACCGCCCTAGACATGACCCAGAGTTATCTCAATCAACAAGCCTTGACCGCTCTCAACCACGAACTTGAAAGTATTGTGGAAGAGCGAACCGCCGAGTTACAACGGAGTAATGCCGAGTTATTGCAATCCCTCTCAGCCGCGCGGGAACTCAACGACCTCAAATCCCGATTTATTACCCTAACCTCCCACGAATTTCGGACCCCCCTCACCACCATTCTCGGCTCCACCGAACTGCTCAAGCATTATGGTGAAAATTGGACGCAGGACAAACGAGAACGGTATCTCGATCGCATCCATGACACCGTCGATCACATGACGCGCCTGCTCAATGATGTCCTCACCGTCGGTCAAGCCGAAGCCGGACAACTGGCCTTTTCCCCCAGCCTCGTCAATATCCTGGAACTCTTCGAGGGGGCCATCGAGCAAGTCCTCAGCCAAACCTATCGCGATCGCACCATTGAACTCAGCCATGACCTTCACACCAGGGATGTTTATTTAGATCAGACCTTAGTCTCACAAATCCTCTCGAATCTGCTCTCAAATGCCCTCAAATACTCCGCCGCAGATTCGGCGATCGAGGTCTACTTAAAAACCGAGGAAAATCAGATCCTGTTCCAGGTGCGAGATCATGGAATTGGCATTCCCGAAGCCGATCAAGCGGATTTATTTACCTCATTCCATCGCGGGAAAAATGCGGCTAACATACAAGGAACAGGACTGGGCTTATCCATCGTGAAAAATGCCGTCAATCTTCATGGCGGACAGGTTACCGTGGAGAGCGAAGAGGGTTCTGGTTCCACCTTTACCGTCCTGCTGCCCCTTACCCAATCTCTGGTATATGACGACGATTCTCGTGATTGAAGATGAAACTCATGTCCGAGAAATTCTCAGTGAGCTATTAACCACTGAAAAGTTTGACGTGCTGACCGCTGACAATGGTGCTCTCGGCTACCAACTCGCCCAACGCCAACGCCCCGATTTGATTTTATGCGACATCATGATGCCGGAGTTGGATGGCTATGGGGTCTTGGCCCAACTCAAAGACAATCCCATCACCGATGAGATTCCCTTTATCTTTCTCTCGGCTAAAGCCGATCGCCTTGACTTCCGAGTGGGCATGGATTTAGGGGCAGATGACTATCTCACCAAGCCCTTTACCCGCGATGAACTCCTGACCGCCGTGCGGATGCGGCTGAAAAGACAGGCAGTTCTCGCACGGCGACATCAGGAGCAACTGCTGCGCACCCAAAGTCATTATCAACAGCAACTTGAGCAGGCGAGAGAGCGTTTAAATCAGGTATTGAGTCAGGATCAGCTCACGGGGTTACTCAATCAACTGAGGCTGCGACAGGAGTTTGAGCGGTTTCTTAAACGACTCGAGCCCCTGGAGGCCTCTAGCTTGGTTCCCTTAGTCTGTGTGGGGGTGGAGCGGTTACGAGAGATTAACGCTGAATTGGGCTACAGCAGCGGAGATCACTGTCTGCAAGTTCTGGCACAACGGCTGCAAACATTCTTTACTCAGGACTCGCCCCTGATAGCCCGTCTCAATGGCAATGAATTTGTGCTAGTTCTGCCGCCAGTTAGTTCTCGGTATCAGGCTCAAGCGCAGGTTGAAGCCCTCTTTCATCACCTCAGTCAACCCATCCCACTCAATCAGGGGGATATCGTACTACAACTGAACCTGGGAATTGCCTTCTATCCTCGGGATGCTCAGCAACTCGATCCCCTCTTGCACCATAGCCAACAGGCCCGAGAGAAGGCTCAGTCCTCGGGGGGAAGTGCCGTTGAGGTCTATAGTGGGGCCTTGCGGGGCGATCGCGGCGATCGCCTGGCCCTAGAGCAAGATCTCCGTCGTGCCTTAGAGACCTCCAACTCGGAATTGCTACTGGTGTATCAACCCCAAGTCCACCTCGACAGCGGTGAGATTTACGGCGTTGAAGCCCTGATGCGTTGGCATCATCCCCAGCGAGGCTCAGTTCCCCCCAATCGTTTTATTCCCATCGCTGAGGAGAGTGATCTGATCATCCGCCTGGGGGAGTGGGTTTTAGAAACCGCCTGTCATCAGGCCCAACTCTGGGAAGCCCAGGGATTGCCTCCCCTCCGTGTCGCCGTCAATCTCTCGGGCCGCCAATTTGAAGATCCCCAGTTTTACCAACGGCTCGTCCAGATTCTGCGTCGCTTTAACCGAAAACCCGGATCATTAGAGTTAGAACTCACAGAAACCTGTTTAGTCCGAGATCCTGATACCAGTGTTCGCATCCTGAATCAACTCAAAGCCTTAGGGGTCTCCATTGCGATCGATGACTTCGGTACTGGATTTTCCTCCCTGAGCTATTTGCAACGATTTCCCTTTGATATGCTCAAAATTGATCGCTGCTTTGTCGCGGGTATACAGCATCACCGCAAAAATGCCATCATTACCGAGGCGGTCATCGAAATGGCTCATAAAATCGGCTTGACGGCGATCGCCGAAGGCATCGAAACCCCTGAGGAGCGAGCCTGTTTACAACAACTTAGCTGCGATCAGGGACAGGGCTATTTCTTCCACCGTCCCCTGCCGGCGATCGAGTTAAGCCAACTGCTGCGATCGAGGTAGCACTCCCCCGTGGATACTTGAGGTAGCGGTCCGGTTACCTGTCTCGAATGGTCTCGACCCTCCCGATTGTTCTAGTCCCCCGTTTTGCAATTGCGCAGATCAAACCTTCTATGGCAACAATTCTAGTTATTGAAGACGAGCAAGATATTTGTGAAATTATTTCCGAAATCCTCTCGGAAGCCGACCATACCGTCTTCACGGCTTCTAATGGACGTATCGGCATAGAACGCGCCCAGGAAACCGCCCCCGACCTCATTATCTGTGACATCATGATGCCGGAACTCGACGGCTATGGGGTGTTATCGTATCTACGCAGTCAGGAGCGGTTCCAAACGGTCCCCTTTATCTTTCTCACAGCCAAAGCCGAAAAGCAGCAAGTGCGGGAGGGGATGAATTTAGGGGCCGATGATTACCTCTCTAAACCCTTTACAATTACGGAGTTAATCGGGGCCGTTGAGGCGCGATTGCAAAAACAGCAACTTTGGGAGCAGTCCTCAAATCAGCGTCTCGGGGAACTGCGGCAGAATTTGACTCGTTCTCTCCCCCATGAGTTATTGACCCCCCTCAACGGCATTCTCGGCTATGCCACGTTCCTCTGTGAAGAGCATGAGGATATCGAGCCGGAGGACGTCTATGATATGGGGATGGGGATTCGCACCTCAGCCGAACGACTCTATCACTCAATTCAGAATTTCTTGCTCTACGCTCAATTGGAACTGCTCAAGGACGATGTACAACGCAGTGGAGAGTTGTTTACCGGGCAATCTGAGCAACTGACGGGAACGGTGTCGGCCCGGATTCAGGCGATCGCGCAGCGTCACCATCGCGCTGAGGATTTAGCGATTTCCCTGCAAGATAGCCCAGTGGCCATGCCCGAAACCTGGTTGATTAAGGTGTTAGAGGAATTGGTGGATAATGCCTTCAAGTTTTCAGAAGCCCGAACCCCGGTACAGGTCGAGTTGACAGCCAGTGGGGAGCAGGTGCAGGTGACCGTGAGCGATCGCGGTCGTGGCTTACAACCCGACCAGATTAAGCAGTTGGGAGCCTATGAACAGTTCGATCGCAAACTCTATGAACAACAAGGGTCAGGATTGGGGTTAGAGATTGTCAAACGCATCGTCAATTTGAATCAGGGAACCCTAGAGATTGAGAGTGAGCCGGGGGAAGGCACTCAGGTGATCCTGACCCTGCCCACGGAACTCTCTTCGATGGTGTAGTTGGGACGGAATCCCCGGTAGAATACACAAGTTGTAACTCGAAAGGAATCTAACATTGTGGCGCGTCTAGCACTGCTGAGCGTATCCGATAAAACCGGACTTGTGGACCTGGGGCGATCGCTCGTCGAGGAATTTCAGTTTGACATCATCAGTAGCGGTGGGACCGCCAAGGTCTTAAACGAGGCGGGAATCCCAGTTACCAAAGTCTCAGATTATACCGGCTTCCCCGAAATCCTCGGCGGACGAGTCAAAACCCTACACCCCCGTGTTCATGGGGGCATTTTAGCCCGTCGCGACCTGCCCGAGCATCAACAGGACTTAGAAGCCAACGAGATTCGCCCCATTGACCTGGTGGTGGTGAATCTCTACCCCTTTGAGGCCACCATTGCCAAGGCCGATGTCACCCTGGCCGATGCGGTGGAAAACATCGATATTGGCGGTCCAGCCATGTTGCGGGCCTCAGCCAAAAACTTCCAACATCTCACGGTTCTCTGTAACCCCAACCAGTATGCTGACTATTTAGAACAACTGCGTCAGCATGGGGACCCCTCCTTTGAGTTTCGTCGGGATTGCGCCACAGCCGGATTCTGGCATACTTGTCAATACGATCGCGCGATCGCCACCTACCTCAACCAACAAGCCAACAGCGAGAGTCTCCCCGAGCAATTTGGCATTGCCGGCCGTCAAATCCAAGCCCTCCGCTACGGCGAGAACCCCCACCAAAAAGCCACCTGGTATCAAGTGGGCCAAACTCCCAGCGGTTGGGGTGCAGCAGAGAAATTACAGGGCAAAGAACTCAGCTACAACAACCTCGTCGACCTAGAAGCGGCGCGACGCATCATCGCCGAATTTCTCGGAGAGGACCAACCCCCTGCTGCTGCGGTGTTGAAACATACTAATCCCTGCGGCGTGGCCTTAGGGGAGAGTCTGGTACAGGCCTATGAACGAGCCTTTGCTGCCGATTCCGTCTCCGCCTTTGGCGGAATTGTCGCCCTCAACCGCTGTCTGGATGCGGAAACCGCTACCGCTATGACCAAAACCTTCCTCGAATGTGTGATTGTCCCCGACTGTGACGCAGCCGCGCGGGAGGTTTTAGCCAAGAAATCCAAGTTACGAGTATTAACCCTGGCCGACTTAAACGTGGGAACTGGAGAAACCCTCAAAGCCATTGCCGGCGGCTTCCTCGTCCAAACCGCCGATGATTTAGTCGAACAGACCCAAGATTGGCAAGTGGTGACGGAAAAGCAACCCACACCGCAGGAGTTAGAGGAGTTACTCTTTGCCTGGAAGGTCTGTAAACACGTCAAATCCAATGCCATTGTCGTCACCAAAGACCGCACCACCCTGGGGATTGGCGCGGGACAAATGAACCGTGTTGGTGCGGCTAAGATTGCCTTAGAACAGGCGGGAGAGGGCTGTCAGGGAGCGACTCTAGCCAGTGATGGTTTCTTCCCCTTTGACGACTCCGTGCGTTCAGCTGCCGCAGCGGGAATTACGGCCATTGTCCAGCCGGGGGGCAGTATCCGGGATAAGGATTCCATCGCAGCGGCCAATGAGTTAGGGGTAGTGATGGTGTTCACGGGGGTGCGCCACTTCCTGCATTAAGGGATTTGCTAGATTGAAGATAGCCCAGACCTCTGGCCTCAGGGGTCTGGACTCGCTCTACACCATCTCTAAATCCACGATGGAGGACTCCCCATGATTGCCCAACCGGATGTTCCCTCAAGCCTTACCCCCCAAGAGTATTTAGATTGGGAGGCCCAGCAGGACGATCGCTATGAGTACATCAATTTCAGTGAAGTACCCCAACTTGCTTCGCTGAAGTTGGGGCTTCCAACTACAACTCAATTCAAGGACGGTTTTATTCGTCTTCGAGGCTTCCCGCTTCATCCGCAGTCGCCTTAACCAGTAAGCTGATTTCGGTCTTACACCGCGTCCACAGGCAGACTCCCTGCTTCCCAAGGAGTAATTTTTTATCCGACAAGTATTACTTGGAGCTTTATTTACAACAGGGCGTAACCTGAAAACCAGCGGTCATACTTCTTTCCCCGATCTGACAATGTTTCTGCGCCGAAAGCTAATGCTTTACTTTGAAGTTAGGCTGTCTGATAATCCAAAGTTCGGGTGGGTCGCAACCATGATTATTCTAGCACTAAATCGGATACGCGCTCAGTTCGCTTTCATCCCCCATCTACTTCGTTGAGATGGGGGAATTCTCGCTCACATCAGTTAAACGATGTCCTCTGATCGTCTTATCACCGCGTTGGATGTCCTTGCTCTCCTGATAGAAGGTGTTGATAAAACCACCTTAGAAACAAAACTCATGGCTTCAGCTTGGACTGCGATCGCAGCACGGGGCGGTTCAAAAAGTGGTCAGGGTCATATCTGGATCAATCCCGGATCTCAAGGCAGCGTTAGAATCATGAGCAAACCGAATGGTTCCTGTTATGCCCGAGTTTATAATGGTCCTGGGGGTGGCGGACCGGGTGAGCAACCGCTGAATGAATTAGGTCAACCCGGCACTCGGAGAGAAACACATTTTCTCCTGATTTCCAACTAATTTTCTTAATTCTCCCAAACATTATGCAATTTGACGAGGTCTGGCAACAGTATGACTTTACCGAAGCTGAATTACTCGGCATGGGTTGGCAGCTTCCTGATAATTATGTCCTGCATCTGAACTATTACTGGGACCTCAAGGATCGGGGAATCACGACGGATGTGGCCTCGGGGGATCAGCCCCTAAAACTTATTCTCAAGGGCTGTATTCACTTAGAGATCCAAATGCAGCCCACTCTCAACGGAGACCTTCAAACACCGACACATCTCGGGACGATTGTGGGATGGGGTCAAGTGACTCCCTCTCCTTGGCTTGCACAACGTTCTCTTCCGGCTTCGGAGTGGATGCACCTATTTTTTGATATCGGAGGGAATCATAAAATTGAGGCGATCGCGCGATCGCTCTCGATTGAATCTTTAACCGGTTCACCTTTAGCCACAGCGACCAATTATGATTACCCTTAACCTAGACTCCACCTTAAACCTAAGCGATGAAACCTCGATAATGGCGCTCGACTGGGGTGGTTACTTGACCCAGATGCACGACGGGTTTACCGCTATTGTCCGGGAGAGTCGATAGCCGTGTTTAGATGACCCAGAAACGCTGGCAGGGTAGGGTTTTTTCCGGGGTTAGTGGTTCATTTGCGATGGGTTTTGGGGTGAGTTTTTTCTGGATGGTTTTGTTATTTATAAACTTTTGATACAGTATCCGGGATAAGGATTCCATCGCGGCGGCCAATGAGTTAGGGCTGGTGATGGTGTTCACGGGAGTACGCCACTTCCTGCATTAAGGGATTTGCTAGAGTGAGGATAGCCCAGACCTCTGGCCTCAGGGGTCTGGACTCGCTCTACACCATCTCTAAATCCACTATGGAGGACTCCCCATGATTGCCCAACCGGATTTCCCCCCACGCCTGACTCCCCAAGAGTATTTAGATTGGGAGGCCCAGCAGGACTATCGCTACGAGTACATCGATGGCGAAATTATAGCCATGACGGGGGGGACAATTCCTCATAATGATCTTGCCCTCAACTTTTACAGTGCCTTGAGGCCGTTTTTGCGGGAACGAGGCTGTCGAGCGAATGTGTCTGATGTCAAGGTTGAGGACAGTAAGAACGAACGCTATTTTTACCCTGATTTAGTGGTCACTTGTGATGCGGAGGATTTACAGGCTCAAAGGTCGGTGAAACATCCTACGGTGATTGTAGAGGTGTTGTCTCCGAGTACGGCGGCGGGCGATCGCAGTACAAAACTAAAATGCTATCGTCAAATTCCGAGTGTGCAGGAGTATGTGTTAGTCGATTCCCAGTCGATGACGGTGGAACTCTACCGGCGAGGTGATGAGGGTCGGATGTGGGGCTATGCTCAGTATGAGGCGGGGGAAGGGTTCCGGTTGGAGAGTCTTGATTTTGAACTGGAGTTGTCTGTGCTTTATGACAATGTCCAGTTAACATCCCAGGCCAATGATGAGTCATGATTACCCTTAACCTAGACTCCACCTTAAACCTAAGCGATGAAACCTTCCTAAAACTGTGTCAAAACAACCCCGACTTGCGCCTGGAACGAACTGCGCAAGGTCAACTCATTGCAATGACCCCTTCCGCCAGTCAAACGGGCCAACAAAACCTGGGACTCGCCGCGCAACTATGGATGTGGAATCAACAGCATCAACTCGGTGTCACCTTCGACTCCTCCAGTGGCTTCACACTTCCGAATGGTGCGATTCGCGCTCCTGATGTGGCTTGGATTAAGATAGAACGTTGGCAAACTCTCCCGGATGCGGAACGCCGTAAGTTTGCTGCAATTTGTCCTGATTTTGTGGCGGAGTTGAAGTCTCCGACGGACAGCTTGACCATGCTGCAAGGGAAGTTGCAGGAATATATTGATAATGGCGCTCAATTGGGGTGGTTACTCGACCCAGATGCACGACGGGTTTACCGCTATTGTCCAGGAGAGTTGGTGCAGTGTTTAGATGACCCGGAAACGTTGGCGGAAGAGGGGTTGTTGCCGGGGTTAGTGGTTCATTTGCGATGGGTTTGGGGAGATGGTGGCGGTCAGGAAGACTAATCTTCCAAGGAAGTCCGTCACAGCTTCAGGCTAGACAGTTTTGAGTTTATCGATATTTCATGACAACGTTGACTTGACATATGAGGGGAATTATGAACCAAATTTCTCTATCCTCTGAAGTTGCCCCCAAAGTAGAAGACCCCTTTTCAATCAAGGGTATATACTGGCGACGGTCAATCAAGTGCAGAGGGGACATACTGTTATGAAATGTAAAATCTAAATAAAAGGCGATCGCGAGGTTTGAAAGGTGGTAGCCTATGGTATCATAAAGCCGCCAAATAGAAACTTACAAAAGCTTTGAACATGGCAAAAATTCTAATTTCTTCAATTGGAACTGGCCCTAACACAAAAATAGATGGATTTATTCGCCAGTATCGCACCGCTAAATATAAAATCGAAGATGAATTCTATACCAGTAGCTTTATTGCTTCAGTCCTAAAAGATCATCTGGACATAGACGAGCTTATTATTATCGGTACGGTGAAATCGATGTGGGAGGCAGTCTATGACAATTTTTGTCAGGACAAAAAAATAGAAACAGACGAAGACTACTATTTAGAGTTGGCCGAAGCAGGTGAAAATGCAAATAGTCAAACGCCCTTAGAAGCCATAGACTTAACCAAGCTAGAAGAAATCTTGGGTGATCGTTCTCGATGTATTACAATCCACTATGGACTGAACGAGGTTGAAATCCAGAAAAATTTTGATAGAATTTTTGAGATTGTCGAAATTCTTGAGCCTGGGGATGAAATCTATATAGACATAACCCATTCTTTTCGCTCACTGTCTTTATTCTTGTTCCTTGTGATTACTTTCATTGAGGGAGTTGCCAGTGAACGAAATATCAAAGTTAGGGGAGTTTACTATGGCATGAGAGACGTCATTGGGGAGTTAGGATATGCACCAGTTGTAAACCTACAATCTTTATTCGAAATCACTCAGTGGATTAAGGGAGGCTACAGCTTCAAAAGTTTTGGTAATGGTTATCTAATTGCCAATCTTCTTGAGGAAAAAGGCGAACAACAAGTTGCCCAGTTAATAACGAAGATTTCAGATACAATCAATTTGAATCGCTTGCCAGAACTCCGCCAAGATGCTATACGTCTAAGCAACAAACTTCGATCTCTACAAACTGATACCCCGCTTCAGTATTTACAACCAGAACTTGAACGGTTTGCCAAGAAATTTGCCAAAACTGATATACCGAATAGCCAACTACAACTGGAATTAGCTAGTTGGTATTTTCAAAACCGGCGCTATGCCACAGGCTATATTGCATTAGTGGAATCTATTATTACTTATGTTTGTGAATTTCAGAATTATGAGAATATCACAAACTATCACAACCGTGAAATGGCAAAAGATTTTCTAAAAAGTCGTGAGAATACTCCGTTAGGGAAGTTATACTTCAGACAAGTGAATCCAATTCGTCAGACAATTGCCCATGCAACATTAGATGAAAAACAGCCTAGAATCAATACTGCTATTGATAATGCGGGAGTTTACTTGAGTGAAGCTAAGAGAATCTTTGGATCGAAGGGATTAGGCTGAGTGAACTGGTGATTTTAAGCAGACAATACTAATTACACATAGTCAATGTCTTCACTTCAGAAAATCAAAACTGACCTAAAACTTGCACTCACCTGGTGCTTAGCCTGGGGAGAAGAACAGCAACCTAAATATCATCGCCATCTCCTGGACACTTTTATCCAATCCAACGGTGAGGAGATTCCCGTAGAATTACAAGATATTGTCCAACAGGTTGAACAACTGCAAGCCATCCCCAGCGACGCAGAACCCGAAACTCTCAATGCTGTTAAACAACTTGTCGGAGACATCTGGAACCAAACGACTCCCATCGGCCTCGTCTATGGGGGGGCAACCAAAATCAAAAACTATGTCTTCGACTCCGCTAACCTAATGGAGATTCGAGGCGCCTCTGCCATTTTAGATCGCATCAATCTCATCGATATCCCTGCCTTTTTTGGCAAACAAAACCCTAACAACGACCTAGAAGACTACCGCAGTCCCCGCAATTGGCTAAAACAACAGGACTCTGAACTAGCTGAGGCTTTAATTCCCCAACTTATCATTTACTCCACCGGAGGTAATGTTCTCGCCTTCTGTCCCGCCGCCTATACCCAGCGTCTAGCGGATGCCATTGAAAAACGTTACACCCAAGAAACCTTAACGGCCAATAGTTGCGCTGTTGGTGAAACCTTCCGACTCTTAGAAATCCGTTTTGGACTTTTTCAGGAAAATCTCGACGCCACCCCCTGGTTCGATTGGTATCAAGAGAACGCCAGCAATCCCCTAGTAGAGTCTTATTTCGGCAAAGCCACCCCCAGTCAACAACGGGAGAACTTCTTTAATAGTAAAAGTTTCAACGAACTGACGCGCAAACTCGCCATCCGCTTTAACCAACGTCGCAGTGGTAATGATACCCCCTCCCGTGACACGACTCGCCGTTATCCACCCCACTTTGAGACCCATCCCTACCTGATGCGGGATGATAACAATCGCATCTCCACCCTCGATACCATCGGTGGACTCCCCAGTGAACCCAACTTCTCGGAACCTCTGGCGCGGAAATACTTGATGGGACAACAGACAAAAATTGAACGTAACACCCGTCCTGGCTGGTATCAGAATTTAGGATTGGATTGGAATCCTGGTTATGTGAATAGTTGGGTGGAACGGTTTACCCAGTATCTTGACCACGAGTCGTATCATAGCTTACAACAGCAGTATTATCGAGATTGCTCCAAGTCCTCGGTCACAGAAACTCGTAATGTTGAGGAAATTGCCAATGCTAGTGGGGGATTTCTCAGTTTTATCTATGCCGATGGCAATAATATGGGGGGCTATATCCAGAAAATTAAAACCCCAGAAGACTATTCCCAGTTTAGCGAACATATTTTTGAGGCAACGGAGAAGTCAGTTTATTATGCCTTGGCTAATCGCCTTCATCCCCATCAATTGAAAAACCTAAAAAAACAAGATAATCAAGATCGCAATGGTAGCTGGGTTCACCCCTTTGAAATTATTGCCATTGGCGGGGATGATGTGATGATTATTGTTCCGGCTAATCAGGCGCTACAAATTGCTCAAGATATTGGGGGAAAATTTGAGGAGATTTTGGAACAGACGGGGCAATATCGTATTCCAGATGCGGTGAAGCCTTCTGTAAATCCTCACCGCGATCGCCGCCAACTTTCCTCATTCCGCAACAGCCAACTCAGTACCTCAATTGGGGTGCTGACCACAAAATATGATACACCAATTTACTATGCTAATCGCCTCGTCAATCAACTGCTTAAATCTGCCAAAAAATATGCAAAAACCTTAAAAAAAGACAAGAGATACTTGGG
Source organism: Phormidium willei BDU 130791 (assembly GCA_001637315.1). Classification (GTDB taxonomy): domain Bacteria; phylum Cyanobacteriota; class Cyanobacteriia; order Cyanobacteriales; family Geitlerinemataceae; genus Sodalinema; species Sodalinema willei. Next base: position 13,763 of record LSZA01000019.1, on the reverse strand, counting down.
TGGTACAATCGATATCTTAACCCTCAAATCTGTGACCATGATATCCTCTAATATTGAGGAATTTCGTCAGCAGGCCTTGGTTGTTCCGGGTCCCCCCAAGCTCAAACTATACGCCAGTCCCTATACCCTACAAGAAGTGGGGAGCCTGATTAACACGATTCAGGCGTTTAAGGAGTCTGAGTTTCCGCGATCGCAACTCTACCAAATTCGTAGTCTCCTCGAACGAGGTAAACAAACTGCCATCCTAAACTATCGCTACTTCCGCGTCCGCCTCAAACCCAAACAGCAACAACTATTAGAAGACCACTTTGAAAAAATTTGGTGCACTCCAAAAGCCGAAGAAAACAAAGGCAATCTAGCTCCCTGGATGAGCAAACTAGAGGATGAGAATGATTCCACCCTCTATGAAACCCTTTGGCGGGATATCGTTGATTTATATCCCTTCATTGAACCGGATAGCCAGCTAGAGAATAACACCCTCTCAACAGCATCAGAGGTATCGGGCCATGATTAACCTACAATCCCACCAAGTTGGGGAATCCTTGCCGCTCACCGCCACCCTCAACACAGCACTTTGCGTTGGCGCTGGTGGGTCGTCCGGTTCCCTGGCCGACAAACCCATCCTCCGCAATGCCCGAGGACAACTCCTTATCCCTGCCTCGCAACTGAAAGGACGTTTACGACATGAATGTGAGAAACTGGCGCGGGGACTCGACTGGCCCGTCTGTCAATCTCCGAATCCAAAGAGTATGTGTCCCCAACGAGCGGGTTTGACGGATGCCGAGAACGCCCATTTCCAACGAAATGAGTATCGTATTGACGGGAATTCCGGTCACCATTGTCTCATGTGCCAAATCTTCGGCAATCCCAGTCTGCCCTCTCAAGTGGAGGTTAACGATCTCATCTGTCATGTGGCGGCGGATGCACTTCCTGAGGTGTTACGTCCCGGTGTCACCCTCAACCGCCGTCGTCTCACTGCTGAAGACCAAAAACTCTATTTCCTGGAAACCTCCCCTGCAAATCTCAATTTGGAATTTCAGGGAAGTTTGTATATTCATCCCCAAGCCCCTCCTTATACGAAACTCCTCCTCAGTGCTGCTTTACGTCACATTTACGCCTTAGGGGGCAGTAAATCTGCGGGTTTGGGCTGGTTAACTTGGACCACTTTGCCTGAGTTGGATCATGTGGATTGGCAGGGGTTACGGACTGGAGGTGTGGTATGAAACAGATTCAACTGACGATTACGGCAAAATCTGCCCTCGCCATCGGTCGCAAAAAACCCGGTTCCGTGAGTGAGGCGGCGGACTTTATCGCGGGTTCCGTGATTCGTGGGGCGATCGCCGGCCATCTTTTGCGCAGTCACCCCAACCCGCAACAACCTAAACCGGGGGATGACTTTTCCCGCCTCTTTGTTGAGGAAAAAGCGGCAATTTTCCACAATGCTTATCCCACCCTAACCCCTGACTCAGCCGTCGACCTATTACCGGTCACTGCTGTGAGTGCCAAAGCAAAACCGGGCTTCAAACCCAAAGGATATGGGGTGTTCGACACCCTAATTGATCGCTTCTGCGCCGAGGCTTGTGGACAACTCTATGATCCCAACTGTCCCCGGGCGGCTAAGGAGGGCGAGGGACGAGTCGAACCCTTTAGCGGCTTCTATGTGAAGACGAGTCAGGGGTATGAAACTGTCTCAGTGCCGAAACGACTCCTGACTCGGGTGGGGATTAACCGCCGTCGCGCCACGGCAGAAGAACAAATCCTTTACAGTTTAGAGGTCTTAGATGACTACCGAGAAAATGGTGAGCCTGTTGTTTATCGAGGTGGGATTCGGCTTGAGGATGATTCTCTAGCGGATGCTTTAAGCCAATTTATCAACCAAAATTGCCAAAGATTTCGACTCGGGGGAAGTGCTTCCCGAGGACTCGGTCGTGTTGAAATGCAGGCTAAGGCAGTCCCCTGGACATCGAATCTGAATCAGCGACTGAAACAGTTTAATCAACTACTACAACAACGCTGGCAACTGTGGAACAGCCTATATCCGGGGCAATCGCTCCCCCAGCGCCATTACTTCACCCTCAATCTACAATCTGATGCCATCCTGCGTCAAAATTGGCGGCGTACCACGGTCATCACGGCCGAAGATTTAAAACAGTTAACGGGAGTTTTTGATGATAGCTTAACGCTCCACAACGCTTACAGTAGTTTTGATACCGTCTCAGGTTGGAATTCCGCCTGGGGTTTAATGAAAGATGTAGAACTGACGACAACGAAAGGAGGATTATATTTGTTTGGGACGAATCGCCTGGATGCCTGGTCGCAAGCTCTGAGTCGGTTAGAATATAACGGAGTTGGCGATCGCACCCTGGAAGGATTTGGACAGGTAAAGGTTTGTCATGAGTTTCATCAAGTGTTTCGGGAGAATGCCCTATGAGTTCAACTATCTTAAATCCCCAAGTCGAGTTAAAGATTCAGCGAGGCATCCGTCAAGTTGAAGATAAATTGGTGCTGGCGATTCAAGCAGCGCTGGATAACAAACAGACTTATGGCAACCTAGAGGAATCGCAATTTCGTAATTTAGTCCGAGTCGCCGAGACTACCGATAGTACAGAAGTCATCAAAAACTTTCTTCGCTATCAAATTGGTAGAGATAAGAAATGGGGTCGGGGTAAAAATTCTCTAGCGGAGCATATTATTCAAGACATTGACACTCTCTTGATGACTTTGGCTCAAGAGCTTGCAAAAGAAGTCGGAAAAGAGTTTCATCAAAGAATTTGGCTTGACTTAATCCGCCGCTACTTAGGCTATGGTTCCCGCCATCTTAAGTACTTAAATCCAAGCAAATAAAAGCGTTAAAATTGTAGTTAGTTTTGTCACATAAACAATGATATCTACAACTCGAAATAAATCCATCTCCCTTGATGAGTTTCTGCGACAACCCGAAACCAAGCCAGGTTGCGAGTATATTGATGGAGAAATCCAAGAAAAACCTGTGCCTAAGGGAAAACACAGCTTATTACAAACTCGTCTTTCTGCACGAATTAACCAGATATCAGAACCGTCCAAGCTGGAGTTTGCCTTAACAGAGCTGCGTTGCACATTTGCAGAATGTTCCTTAGTCCCAGATATTGCTGTCTTTTACTGGCAAAATATCCCCCTAGATGAAGACGGCGAGATTGCAAACCAGTTTGATAAACCACCAGATTGGACGATTGAAATCCTCTCCCCTGAACAACGTCAAACCCGCGTCATTTGTAATATCTTATTTTGCTTAAATGCAGGTACAGAATTAGGATGGCTCATCGACCCTCAGGAACTCATGATTTTGGTTTTTCAGTCAGGACAACAACCGGAAATAAAACAAGGAGATGATGAGGTTCCGGGGTTAAACAATTTGACACACTGGATAATGTCTGCAAATCAGATTTTTGATTTACTAAAATTCAACTAATATCATCACACGTTTACTTAAAAAAGCAATGTTTGATACATTCAAAAATCGACTCACCATTACCGGAACATTAGAAACCGTAACAGCTTTGCGGGTGAGTTCGGGACGCTCCCTTGAACCCATTGGCTGTGATTTACCTGTGATGAAAGATGCCTTAGGGTATCCCCTGATTCCCGGTTCTAGCTTCAAAGGCGCTTTGCGATCGCACCTAGAGAGTTTCCTCCGAGGAGTCTTTAGCGGAGTCCCCGAGACTAACCTTCGTCATCTTGTAGCCAATCCCAGTGATGAGTCAGAATGGTCAATCACGGCTTCAGAAATGCGGGATTTAAAAACCCAATATACCGACGATCGCCAACTGACAGAACAGATTGTAGAAAAAACCGATCTCATTTCCCAAGTTTTCGGTTCTCCCTGGCTATCCAGTAAGTTTCAGGTGCGAGATTTGACCATTGATAATCCTGCTGAGAACTGGTTTGGACAATATCAAGAACGGGATGGAGTGGCGATTGATCGCGATACCGAAACCGCCGCCGACGGAAAACTCTATGACTTTCAAGTAGTTCCCGCCGCTACCCCGTTTGAGTTCAAAGCGGTGATGGAAAATGCTGAACCTTGGGAATTAGGATTGTTGATGTTAGGATTACATCAATTTGAAACTGAAAAAATCCCCCTGGGAGGCGGGCGATCGCGGGGATTAGGGATTGTTCGCCTCACCCTAGATCGCCTGGACTGGGTGAATCCAAGTTCTCCCGATGAACTTTTAAATTATCTACAACATCTTGTCAATGATGAGTTAGACGACTATCGCTTAGATGACCCCCAACAACGGGAGTTAAAAGACCAATGGATGACGGCGTTTCTGACTGAACTGCGTCAGAGGTTACCGCAAACCACTACACCGATGACTGATGTATCCTAGGAGATGCCAATGAGGATTATCCGCGAACCCACCGATTCATCCCTGAGCTTTCATCAATTTCTTGAAAACCTTCCTGATGAAGCGGGTGATTATGAACTCGTTAATGGACAAATTGTGCGACGACGTCCGACTCGTAAACATGATGATATTGCCGATGCCATTACCGACCATCTAAGACAAGAGATTCGCCAGTATCAACAGAACTATCACGTCTCCGGCCGTATCTTTCTAAGAACCGAAACCTCCAGCGGGATGCAACAAGGACGACATCCCGATGTTGTGGTGGTTGATCGTCGCATTTGGGAAGGGTCTCCTATGGCTCCCTCAGCACTCCTAGAACCACCTCAGCTTGTAGTTGAAGTGGTGTCCACAAATTGGGAAGATGATTACGTCGATAAGTTTGAGGAATACCAACGATTCGCGATCCCTGAGTATTGGATTGTGGACTATCTCGCCGTTGGCAGTCGCCAATATTTAGGGAATCCCAAAGAACCAACCCTGTTTATCTGCACCTTACCAGCGGATAACACTTACAACATGACGGGATATCGATGGGGCGATCGCGTCACCTCTCCCAGCTTCCCTCAACTCAACCTCACCGTTGAGACCCTATGTAATCTATAACTCTCTGGCTGAATGTCATGCACAAGCGACTTGTCAACCACTGCACCCTGGACTTCAGTATTCACCCGGTGGGTCCTCTGCTCGTTAAAGCGGGTAAAGAAGGGGCCGATCCCACCAAACCGGATATGGAATTTGTCGAAACCTATCACGCCGGGGGGCGATCGATTTATCTTCCCGGAAGTAGCCTCAAGGGAGCCATTCGCGCTCATGCTGAGCGAATTGTTCGCACCGTAGGAGGAGATAAACGTCCCTCCGGGGGGAAATCGGGTCTCTGGGCCAATGACCCAATTAACAGTAACGACGAAGATCTTAAGGCTAAAACACCCCCTGAAATCTATCGCCAATCCTCCTTTACGGAGCAGATTTTTGGCAACACGGCCCTCGCCAGTCGCCTAAGAATCGAAGATGCCTATCCCAATCGAGACCATCCCCTGAAGTTAGAAGAACGCAATGGTGTAGCCATTGATCGCGTCTTTGGTTCCGTTGCCGTAGGACCCTTTAACTACCAAGTTTGTACCGATGGAGAATTTCGCAGCAAAATCCATCTGAAAAACTTTACCTTAGCCCAACTGGCTTTGATTGGCTTAGTCCTGCGAGATCTCGATCAAGGTTGGTTTGGATTGGGGTTCGGTAAATCTCGGGGACTGGGGACAGTTGAAGTTCAATTTAACTCAGCCCAAGTTAGTTATCCTGGTTGTATTCTTCAAGATGGGCATATTCAACTGTTGGGGTCTAGCAAACGTTGGACAATCACTAAACTGTTGGGGGTGGGTGAATTTCTCACGGATAATCCCTATGGGTTTCCCGAAGATGATGAAGTGATAGTTCCGGTAGGAGGGAAAGAGATGGACTTGGGTGTTGGAGTTCAGTTAACCTGGCAAGGGGCGGAACAGGTCAAGGATATCTTTATCAAAGCGATGCCAAAATGGCGGGAATTGTTAGGAGGAGTTGCCGCATGAATGACGCATTTGTGGGCTATCGGTCTGATGTTTCGCTAGAGGAACTCAAACAATACCTTCGAGTTGATGAGACGAACTATTATTATTTGCAATATGTCGATCTCGTCGAAGGATTCTCTTGCCAACTGCCGGAACATCCTCTAAGTCCTGATGGACGGATGTTTAATGCCAAGCAAGAACTCCGATGGACTCGGACTAGAAAAGGGTATGATCTCCTCTGGTTAGGAACTCAACCCCCTTTAGAAGGTTTTCAGTCTCTGGCAGGAGATTGGGACTATTGCGATCGCCCCGCCAAAGTTTATCCATCTACTGAAACCCGTTTACCCAAAGGAGTTCCAGAAATTCCTCAGTCTCTTAACATTTCTCAGCGCTATTTCTGCGATCGTAATACGGCGATCGTCCATTTTGTTGCTTTAACTGTGAACTAATATGTCTCCTTCACGCCCTCAACCTCCCAACAAGCAAAACTCAGCAGAAAAACCCTATAGTATTGTTCCCTTTTCTAAACAGCGTCCATCCTTAGACACACCCAAATATCACGGTCATGAGAAGTATCACGAGCAGCAAAAGCGCCGCAGTGGACGCTTGCATCTCAAACTAATTGTGAAAAATGCTGTTCATATCTCTACGGGTGTGATGGTTCTGGGAGAAGATATTGAGCAGCCGCAATACGAGATTCTCAAAACCATGCTTCGCGGTAATGACCAACATTTACTACTGCCGGCTTCATCACTCAAGGGTGTGGTTCGTAGTGTTCATGAAGCCATTACTAATAGTACATTAGGCGTGATTACTCCATTTGCTCGTAGGGAAAGATGGATTCCTCCACACCGCAGCCTAAGGCCTGGGAGAGTTCATCAGCTTTGTCTGTCGAGCCGTTTATTCGGAGCAATGAACTGGCAGGGAGTTGTCCATTTTCAAGATGCTCGCTGTCAAACGGATGAATTTAAAGTCCGATTTTTACCATCTTTGTACTCTCCTCAAACTAAAAAGTTTTATCCCGAACGTAATACAAAAGACCTCAATGATGACTATTTTGACCTATTGTCTCGTCAGGTTAAAGGTCGTAAGTTCTATTACCATTTTTCTGGAGCCTTACAGTCAGCTGAACGCGGTGTTGTTGCTCAACAAGCCTTAGCTGAGTACAGCTTCACAACACAGATTCAATATCATAGTCTAACCCCGGCAGAGTTGGGTTCCCTTTTGATTGCCCTTGGCTTGGATCAAAACTATCCGTTTTTTCTCAAAGTTGGTGCCGGTAAACCTATTGGGTTAGGGACAGTCGAAGTTCAAGTTTCTGGAATTGAACAACCCCAATCCATGAGCGATCGCTACCGCAGCTATGAAGCTAGCTCAGATCTAATATCCGGAGATCCTCTGGACTCATTAATTCGAAACTCCATTCAAGAAGCTCATCGTCAACCGTTAGTCCAAGTTGAACAACTCAAGCAGATTGCTGAAGTTTTAGCTTACCCAAGTCAACGTCAACCAACTGCTCAATACTAAGCATTATGAAACCTCAAGAGATGTCACAACAACACTGGGATATTGCTCATGCAATTGCTCTCGAAGTCGTCCTCGATGAAACTGATATCAATGAATTAAAAAAGGCAATTTCCTATCTACGGACAATTGCACATCGTGAAGACCTAGGTCGGCATTTTCTCACGTATTATCAGACCCTTCTTAGGCATGGACGAACAATTTCTCACAGCCAAAAAACAGAAAAATACTACAAGTCACTTTTAGATATTTTTGATTATTATTTGCGGCACTGTTTAAAGCAACAGTTTAATAACTTTCAGGTTGTTTGTGAGGTCTTAGGCTGGGCCGCTCGTTTAGCACAGTATTACAAACCTGAAGGTAAATTTAATGATCGAGTAAAAGCAGAGTTAGGGGATTTACTTCAACAACGGCAAGATAGTATTCGGAACCAGTCCAGGAACTTTACGGTAACTCCCCCTGATGAAAGTAATTCTAACAATCCTCTAAAACAAGTGGAGGTTGGACAAATTTTAGATGCTGTTGCCACCAAAAAAGGCAGCAAAAATAGGGTGACTTATGAATGTTTGGGGCAGACGTTTAGCGAAAGAGAAGCGAGGAACTACAATAAAATACCACTTAATAAACCCATTAACGTTGAAGTAAAATCGCTAAAGGATGACGGAAGTATCAATCACATCAAATTTACTGAAAACAGTCCGTGAAACTCCCCTACGAAGCCGCAAACACGCCCCCACAGGGAATACACAGAGGCGTGTGAGACACGGGATCACTGATAATGCGACTGTCGAGATCAAACACCTCCTTCACCAACGCTTCCGTGACAATCTCCGACGGCTGACCTTGCGCCAAAACAACTCCATCCCGTAACGCAATCAAATGATGACTATAACGACAGGCCAGATTGAGATCATGTAACACCATTACAATGGTCCGATCGCGATCGCGGTTGAGGCGATACAACAAATCCAACACCTCAATCTGATGAGCCAAATCCAAATAGGTCGTTGGTTCATCCAATAAAAGCGTATCAGTATCCTGAGCCAACGCCATAGCAATCCAGGCCCGTTGTCGTTGTCCCCCCGAGAGGGTATCCAGCGGACGGTTGGCAAACCCCTCCAGATGAGTAGTCCCAATCGCCGCCTCCACCGCTGACTCATCCGCATCAGACCATTGCTGCAACCAACTTTGGTGCGGATAACGACCCTGGGCCACCAACTCCCGAACCGTTAATCCCTCGGGGGCTGTGGGACTTTGGGGTAAAATCCCCAATCGTTGCGCTAGAGTCTTTGTGGGTAACCGCGCGATCGCATCCCCCTGCAAATACACCATCCCTCCCTGGGGCTTCAGTAACCGGGCCAGCCCTCGCAACAGCGTCGACTTCCCACAGCCATTCGGTCCAACGAGCACCGTGATCTGACCCCGAGGAATCGCTAAATCCAACTCTCGGATAATCACCGCACCGTCATAAGCTAACGTCAGCTTACGAGTTGTCAACGCAACAGGTATTACAGAATTCAGCGTCATCAGAACCTACCGAGATCATCGTCAACCAACATCCAATCCATCCTAATCTTCCTCCCCTGCCTCCACTTAGCGATCGCGAGACAGAAGCCAGAGAAAATAGGGCGCTCCCACCGCAGCCGTCACGACCCCACAGGGGAGTTCCAGGGGAGCAAACAGCAAACGTCCCAACAGATCAGCCCATTCAACAATACAAGCCCCAGTCAGAGCCGCCACAGGCAGTAACCCCATGTGAGATGGCCCCACCAACTGTCGCGCCAAATGGGGCGCCATTAAGCCAACAAAGCTGATATTACCAGCCGTGGCCACCGACGCTCCCGCCAGGGCGACACTACAGAACAACAGTATCCCCCGAGTCCATTCCACAGAACTTCCCAAACCTCGCGCTAACCGATCACCCAAATTTAGAGTATCCAAGTCTCGGGCCAGCATCAGAGTTAAGGGTAAAAACACCCCTAGCCAGGGCAACAACGCTGTCAAATGTTGCCAATTACGACGATAGAGACTTCCCGTGAGCCAAACTAACGCCTGACTGACGTTATTGATCTCCCCAAAGGTAATCATTAAGCTGATTAAAGCATTCGTCAGAGCCGTTAAACCAATCCCCACCAGAATCAAGCGGATGGGAGAACTCCCCTGATTCCATGCCAACAGGTAGATCGTGATCGCCACCCCCAACCCCCCCAGAAAGGCCCCGATGGGTAGCCAAGCCATCGGCAAATTGGGAAACAAGACAATAAACCCCAACGCCAATAACCCCGCTCCTGAATTGATGCCAATAATTTCAGGGGCAGCTAACGGGTTACGGGTTAATCCCTGTAAAACAGTCCCAGCCACTGCCAATCCCATCCCCACTAACAGACCCACCAAAGCCCGAGGTAAACGTAAGCTATTGACCACAAATTCCGATTCTGGGGATGTGGAAAATCCGAGTAAAGTTGTCACCACTTCCATTGCAGGAATGGGATACTCACCTTGACTGACATTCAGCAGCAGCGCAACGAGAGACAGCAGCAGTAATCCCACTAGGATTCTAGGAACACGACGGTCAAACCGTAGAGAGAGGGGAAGTGATCGAACACGAAGGATACGCCAAGGCTTGGTTTGAGTCATAGAAAGGGGAACTCGGAACACCGGAATAGAGAAGAGAAACGGGGGGTTAACGGAGACGCGATCGCGCCAGGTAAATGAAAAATGGCGCTCCCAGTACGGCCGTCATCACACCAACGGGAAGTTCCTGGGGGCGAATAAACCAGCGGGCGGCGATATCCGCCAGAGAGAGCAAAATGCCACCGAAGACCATCGCGTAGGGGAGAATCCAGCGATAATCGACACCGACGGTGAAGCGAACCACATGGGGGACAACTAAACCGACAAAGCCAATGGGGCCGGCTAAGGCCACGGCACTCCCGGCCAGAAGAATCACAATCACAGCCGCCACCCCTTTCACCCAAGCGGTTTGTAAGCCCAAGCCGAGAGCGACATCATCCCCCAAAGAAAGTAGCGTTAATTGTCGCCCCAACACGAGGGCGGCGAGAAACCCCAGACTCAGGTAGGGAAGTAGGGAAAGGAGGATTGTCAGATCTTGGCCCGCGAGAGATCCGGCTAACCAAAAGCGGATTTCATCTAGGGTACGCTGACTCAGAAGTAAGATAGCGGTGGTTAAGGCCCCGAGCAGGTAGGATAGGGCCGCTCCAGCAATGACCAACTTCAGTGGGGTGATACCACGAGATCCCATCGAGGCTAGGGCCAAGACGACTCCTGTGGCGATCGCCGCCCCCAAAAAGGCGAAACCCAGGGCCTCGCTGCGACGGCTTCCCAGGGAAATGGCTAACACCATCGTCAGACCCGCCCCCATGTTGATCCCTAAAATATCGGGTGCAGCCAGGGGGTTACGGGTTAATCCCTGGGTAATCGCCCCGGCCACGGCCAAAGCTGCCCCCACCAGGAGCGCTAATAGGGCGCGGGGTAGGCGTACAGTGCGGATAATCAGATGCTCGCTGGACCCGTCGAAATGGGCGATCGCCTGCCAAATTGTCTCAGGATGAATCTCCGCAGCCCCCAGGAGAATGCTGAGGATCAGGCAAATCACTAGGACTAGACTACTCAGGAGTAGCCCAACCAGTCGGACAACACGAGATTGGGATCTTGGATGATTATCAGGCTCAGTGACGTGGGAACTCATAGCAACGCCCCAATCTGGGCATTTGATTACAGAACAGATCGTGGTCAGGGGAGGATGAAAAGCTACTCCTCTGCCTCTTCGGAGGCCTCTTCGGAGACCTCGTCCGATGCAGATTGTGAGGTGGTGGCGATCGCCATCCGCAAATCAGGGATCTGACGCAGTCGATCCATGACGGCGATCGCCCGGCCATGGGCGATCGACTCATCGGCATTCAGAACCACTAGGGTACTATCAGAGGCTTGCATCACCTGTGCCACTTCCTCTTGCAACGCCTCTAGGCTCACCACCGCTTCATTCACTTGAATTTCTCCGTCGGCGGTCATCGAAACTGTAATCCGGGTTTCTTGTTGTATCTCGGAACTTTGCGCTTGGGGCAAGTTAACTGGTAGTCCCTCATTTCGAGATAAAAACAAACTCGAAATAATAAAGAATGCCAAAATTGCAAAAATCACATCAATGGCTGACACAATGTTAATTTGTGCGGGAATATCGACATCATCGTTGAGAAGCTTCATAGTACGGTGTTTGAGTTGATGAAAGGTTTGACATTAGATTTTGGCTTGGACGCTTTAGACTTCCTGTTTAACCGTTGGTGCTGCCGGACGTTCCATTTTTCTAAACATTAGCTCCAACCGTCCACTATACTCTTCAATTAATGCCGTTTGACGACGGTAAAAACTACGGAATGCGTTAGAAAATAATAACGTAAAAATTGCCACAACCAAGCCCAGAACTGTCGATCCAAGTGCTTCACTAATCCCACCCGTTACGCCGATGGTATCACTCTGGCTGACATCCCCAAGTCTCAAGGAAGCAAAGGAGGTCATTAGCCCTAATACGGTTCCCAATAACCCCAACAAGGGAGACACGGCGACAATAGTGTCAAATACAGTATTGAACCGCCGTAAAACCGGAACCTCGGCGCGAGCAGCCGTCTCCAAGGCAATTTGAAACTCCTCAATGGTCGCAGATTCTAACTCTAAGGCTTCTAAAAAAATGCGACACATGGGAAATTGCAAGTTTCTCTTTAGGATTTGAATGGCAGAATACCAGTCTGATTCGAGTAACTGAAACACTCGTTTCAGGACTGTATCTTGTCGGCGCAAAATCCGAAACCAAAAATAACAGCGCTCTGCAATTAACGCCAAAGACAAAATTGAAAAAAGCAGCAGAGGAATGGCAACAATACCACTCGATGTAAGAATGTTTGAGTTCATTGTCAGTACAAGATTTGAGTACGAAAAGATAGCTTAATTCGATTTTTTTGAGCTAAAACACACGCCACCTAAAGAGTTTAGCAGAAACTTCAAATCAGGATGTCTTAATATTTTTGGGATTTCAGTCAAGACAAACTTTCAGTGATCAGGTCCTGGGACTGTCATCCAGGAAAGTTGTTCCCATTTATACTAAACCTTCCTAAGGATCATCATTTTGAAATTCCCCGTCAACCCAACGACCTTCAACTTGGGTATCGTCGGCAAAAGTATAGACTCCTTCACCATGTTTAACGCCATCTTGAAATTCCCCTTCATAGCGATCGCCATTCTCATACTCACAGACCACCTGACCATGAAACTCCCCATCTTCTAAGGGACCCTCACAGCGATCGCCATTCGAAAAGAGCAAACGACCCTGCCCCATCATCACCCCATCTTGAAACTGCCCCTCATAGCGATCGCCATTGGCAAACTCATAAATCCCTGTCCCATGGGGTTGTCCCCCAGCCACCTCCCCCTCATAGCGATCGCCATCATCATAGATCCAAATACCTTCACCCTGGGGTCGTCCCTCGCGAAACTGCCCCTCATAGCGATCGCCATTAGCCAACTCATAGACGCCGCTACCCTGTCGTTGGCCATTAACCATCTCTCCCTCATAGCGATTGCCATTGGCATAATCACAGGTCACCTGACCATTGAGTTGACCTGCCACCACCTCCCCCTCACAGCGGTTTCCATTGGCACTGGTATACACTCCCTCGCCACTGGGAACCCCCTCCACAAACGTGCCATCGTAGAGATCTCCCGCCGGAGACGCATAGGTTCCCTGGCCATGAAATTGGTTATCGACGACTTCCCCCTCATAGCGACTACCATCGCTAAAGTCCCATTGGCCCACGCCATGGAACACCCCATCCTGAAATTCTCCTTCATAGCGATCGCCATTGGCAAACTCATAGACACCGTTGCCATGGGGTTGTCCATTCTGAAACTCTCCCTCATAGCGATCGCCATTCTCGTACCGACATTCACCAAAACCATTGAGTTGACCATTCTCCATTTCCCCCTGACAACCCAGTTCACTGGCCGACTCAGGACTTGGAGTTTGAGATTCCTCAGACCCCTCAACTGGGGTAGAAGATAGCAACAGCGTAACAGCAAGAAGAGACCCAAACATTAACGGCGATCGCATGACAGTTAAAAACGCTAAATCAATAACAGTTGATAGAACTTCTAAACTCAGATATCTCAGTGATTTCTCTTATTTCTTTTGCATCGGTGCAGCTGGAGCGGTGTAAGCCGGCTCCTGATAAGCCGGTTCTTGATAAGCTGGCGGTTGATACGCCGGTTTTTCTTGATACACCGGTTCTTGATAAGCCGG
>LSZA01000018.1 GCA_001637315.1 Phormidium willei BDU 130791 | reverse complement strand
AAAGCCGTCTCAAACCCAGATAATGCCTCCTGATATTGCTGGATATTCAACTGAAATCGTGCTAACTCATATAGACAACTATATTCAGCAACGCGATCGCCCAATTCCCGAAAAATCTCTAACCGTCGCTGCTGACAATTAATCTCTTTATCATACTTGTTGCTTTCTCGATATAAATTCACCAAGTATTCTAATCCCGATAAAGCCCATTTCGTATCCTTAAGTTCCACATACAACTCAACGGCTTTCTCATACCAAGAAATAGCCGCCTCCTGCTCTCCCAAATTTCGAAAGCATTGCCCCAACATATACTGAGAATTGGCAATTTTATAAGTTTTCCCACTCTCCTCATCCAAGGATTCCCCTATCTGTAAAGCCGTTTCAAACCCAGACAACGCCTCCTGATATTGCTGGATATCAAACTGACACATTGCTAAGTCATAAAGACAACTATATTCAGAAACCGGCTCTTTGAGTTCCCGGAACAATTCTAGCTGAACTTGATAATATTCAACAGTGCGCTCAAACTTCTCACAACGTTTAGAAATATCAATCAACCAACCTAACGTTTCTTTTTGAGCTGCGCGATCGCCTAACTCTTGACTAATCGCTAAACGGCGCTCAAAATAGTCTAAACACTGCTCTAACTGCCCCAATTCTCGATAACTACAGCCTAACCAAGCTAGGGACAAACTTTCCATTGAGCGATCCTTGAATGTTTGAGCGGCATCTAATACCTCTAAACAACCAGAAATCGCAGAATCAAATTCCTCTTGATTGTAATAAATCTTGCTAATATTGATGGCAACCCAATTAGCTGCTTTTAGATCGTCAAATTTTAACAATAACCTCAACTGCTGCTTGTAAAGTGCCAACGCTTCATCAAACTGCTTTTGCTCAAAATAAGCCTGTCCCTGCTGTGATAATTGCTGCCAAACTTGAGAAGAAAACTCATTTTGTCCTTGTTGTCGAAACAAGTCATAAGCTAGGGAGAATGCCTCAACAGCTTGGCAAGGTTGGTCCATCGCTTTTTGGCTAAAACCCAAATAGTATTGAGCAACGGCTTCTTGCCATTGGTTTCCCAAATCCCTGGCAGCATTAAGATACTCGGTGAAAGTGGCAACGGCTTCAGACCATTGTTGTGCCTGATAATAAGCCATGCCTAACTTTCCTAAAATTTCGCATTCGGCAGCACGACGATCTCCAGTTTGAGATTCGGGGAGATTGCCATCCCCCTGTTGCCGAATTTGACTCAATTGATTCTCTAGGACGTTAATCTCGTCTTGGAAATTGGCTTGACTCATGAAACAACTCGGATAATATCAACAAATTGGAACAGGTCAGAAAAGTCAAAGTGTTATGTCGAGTAGACAGGCTCTCTACATCAGCGATACAAAGTACCTGATTGTCCCCAAACCTGCCTACACACTCCTTTCTCCTTACGAATCGGAATTTCCACCTAGCAAAGAGAGAGTTCGTACTCCCATCCCCCCTAGAGTTGGGAGTACCCCCCAATAAAAGAGATCTGGTGTGGGAAAAATAAAGCCAAGCAAGATAATCCAAATGACCGCTGCACCCAAATTGCAAACAAAGCCATTTAAAAATCCTAGAATGGCTAAAATAGGATTCCACAATCCAAACAACCACTGGAGGAACATAAACCATAATTCCCCTAGCTTAGTCATCATAAGCACTCCAGAAAAAAGTGCTGTGATAGTTTGCTCTGCAAACCATTCTCCAGCCAATTCAGCATTTCCTGATGTCGCCAATCCAGCATTGACAAGTCCCAGAACAATGACCCCACCTAACGCTAACCAGCGATGCAGAAATAAGGGGTTACTCTCAGCAATATTAGGGGCGATGGATGTGTCGGCACATCCGCTCAGGGTAAGAGATAAGCTGAGGGAAAATAAAGCGATAAACCCGAGGCTGTTGCTTTTGAAGAAATTGACCACAGGACCGGTCTGAACGCCAGGCTTAAACTTAAACGCCATGGTTCTTAATCAAATGGGTTTTCGATGAGAGTTCTCTTCCAGGTCTTGGGTAATGCGTTACTCCTATCCCTGTCTAATCCGAGGTTTGAAGCCGAAGTCCAGCCCTCAGTCTTCGAAAGAGACAAGAAGCTGTATAGGTTTACACAAAAACTCCGTAATCAGGAAGAGCTGACGAGAATTTCTCAACATTAGAAACCTCTATATGTGCCTGGGAAGAGACTCTAACGTTCTGGAGCGTTCTGGGTCGTTTTTCTAATAACTCTGATTTTAGAGTCTGGTTAAAAAAATAACAAGTCATGCCTCAACAAGTGTTACAATTGTTTAGAATACTTTAAACAACAGATCCTCACTTCGACAAGCCCAGTGACTCCTCAACCCGGACAGCCGACGAGTTCTCGAATCAGGGCGAGATAAGCCTGCACTGGTTGTTCATCCATAGCCACGCACCCAGTCATCCACCTCACGCATCTTGTACGGTAGCCATAACAGGCATATTCCCCTGGATTGAGTTATCCTAGAATAGAGACTGAACCTTAAAAAGCGAGACGTCGGCAATGGGTACTATGGATAATTCCCCAATCCAGGATAGAGAATCAGCGGCTCCAATGTCTGTAACAGATTTACAGAGTCAACTGAATGATTTACTCAAGCAACTATCCCCTGAGCGATTACGGGTTCTGGCTGATTTTGCCGCTTATTTGGCTAATGCTGAAAGCGAGAGTGCAACCCAAGAACTCTTAGAAATTCCGGGATTGCTAGAGCGAGTTAAGCAAAATCACGCAACCCCGAAGAACCAGTACACAAGTTGGAGAAACCTCCGCTCTGATGTCTGATGTATGAAGTTCTACTCCATCCTGATGCCCAAAACGTTTACATTAATGCCGAAAAAGCCTTAGCCAAGAAAATTTCTCGATGTTGACAACAGTTAGAGCAAACTCCGCGATCGCACCCGAATATCAAAGTTCTGAAAGGAGACTATGCAGGCTATTACCGCTATCGTATAGGTGACTACAGGGTCATCTATACGATAGATGATAAATTAGTCCAAGTGTTTGTCATCGCGATCGCCCATCGCCGTGAATCTTATGAGCGGTGAGAATGAGTTGATAAGCTTAGTGATCGGCAAAACCCCTCATCCACCAACTCCAGATGACCGTTGATGATTTGCAGTGCTTCCCCCGGACAGTTGAGGAGTTCTGGAATCAGGGAGAGATCAGTCTGCACTCGCTGTTTATCCCTAGCCGCGCATCGGGTAGAGGATAACACCTCGCTTTTACTCCATTCCAGAGACTGAGAAAAAGGAATAGTCAGTTTGATTACGCTGAATCCAGATTTGTCCGGAACGAATTTCCATTGGTTCGGGTCGGGTCGAGTCCTTAGTCAAACAAATTGGACTCAGGGTGAAATTGCCGGGGGCACAGCTGTTGTGCTCGTGACCCTTCGTGAGCCGTTGTATCAAAACAACATGCATGTGTTGATATTGCTCATACAAAGCTCTTATATTGGTGGGGGGTCTCCTATTAGATAAAGAGGTCAGCGCTATGCACAGCTCAACCGGTGAACAGTCGGGTAGCCAGACCCGCGATGTTACTATCAACATCCCAGCCAAGCAAAGCCAACAAGATATTATTGATCATGCCGCTAAAGTGCAGGGCAAGAGCCGCTCGAAATTTATGCTGGAGTCGTCGTATCAGAAGGCCCAAGATGTTCTTCTGGAACAGACGTTCTTCGGGTTAGATGAGCTTAAATTTAAGCAGTTTGTGGCGTTGCTGGATGCGCCACCGACCCAAAATGACAAGCTGCGTACATTACTGAAAACTAAGGCTCCGTGGGATTAGATCGAGATCGGCCTAAGCTGCACTCACCCGAAAAACTCAAGGCCACGGTTAAGGATGCCCGTGTTTCACTAGATTCACAAGCCTGAACGTTCTTCAATTTAATTCGCCATCCTCAGGGTTTTACAAGGGATACCGATCGCACACAAACGCGATCGCCGCCTCCCGAGAACCGCCAAACTCCCCATCCAACGTTCCCGCCTGAATATCGGCCAACATCTCCTTAAACTGAGGTCCCGGCCTATACCCCAACTGCTTCAAATCCTCCCCATTTAACAACGGCTTCACCTGAGCCCACTCCGTCAGATATTGCCAGACTTTACCACGCCGCGATCGCCCCATCCCCAAGGCCACCAACAACAATCCCGCTAACTCCTCCCCCGACAACACTTGCGCCACCTCACTCGGCCGCTGCGCCCTACTCAACTCCCGTTGCAGACGCTCCCGCCGTTCCCCCAGCGTCGCCAACCGTTGCACCGTCTCATCGGGTAACTGCAACTGTTGCGCCACCGCCGCGCGGGAAAACTCCCCAGTTCCTGTCTCCACCTGGGACAATAACACCTCCAATAACATCCGCCAATGACTCAGACGATGCCATTTCTGAAACCGTCGTAACCCCCGATCTGCTAACTGTAAACGCCGCCACAGTTCCCGTGTCAATCGTAATTGCGGATGCAAACATTGCAACGCCCCCAACCGATCCAACTCCCGCAACGCTCGTGGCCAATACGACGCTTGCAAGAGATATTTCAACTCACTTTTTAACCGCGCCTGTAACGCCGGAGTACGAGGATTGAGGGAGCGCGATCGCTCATACACCCCACTGGCGATCGCATGACGAATAAACCGTTCCGTCTCCGGTTCAATCTCAAAACCAAACCGCACCGCAAACCGCACCGCCCGAAAAATCCGCGTCGGATCCTCAATAAAACTATTGGCGTGCAACACCCGCACCCAACCCCGCTGCAAATCCAACACACCGCCAAAAAAGTCCAATAACTTCCCCTGACGAGGGGTTGTCAAACGAATCGCCAAGGCATTGATTGTAAAATCCCGGCGGTACAAATCCTGACGAATCGAACTGGCCTCCACCTCCGGATTTGCCGCCGGATAGGGGTAAAACTCCGTCCGCGCCGTGGCAATATCCAACCAAAGGGAATCAAAAACAGGGTCATTGTGCCATAACAACGCCGCCGTCTGGAACGCCCCATGCACATCCAATCGCGCCCCCGAAAACTGCTCCTGTAACACATTCGCCAACTCCACCCCCGCGCCAACCGTTGCCGACTGATGAAAGCCATCTACCACCAAATCAATATCCGTTAACGCCACCTCCATCTGTTGCGGCGACTGCATCCCCCGCAACAGATCTCGCACCGCTCCCCCCACCAGATAGAGCTGCCAACCCCGTTCCTGAGCCGCCTGGGCCGCTGTTTCGAGCAATTGCCACAGTTTGGGGTTGAGGTGCGATCGCAGACCCTGCCAAACATCGGCCTCCCGCGTCAACCGTCGCCCCTGAGACTCCCGTTCAGGATGGATAGGACAAAGTTGACGACTCTCCTCATGGAGTTCTCGCAAGACATCGGTGCGGGTAACAATCCCCACCAACGCCCCCTCGTCTAAGACCGGCAAGCGACCAATATCAAATGTCACCATCAACCCCTCAATTTCGGGCAGCAAGGTGTCTGGACGAATCGTTTTGACATTTCGGGTCATATAGCCCTTGACGGGGGCATGGTGGAAGCCGTGGTGCAGGGCGATGTCCAAATCCCGGCGGGAGATGACCCCGACTAATTCGTCGGCTTGGTTCACCACCGATAAGCCGGAATGGCCGTAACGCAACAGAATCCGGTGAGCCTCGCCAATGGTCGTTTGTGGGCGAATCGTCCGCACCGGAGAAGACATTAACTCTCGGGCCGTGGGCGGTGGGGGAATTTGGGCGTTGAGGCGATCGCGCAACTGGCGCAGTACCTCTTCGGGGTTAGCATTCCGCAATTGTGCTGAACCGGCTTTGCGATGGCCGCCCCCACCGATACTTTGCAAAATGACATTGAGATCCGTCTGGGGAATCTGCGATCGCGCAATCACCGTCAGCCGCGATTCATCCCCCTGTCGTTGATACTCATGCAGCAAAATCATCGCATCGCTATCCGTTAGTTCCAGCAGGCGCGAGGTTAACCCCGACAATCCCGGCACATAATCACGGGTACGCAACACCACTGACGCGACTTGTTGCCCCCACACCTCCTCGCTGTTCACGGTTTCGAGGGCGGTTGCTAACAAGTCTTGCAAGGAATCCGATAATCCCGGTTCAATATACTCGGCAATCAAGGGTAAACTCGCTCCCTGATTCATCAACCAGGCTAAGGCCAAGGCATCCCGGGCCGTACTATGGTCAAAGGTCAGAGATCCACTATCGACATGAATCCCCAAGGCCATCACTGTGGCCTCATACACCGTCAGGTTAATGTTTTGCCGCTGTAAGGCTTCCACGATGAGAGTTGTGGTAGCGCCAATGGCTTCGATTTGGCGCTCACTGGCGGGGATATCTCCCGTCATTCCAGGATGATGATCATAGAGATACACGCCCTGTAACTCAGGTGCATCCAACCATTCCGCCGCTTTCCCCAGGCGATCGCGTGATTGGGTATCCACCACAAACAGCGATCGCAACTGATCCGGATTCACTGAGCGCCGCTCGACAATAGCATACTCATCTCGGTGCAGTCTTAGAAACTCTTCTACTCCTGGATGAGCGCCCCCAGTGAGGACAATACGAGCGCCAGGGTGCAGTCGGGTTAAGCCAACAGCTGCCCCTAAACTATCGAAATCAGCAGTGGTGTGACAGAGAATAATATCCATTTGGAGAGGGAACAGGGAACAGGGAACAGGCAATAGGCAAAAGAAGGGAACAGGGAACAGGGAACAGGGAACAGGCAAAAGAAGGGAACAGGCAAGAGGGGGGATTTGGGCGATTGCTCCTGTTTCTTATGGGCCGATGTTAGGATTAGGCATCAATATCAATATCAATCCCACCTCAATATAACTAGGTCAACATCATGTCCTTTGCAGCTACCCGTAAACTCTGCGTTGCCGTTTCCCTGGCAATGTTGCTTTTTGTTGGGGGATGTCGCGGCCCTCAAGCCGATGTTCCACCACCGCCTCCCGCCGAACAAGTCCAACCGGCTGATGGCCAGGGAGCGGTCTCCTCTGAATCCATCCCGGGAAGCGCCTTTAACCGCTTCTTTCCTGCTGCAACAGGCGAGTATGAGCGGGTGTACACTCAGGAGAAGGATGGCTTTGCTGAAGCGAAACTCAAACGCAATGGTGAGGATGTAGCCATGCTAGCCATCTCAGACACGGCCAATGTTCCCGCCGCCGCTGAACGACTACGCAATAGCAGCGATCGCATTAGTGGCTATCCAGCGGCGACCCTGGGAACCAGCCAGACTTCGATTTTGGTCGGCGATCGCTTCCAAGTCAAGGTCATTTCTCGTAGTCCTGATTTCACCGAGAGCGATCGCGAGGCCTGGTTAAAGCAATTTGACTTGCAAGGCCTATCCCGACTATAAACCCATCACTGTGACATCATGAGTAACTCCATTCAACAACGAGTTGACGATCTCCCCACTCGCAACCTGACCATCTTCAGCCTCAATGCCCTAGATAAAATTGTCCCCGGCCAATGGGACAATCTCGTGGGATGGGACAACACCATCAAAACCATCAGCCAAGAAAGCGATCCCGCAATCTTGGATCTCGTCAGTCGCCGGGCCATCGCCCTCTATGACGACAAATCCCAAGGCTACCAAACCGCGCTCTGGCTCTACGATACCATCGACCGCACCGGCAGCGCCCTGGGAACCGCTGCCCTGGGGAACAAAATTGGCGAAAAAATTCCCCTCTTGGGATTTCTCAACAAACTCACCCCCAAAGCCGAGAAAGCCCAAACCATTGATTTATCCCTGAAATTAGTAGTGGAAGTGGTGGCCTTTTGTAAAATCAATGGTATTCCGGGGGATAGTTTGGGGGATTTTGTGCGATCGCTCTCCGACTATGGCGGTGAATCCCTGATGCGGATGTCGGCATTAGTCTGTTTCGATGGCTTAATTCCCTTAGGTCCCAATTTCATTCAAACCGTCAGCGGCCGCCTCAGCGATCTCAGTCCCAAAGAACTCGAGGACAACTCCCAGTATAAAAACATTGAGGGGCAAATTCCCGGCGACAGCAGTAATGGTAAACTGAGTTTTATTGGCGAAAGCTTTGATTCCGTCAAAGGGTGGATGGGGGATTTCGTGAGTTCTAATGATCTAACCCCGCAAAAGGTCAGCCATGGCTTGCAGGGATTCATTGATTTCAGCGAAGATCGCCTCGATTATCTCGCCGCTTTCCTGGATATGAGTACCGACTACTATCGCCATACGGGAGTGCAAACCCTAGCCCGTCGTCTCATTGAACGGTCTTTAGCTGAGATTTAATCTCAACGCTGCTAAAATTCTCTCTTGGGTGGGATGTCTGACATCTCACCCTGTTGACTTCCATTTATTTTAAAACAGCCATGATTTTGACAACATTGGAAGGAGTCCCCGGAAAAGAAGTCCTGGAACATTATGGAATTGTTCAGGGAAGTACTGTTCGCGCTAAAAATGTGGGTCGTGATATTGGTGCGAGTTTCAAAAACTTGGTGGGTGGGGAGTTAAAAGGCTATACCGATCTCCTCAATGAAGCCCGTCAAGAGGCGATGGATCGCATGGTGTTACAAGCCAAACAACTGAATGCTAATGCGATTGTCAACATTCGCTTTTCCACGTCTTCAGTAGCTCAAGGGGCCGCTGAAATTTTCGCCTATGGTACAGCGGTTTTAGTTCGTTAAGGTTAGCCCCAGGGTATTATGGAAGAACTCATTATCTTTGTCATCTTGCTGAGTGTTGGCTACTTTTTTGGGGTTTTAGCGGAAAAGAAGCATTACAAAGACATTCAAAAGCGGGAACAGGAAACCTTATCATTGGCCATTTCCTCCTTTGGGGCGAAACAACCCCTTCCCCAAGCCTCAGACTCTCAACTCTTTGTTGGGGAAGTTGTCATCGCCTCGGACTATTTTAAAACCTTTGTTATGGCCTTGCGAAATCTTTGGGGAGGGCGAGTGCTAAGCTATGAAAGCCTTTTAGATCGAGGTCGTCGGGAAGCCTTATTACGAGTTAAAGAACAGGCGATCGCCTGGGGAGCAACAGAGGTTCTCAACGTCCGTTATGAAACCAGTACCATTGGTGGTAAACGACAAGGGGGGATCGGCGCGATCGAAATCATTGCCTATGGAACAGCGATTCGTTAGACTGGGCGTATATTGGACTTCACGTCATCGTTAAAGATGAGATTTAAACCGAAAGCCATCACCGAAGAGGTCAATGTTTCTAATGTCAATCCTTTGATTGATTTTGCCTATTTACTTGGCGTCATTATTAGCCTCACGCTCGTCATTTATTTCATCTTAGGCTTAGCCGTCGATTGGGTTGTCCCCCAACTGAGTCCCCAGCAAGATATTCGTATCGGAGAAATGTTAGCACCCGCCGTTGCACCTCAACTCGGTGGCGAGCTAATTCAAGACGATACTCGACCGGCCTATCTCTCGGAGTTACTAGAGGAATTACGTCATCCAGGAGACTTAGCAGACATCCCGTTGACGCTCAATCTCGTAGAGACGGACCTCGTCAATGCAGCGGCTTTAGCCGGGGGACAATTGTTTGTGACAACGGCGTTCTTAGAACAAGTTGAATCTGAAAACGAGTTGGCCTTTGTTCTTAGCCATGAGTTGGGTCATTTATCGGCACGAGATGGCTTAAAAAGTTTAGGACGGGGAATTTTTGTACTCCTCGGAAGCATGGTTCTGAATCTCGGTCATCAAGGGAGTGGCCCAGATGTGATTGGCTATGCCCTCAACCTCAACAGTCTCAATTATAGCCGCGCTCAGGAATATCGTGCCGATGAATATGGCTTAGAATCGGTGGTTCGCCATTACGGTCATGGAGACAACAGTTTAGACTTTTTCAGACGTTTAGCACAGAGGAAGGAGGCATTTCCAGAAGGACTGATCCGAGCTTCTGAGTATTTCCAAACCCACCCCCTCACCGAAAAGCGCATTGAACATCTCAGGGCGATCGCCGCCGAACAAGGATGGCCCATGACGGGAGAGATAACCCCCGTTCCCCCTGGGTTAGCCTGTGCCAACTTGACTTGCGATGAAAACCCCTCAGACTCGTCACGAACTGAGGGGCCATCTGGATGAACATTGAAAGCGCTAGCCGTTAAACCGTCGCCATTTCTGGAGAGGGAGCCTTGCTGTTGCGGATGCCTTCGATCGCCTCAGCGTAATCGGGTGCCTTGAACACCGCCGAACCCGCCACAATGGCATTAGCGCCGGCATCTAGCACTTGCCAAGCGTTGGCCGGTTTGAGGCCACCATCGACTTCAATCCAGGGATCGAGGCCGCGATCGTTACACATTTGACGCAGTTTACGGATTTTGGGGACCACTTCCGGAATGAAGCTTTGGCCGCCGAAACCGGGGTTGACGCTCATAATCAACACCAAGTCGCACAATTCCAGAACATACTCGATGAGTTCGAGCGGTGTACCGGGATTCAACACCACGCCGGCTTGCTTGCCGAGTTCACGAATTTGGCCGAGAGTGCGGTGCAGGTGGGGCGAGGCGTTATGCTCAGCATGAACCGAGATAATGTCAGCACCCGCTTTGGCGAAGTCTTCGACATACTTCTCGGGTTCGACGATCATCAGGTGAACATCCAGAGGCTTCTTCGTCACCGGACGCAGGGCATCGACGATTAACGGACCAATGGTAATGTTGGGAACGAAGCGACCGTCCATCACATCCACGTGAATCCAGTCTGCACCGGCTTCGTCAACGGCTTTGACCTGTTCACCCAGACGACTAAAATCGGCTGATAAGATTGAAGGAGCAATAACTGTAGATTTTTCAGAGTTTAATGTTGCCATGTGGCAAGTTCCTCGATTTTGTGTGTTGCGTTTGATACAGAATTTAATTAAAGTTTAACAAAAAACGTGGGCATAATCCCCGACAATTTTTGGCGATCGCCAAAAAATTAAGATTGAGCAAGCCGATTTCCCGATTTGTATTAGGAGCAGAGCCTTGGCTGATCGTATTCGTATCAGACGTATTTTGACCCGATTCACCCTAGGAATGACTCTAGGAATGACCCTAGCGATCGCCCTAGGTTGGTTCGCCCCCCTTCAAGCCACATCCTCGACCGGAGAGGGCGGCATTCAAGCCCAGCGGCTCCATGAAGCCCCCCATCACCTGCTAGGGCGCAAAATTGCCATTGGACAGGTTGAAATCGGTCGTCCCGGTCAATTTGGCATCGATAAAGGCGTTCCCCCAGACGACGAGCGCGCCCCAGAACCGGCTGGAGTCTTCCTACGCGATCGCCCCGCCGTCTCTGGAAGTCATGTGGATGCTCACGCTCACGGGGTGGCCAGTGTCATGGTCAGCCATCATAAACAACGGCGGGGTGTGGCTCCCGAAGCCCGGCTCTACTCCAGCGCCACCTCCCCCGATCGCGGCGGGAATCGTCAAGGCCAACATTGTCTAGCCACCCAACACGTCGCCGAGCAAAATAGCAATGACGTGCGAGCCGTGAACTTCAGTTTTGGAGAACCTCTCTGGCTCGATCCTCGTTCTGACGCAGTTCTCGACGGTAATGCCTTACTGACGCTCTGTATTGACTGGTCCGCCAGCCACCACAATACCCTTTATGTCATTGCCGGAAACCAAGGACAAGGGGGTATTCCCATCCCCACAGACAACTACAACGGCATTAACGTCGGCTCCAGTCAGGCGCATAGTGGCATTTACGACCAAGTGGATGTATCGAGTTTAGGTAATGTCTTTGAGGGGGTGTTCGATCGCTATGTGGGCCTCGAAACGAACATCGATGGGCGACTGTTGGTAAGTTTATTAGCCCCCGGCCGGGATGTGAATCTGCTCAGTCAAAACGGAGAGGTGTTTCCCAGTACCGGAACCAGTTTTGCCTCGCCTCATGTGGTGGGAACGGTGGCTCTGTTACAAGAATATGGCGATCGCCAGCTACAAGACCATGCCCCCCATTGGAGCCTCGACGCTCGACAACATCAAGTCATGAAAGCCGTCATCCTCAACGCGGCTGATAAAATTCAGGATGTCGGCGATGGACGACTTCAAGGAATGACCCGCACCATCGGCGACAAGCAAGGCGGAAACTGGCTCACCTCCGAAGCCTACCGCAATCCTCAGGTTCCTGTACATCGGGATATGGGAACCGGCCATCTCAACGCGTACCGGGCCTATGAGCAGTTTCGTCCAGGACAGTGGCCGGCTAGGGAGCCAGTTCCGGCCATCGGTTGGGACTTTGCTCGCCTAGGCGCCAATCCGGGTCAAAGTTCGGGCCAAAACACGGTTCAAGACTACATCCTTGACGCGCCTCTGATGGCCAATAGCTATGTCAGCGCCACGCTCACCTGGGATCGTCAGGTTGATCTCGAAGACCGCAATGGTGATGGTCGCTACGATATAAACGAGGGGTTTCGCGATCGCGGCTTAAATGACTTGAACCTCTATCTCATGGCCGTTGACTCTGACGACATCAACCAAGCCATTGCCGCGTCAACCAGCGACGTCGATAGTCTCGAACATCTCTTCGCCGCCGTCCCCCGTCAGGGACGCTATAAACTGCGCGTGGTCTACAACCGTCAAGTCAATGAGCCAAATCAAGACTATGCGATCGCCTGGTGGACGGTTCCCGACGCCTAGCGGCATCCCTCCTGTTCTTTGGGTCTCCTGATTATGAAATCTGCCTCGTTTTACTTCACCCTGGTTCCCGTCTTTGGCTTCTTCCCGGCCTGGTGGCGACTCTATCGTCAGCAAGGATCGGCTCAAGAGTTGGCCATTAGCCGCTTAGCGATAACCCTGGCGTTCCTGTGGCTTTCAGGTTACATTTTGTTTGGCACTGCCGCTCAAACCACAGAACTTGGCTCCCTCCCGGTTCTCATTGGCGGCAGTCTCTGGACAACCACCTATTTTTTGATGTGTTTTGGGCTAATGGTGCGCTTGTCTCAGGGGAAATCCTTATGGTTGCCAGGAATTGGCGACTTGAGCGATCGCCTCCCCTAACCCACTCCCATAGCATCTACCCCCGTTTATAGCCCGAAACCATCGCGACTCGTCCAATCTATTTGTGTGTGAGGAATTCCGTGTCAGCACAGAATCATCAAGAGCGAATATCTCCATCCCAATCCCCTAACCCCCAGGGGAAACTCAACCGTTCGGGGTTCGGCTGGCTGTGGTTAGGCTTAGGACTCAGTGGTGTCGCCATGCTGTCGGCCACAGCCGGGGCCTTGCTGGCGGTCTCCCTATCGAGTACGCCGTTGATGCAAACCCGGATTCGTCCTGAAGATCGCGGCATCTTCAGCGACGAAGATTTAGCCATCTCCAATATGCGGATTCCGGAACTCACCCGTCCGGTGAACATCCTCATTCTCGGCACCAAAGTCCTCAGTTCTGATGTCGGCGGGTCTTTGAGGCCCTCGGGACATGATCCCCTCGTCAACTCCCTCGACGGACTCTCGGACAGCATGATGCTGGCTCGCTTTGAACCTCAAGATCAAAATTTAACGCTCCTGTCGATTCCTCGGGATACCCTAACCTGGATTGATGGCTATGGAGACCAAAAAATTAACGAAGCCAATCGGGAAGGAGGACCCGCGTTAAGCGCTCGGACGGTGAGTGATCTCCTCGGTGGCGTTGGTATTGATCGCTATCTCCGGGTCAATATCCAAGGGGTGGAAAAGCTCATTGATGTGTTGGGGGGAGTGCGGGTTAATGTTCCCCAGGACATGCAATATACCGATAATACCCAACATCTTTACATTGATCTCAAAGCCGGGGAACAACGGTTGACAGGGAATGAAGCGTTGCAATTTTTGACGTTTCGCCATGATGGGATGGGCGATATTGGGCGCATTCAACGGCAGCAAATCTTGATGCGAGCCTTGATTGAGCAGGCGTTGAGTCCTCGCACCTTGGTCCGTCTGCCTCGCATTTTGTCAACGATTCAGGATTATGTCGATACCAATCTCAGTGTCGAGGAGTTGGTGGCCCTGCTCAATTTTGCAAGTCAAACCAGCCGCGAGAATGCCCAGATGCTACTGCTTCCGGGAGACTTTCGTAACCCACAAACGCCGACGGAGTTGAGTTATTGGATTCCCAATTATGCTCAAATTGATCATATGGTGGCGGAGCATTTTGGGCGATCGTCTCAACCGACTCAGGCCTGGCGTGCTGATCCGCGCTATTTACGGATTGCCATTCAAGATAGTACCGAAGAGCCGGAGGCGGTGGATGCTCTGATTGATAAACTGTGGGATGCTGGGTATCGTAATGTTTATCTGGCTCAGGATTGGCAACAACCTCTACGGGAAACGCGGATTATTGCCCAGGGGGGCGATCGCGATAGTGCCTTAGAAGTCAATCGTTCTCTGGGTTTGGGGGAAGTCCGCGTTGAAAGTACGGGGGTTCTCCATTCGGATATTACCATCCAGCTCGGGCGCGATTGGCTCGAACAGCAAGGTGCTTATCTACGTTCGGATTTGTGGTAGCGCGGCTTTAGCTTGACGCAGCGATCCAAGGCGGTTGGATCGCTGTTAAGTTCAGGTTTCACTGTCAACTAACTGTCAACTCTCGATTCTTCTCAGAATACTCCTATCGATGAGGAAATCCCCATGACCGATGGAATTTATATCGTCGCCAATGATAAGGTGATCGAGCAAACGATCGCCTTCTTAAAGAGTCTGCGCCATTACGATCAAGATACCCCCATTATTCTAATTCCGTTTGATGCTAACTATGAGCGCGTTTTAGAGGCGGCTCAGCCGTTTGGTGTTGAACGCTTTGAGGATTTGCAGTTTGTTGATGAGTTATGTCTCAAGCTGCATGAAATTTTTGGTCGTGGTTTCTTTAATACCCCCAATAAACAACGGAAGCAAGCTTGTTGGTTTGGCCCGTTTGAAAGATTTTTATATATTGACGTTGATATTGTTGTTTTTGAGAAAATTTTTAATAATCTCAGTTATCTTGACAACGCCGACTTTTTGTGCTGTGACTATCAATATACCAATGGGATCTCGAATGTATTTACCCCTAGAGTTTTAGAAGATGGGGTATTTACAGAAGCGGATTTACAAGATGTTTTTAATAGTGGTTGGTGGGCTTCCAAGAAGGGCTTATTTTCCCTAGAAGACTTGTATGACACCTTTGCTGAATGTGCCAAGCATCCCGATTACTTTGATTTTTCCAAAAAAACAACAGATCAGCCAATTTTCAACTATCTGGTTCTGAAACGAATTCAGCGACGCTTCAACCTGGTTCGTTGTCCCGAAAAAGCCGCCGGAAGTTGGGCCAGAAGTCCTCATTTCTATCGGGAGGGCGATCGCCTCATCGACTCGAAAACCGGACAACCCTTACAATATCTCCATTGGGCCGGAGTGCGGATTGCACCCGGCTGTCCCTATTGGGATATCTGGGAACATTACCGCTATCTCGGAGAAGAGATTCCAGAACGTCCGGCGATCGCCCCGTCAGCCCCCTCCCTACCTCGTCAGTGGCTCGATCGCCTCAAACAGTTTTCCAAGCGTCTACGCCCCTAATCCACTCGGGGGAGCCGTTTCTCCATCGCGGGGCCAGGCAAACGGACGATTGCGATCGCCGGCCATCCGCTCAAACACCGCTAAATTTTCCGGCGAGAGTTCCCCCCGCCAACGCAGATCCAACTTAATCTCAAAATCAATCTTGTCATAATAATCACCATGAGCCGTTTCGAGCGGTTGTCGAGCCTTTTGACCTCGATACTTGGCAATCATTGAATTGGTGCCACGACTCCCGGCCACATGATGATGAGGGTGTGTCCAATACTCAATCATATCCGGCGTAAACTCAAGACCAATGAGATCACAAACCTCTTTGAGCGTCGCCTCGGGATCGGAGGCCAACGCCTCATAGTGAACCGTCATTTTGCGATCGCTGGGATGGCGATCGTAAAGCTGTTTTTTCTTCTCCAACTCATTTAACCAATGTTGGGTTAACCACTCAATCCCCTTATCAGGATAAATCCGTAAATAAGAATTGACCACCGCTCGTCCATCCCGAACCATATGAATCAAGAACGGCCGTAACCACTGCTGCTGAAACTCCCGTGCCGCTAAGCGTTGATTGAGCCAAGAAAAATACTTACTTGAGTCAACCAAAACATCAGCATCAATCTTCTCAAACAGGCGACTATAGGGATTGAGAATCGCATCATTGCCCAGCCAACCCCGCACCCAACGTTCGAGCTTGAGGGGAATATGGCGATGGAGCCGATGTCCACTCATGCCTCGGGCTAAATCCTGTCGTTCCGTCTCCGTAAACTGTTCCTCCCAAAAGCGGCTATCCTCCAACATACAGAGCCGCTTGCCGCGTCTAACAAAATCCGGTAACTTACTAATTTCTCCCAACGAGAACGCACGTGGGTGACTCCCTAACATTAAATCCATTAACGTCGAGCCAGAACGACCAATCCCAATAATAAAAACAACTGATTTTTGCATCATTTCGCGTAACTCCTTAAACGATCCCTTCCTTGAGTTGACGAAGATTGATCGGCGATCGCCAGTCCAATGCCGTTCCATCCTATCAACCCCGATCTGGCTCAGACCTAGCCGCACCCTCGATGTTGATCGCGATCGCCCCCCAACATGATAGCGATCGCTGCGGGAACTGTTAACGATCGCGTGGGGTCATAGATCCTAATCATAGAAACCATCCTTATTATTAGGCACACTAGATGTATACACCAGATGTCTGACCCATAAGGTCTCCATCAAACACCTGACGGCATCAACCTATCATCCAGGATGATCCGAATTCACCCCACCGAGGACCCCAACCATGCGTTCTGAACCCAGTTCCTATAGTTTTCACGATCGCGCCCTAACCCAAACCCTACATGGGACGCTGCTACGCTACTTCTGCGACGCGTTTGACGGCATAACGGGCCAATACCTAGCTGACTGTCAATTCGGCTTTGCCCCGAGTCCCCTAGGAGAGCCAACCTTCTTCATCGTCGCCGCAACCCATGATGACATAGAATGTCTCAGCCGTGACATCGATCGCCTAATCAACAAAGTTGCCGATTTGATGCCGGGGATGCGGAAACTGGCCCTATGTTGCCAACCCGAAACCCCGAGACCCCGCTCCAATCCTGGCTTTCTCTGCGGTCGCGTGTTTTCAGTCCCCCAAATCGAGCTGGATACCGACAGCGACTAAGAAGTTCTAACCATGACGCTTCTGATGCCATTGCCAAGCGTGACTGACAATATCGCGCAACTCTGGATACTCAGGAATCCAGCCCAAACGCTCACGAGCCTTCTGACTACTTCCGACTAAAATGGGGGAGTCTCCAGCCCGGCGATCGGCAATCTGAACCGGAATCTTGCGGCCGGTCACCTCAGTCGCCACATCGATGACATCTTTAACCGAGAAGCCATTGCCATTTCCCAAGTTAAACGCCTGAGAATCTCCTCCATCCATTAAGTATTGCAATCCCAAAACATGGGCCTGTGCCAAGTCGCAAACATGGATGTAATCGCGAACACAGGTTCCGTCGGGGGTATCGTAGTCCGTCCCGAAGATGGCGATCGACGGACGTTGCCCTAACGCCGCCTGAAGCACTAAGGGGATTAGGTGGGTTTCCGGATGATGATCTTCTCCTAATCGCCCCTGAGGATCGGCACCCGCCGCATTGAAATAGCGGAAACAGACCGATTTCAGACCATAGGCCGTATCAAAATCCGCCAAAATCTGTTCCACCATCAACTTCGTGAAGCCATAGGGATTGATGGGAACCTGGGGATGGTCTTCCGTCAGAGGCATAAACTGAGGAATCCCGTAGGTGGCACAGGTAGACGAGAAGACGAAATGTTGGACCCCCGCCGCCTGCATCGCTTCTAAGAGCGTTAAGGTTCCCACCACATTGTTGTGATAATACTTAGCTGGGTCGGTGACGGACTCTCCCACAAAGATATAGGCAGCAAAGTGCATCACAGCCGCGATGTCATGACGAGCAAAGAGATCATCGAGGAGAGGGCGATCGCAGGTATCCCCGAGAATAAACTCCACCCCTAACACCTCTTCAACTAAATCCCGGTGGCCATAGACCAAATTATCCAGGATGACCACCGAATAGCCGGCAGCTTTGAGGGCCAGAACCGCATGGGAGCCAATATATCCAGCTCCGCCTGTGACGAGAATGGTCGGTTGACTTGAAGACACGGCAAGTTTCTCTGAGAGTCTGTACTACTCTCTCCAGAATAGGAGCAAATTCCGGAATTTGGCGGGAGTTGCCCCCTATTGGTGCCAACACCAAATTTTGATGGTTTTATCCCAACTCCCCGAAACGATCGCCCCGCTGCGTCGAGCCACCGCAATCCCATGCACCGCTCCCATATGTCCCGAGAGGGTATCACAAACGCGGCGGCCCTGAATACTCCAAATTTTGATAGTCTTATCACTGCTCGCTGACACCAACATATCCTGATTGAGACCAAACGCCACATCATTGACATCCCAAAGATGATTCGCCAGAGTACAGACTTCCGTCCCTGAGACGAGATTCCAGACCTTAATCGTGCGATCCTTACTGCCACTGGCCAAAAACTGACTATCCGGCGAGATGGCCACCGATAACACCGACCCTAAATGGCCCGTCAGCGTATGCACTAAGCGGCGATCGCTCAAACTCCAGACATAAATCTTATTATCGAGTCCACCACTCACCAGCCAGCGGCTATCAGACGAGAGGGCAATGGCCTTAATACTGCCCGAGGGCGTTTTCAAGACCCCCGTCGTCTCACTCTGGCCCGGTGTCCAAATTTGAAGGGTGCGATCCTTACTTCCACTAATCAGACAAGCCCCATCCGCTGAAAACGCCAACGACGTCACCCCCCGCAAATGCCCCCCGAGACTCTCAATGAGTTCTCCGGATTGCAAATTCCATAACTTAACCGTCGCATCATCGCCCCCACTGGCTAACACCTGGCCATCGGGGCTAATAGCCACGGCATTCACCGGACGACGATGGCGATCGAGAGCATACTGAAGCTGGCCCGTCTGCAAATTCCAGACAAAGACCGTATTATCTAACCCTCCCCCCACAATCCAGGGTAGGGCTGATGTCCGCAGATTTGGCGACAGGGATTGTGGCTTATAGCTAAGTTCATGAATCGCCACACAACTGACCAACGACGTCAACGCCGGTAACGTGTAAGCACAATGCCAGCCGCGAGTTTTCGGTAAGGGTGGCCGGTGGGAAATTGGCGTAATTTCCTTAAAGCGACTGTTTGAGGTAGGAAACGTCCGCCCCGAGGGAACCGGTGTCAACGAGGACGGTTTCGGAGGCGGAGGGGGCATCGACCGACGAGGTTGCTGAGAGGGGGGAGTATCGAGATGGGTCGGCGGTAGTGACGCATTTGGGGGAGGGGAGTTGGGCCGGGATAGGGGAGTATAGGGTTGACCTTGAGCCACAGCGGTTTTACGCTGTTTGGCTGGGCGACGGCGGCCAGTTTGAGGTTTACTGGTGGGGGTTTTAAAGTCTCGAATAATCTCATCAACGGACTGATAGCGATCGCGCAGTCGTTCCTGAGTCATCTTGTCGAGAATCGCCCCCAACCGTGGACTCACTGAAATCTGATCGGCGTTGAGATACTCCCGCCAACGCCACCCTTTCATCGGATCAAACAAAGCATCAGGACGGGTGTTGGTCAACAGTTGCAGACAGGTGACCCCCAAACTATAAATATCACTCGCCGGATAGGCCTGACCGCTACGCAACTGTTCTAGGGGCGCATAGCCCATTGTGCCAACCTTCGTCCCCGGTTCTGCCAACGCCGTCTTGGTTAACTGTTTCGAGACACCAAAGTCAATCAACATCAGTTTGCCATCACGATTGCGCCGTAAAATATTCACCGGTGTGATATCACGATGGACTACGTTATTTTGATGCACATACCGTAACACGGGTAACAGTTGCACCAAAATCTCACGAATTTTGGCTTCCTCAAACGCTCCCGTCCGCTCCATCTCATGCCACAGGGTTTGTCCATCGACGTATTCTTGCACCAGATACAACCGTCCCTCTTCTTCAAAAAAGGCAAACAAGGTCGGAATATGAGGATGTTCCCCGAGCTTTGACAGTTGGGTTGCTTCTTGATAGAACAAGGAGATGGTCTTGTCATAGCTGCCTTCTGTGACCTCGCTGCCGTCGTCTTGGGGCAGTAGTTGTTTAATGACACAGAAGGTATTGAGACGGTCTTCATCGACGGCAATGTAGGTTCTGCCAAATCCTCCCCTGGCTAATGGTTTGGTAGGGCGATACCGTCCTCGCAGTTTGAGGCGGGAACCACAGGTCACACAGTGACTGGCATCGTCTGTATTTCGGGGCTGCGAGCAGTTGGGATTGAGGCAGAAGATCATGATGATGCGCGCTGGGACGGGTTGGCGAGTCCGGGTCTATTTTCTATTGTCTCTGATTAACCCGCAACTGTCTTCTTTTTTTGGTTTAGGTTAAGGAACCGATTGCGTCTCCCCAGATTGAGATGTCGGCCTCGTAGAATCTCGTGACCTCTCTCGGAATCCTGGACGGGAGGACTCGTTCTCGTTTTTATAGCAATTTACGGTAAGGGGAGCGAGGGTGCTAAAATCCTGCCCATTGGCTCAATCTACTCGACTCTGCGATGAAATCAACTCTTTTTGCTCTCGATTTTGACGGTGTTTTATGTAATGGACTGATTGAATATTTCCAAACCGCTTGGCGGGCCTACTGTCAGGTTTGGTCTCCGAGTCAGACTACGCCCCCCGAGGATCTGGCCGAGAGTTTTTATCGGTTACGTCCTGTTGTTGAAACGGGTTGGGAAATGCCGGTCGTGCTGCGATCGCGCCTATTGGGCTACTCTGAAGCTGAGATCTTAAATGATTGGCGACAGGTCTGTCAGACAGTGGTAGAATCCGAAAACCTCGATCGCACTCAATTGGCCAACGCCGTCGATGGAGTTCGAGATCACTGGATTCGTGAAAATATCGATAACTGGCTGAGTTTACATCGTTTTTATCCAGGGGTCATTAAGCAGTTAAATCACTTGGAACAGGCGGACATCCCTTGGGTCATTATTACCACTAAAGAAGGACGGTTTGTGCGCGCACTTCTGGCAGAACAAGGCATTGAGTTGCAGCGGAATCAGTTATTTGGGAAAGAGGTCAAACTTGAAAAACAAGAAATCTTGCGTCGCCTGTTAACTGAAACTCCATATTCAGAAATTATTTTTGTTGAAGATCGGCTCAATACTCTTGATTCTGTAGCTGAACACGACGATTTAAGTGCCGTGCAGCTTTATTTGGCGAACTGGGGCTATAATACAGAGTCGATGCGACGTCAAGCTGAGCAAGATCCACGTATTACAGTTATTTCCCTCAGTCAGTTTGAACAGCTAATCGTTAATCAACAATCATCTACAAAGTCAGGTTAAGCCGGAAAAGAACGAGCAACGACCAAGGTACAGCCCCAAGTTGTTGTTCCCGATTCCCTGTCCCCTATTCCCTTTTTCCCTATGTCAAACAAACTCCTCTCTGAATTCAACCTCAACGGATTACCCTTAAAAAACCGAGTTATTATGGCATCGTTGACGCGATCGCGTGCCGGAGTTGAGCGAATTCCCAACGCCTTAATGGCACAATACTATCGTCAACGAGCCTCCGCCGGGTTGATTCTCAGCGAAGCCACTGTTGTTTCGATTCAAGGAATTGGTTGGCAACAATCCCCAGGCATTTATAACTCAGAACAAGCCGAGGGCTGGAAACAGGTTGTCAATGCCGTTCATGACCAAGGAACACCGATTTTCCTACAACTATGGCATTGTGGACGTGCCTCCCATAGTGATTTTCACCCCGAAATTGGCTTACCCGTGGCTCCCTCAGCCATCCCAATTTCCGGGGATAGCATTCATACGCCCAACGGCAAAAAAGACTATGAAACCCCTCGCGCCCTAGACACCGCAGAAATTCCGGCAATTGTTAATGATTATCGTCAAGCGGCTGTCTATGCTCAAGACGCGGGATTTGATGGCGTGGAAGTTCACTGTGCCAATGGCTATCTCATTGACCAATTTTTACAATCAAAAACCAATCAGCGACAGGATGACTATGGCGGGAGTTTAGAGAATCGCTATCGCTTTCTCGAACAAATTTTAGAAGCTGTCACGAGTGTTTATCCGAGCGATCGCGTTGGTGTCAAAATCTCTCCCAACGGCAACTTTAATGATATGGGGTCTGCTGATTACCGAGAAACCTTTCTCTATGTCGCTCAACAGCTTAATTCTCAAAATCTTGCCTATTTGCAAGTTGTCGATGGCTTAGAATTTGGCTTCCATAACCTTGGTGATCCCATGACTTTGTCAGAGTTTCGTGCCGTATTTGACGGACCTTTGATGGGTAATTGTGGCTATAATCAGGAGACCGCTAAAACGGCGATCGCCAACGGAGCGGCCGACTGTATTGCCTTCGGACGACCCTTTATCAGTAACCCCGATTTAGTCGAACGCTTCGCCAACGGTTGGCCCCTCGCCCCCAGTGATGATATGTCAGTCTGGTATTCCTTTGACGCTAAAGGCTACACCGATTTTCCCACCTATCAAGCGGGTTAGGACAGATCTCGTCTTGACGGCGTGGTTTCCAATACCCCTTGTAGGCCCGTTTCCGGTGTCCATTGAATCGCCCCCACCTCGTCGAGATAGAGTAACCTCGCGCCTAAATCGGTGACCGGCTCGGCCGCTTCGGCGGCGATCGCCGACGGCATTAGAATCACAGTAGGGTGGATCTCCGTGAGAAAGGCCTCCTCAAAGCGGCGGCCGAAAAAGACTAAATAATCCACCGCCGTGAAACGATGGCGTTGCAAGAGATCCCGTTGCTGATCCGGCGAGAGATGACCAACCACCAGCCAAGTGCGATCGCCCACCTGTAACCGTACAATAGGCGGGCGATTAGACTGGCTTGTAATCTGTATCGACTGTTGCATCAGTTCCGTTCCCGGAGCGAGGAAGGTTCCACCATTGTCGCCAAATAGCCCCACTTCCGAGAGACGATAGAGCGATCGCGGAGTCGCCTCCGCCAACAGTAAATCCCAACCTTCCCCCGCCGAAGACGTGGCGATGGCCGCCTCCAAGCGATTCACCCCCTCCTGTTGCAAAAACGGTAACACCCCATAGCGAGTCACCTGAGGATCCCCACCATAGATCAGCGTTGTATTCCAACCCTGTTGCAGAGCGATCGCCGGTTCCCCAGTCGTCGCAAACACCGTCACGCGCAACAGATTCGCCTTCGCCAAACTCCCGGGAAGCAACAGAATTAGCAACGCCATCACAACTCCCACCCCATAGAACCAATGGCGACGAGAATATCGTTGTTGCTGCACCAGCCAACCCCCACCAATCAGAGCATATAACCCGAGAACCTGCCACAGTTGCAACGGTTGTACCACGATCGCCCCCTGAGGCCGTTGGGAAATCCAGGTCACGATCGCCAACAACCCGCGAACAGGATAGTCTAAACTCCAAGCGAATAGCTGCCCTAACTCCGGCGACATCAGAGCCGCGATCGCACTCACAAACCCCCCTAACGTCACCACCACCAAAAACGGCGTCGCCACCAGATTCGCCAAAATGCTATAGGTGGGCATTTGCCCAAACACCGCCAATTGCAACGGTAACGTCCAAAGCATCGCCGCCACCGGAACCGCCAATAATGGCGACAATCCCGGCGGACACCAATCCATCGCCTTCACCAACCCCGGAACCGTCACCACTAACCCCAACGTGGCCAAAAAACTCAACTGAAAGCCCAAATCCTCAATCCAGAGAGGATTCAGTAACAGCAAAATCACCGCCGCCAACAACAACGCTCCCAGAGGATTAACTCGCCGTTCCAAGGCTAACCCCAACAGGCCCGCAAACCCCATCAACGCCGCCCGTAACACCGACGGCTGCCAACCCACTAACCCCACATAGAACAGAAGCACCCCAGTGGCGACGAAGACGGTACGGCGATCGCCCCAGCGTTTCCCCAACCCCAACACCGTCCCCAAAATCAGCGACACATGAAACCCCGACGCCGCCAACGCATGGGCAAGGCCAACATCAATGAAGCGATCGCGTAGCTCATGGGGCAAACTCACCGCCTGTCGCCCCAACACCATCGCACTCACCAGAGAGCCTCGGAACTCCCCCAACCCCTGACGATGACTGGCAACGATGCGATCGCGCAACTGCCACCACCCCCAGCCAGATGTCTCCTTAGCGCCCTGAAAATGGACTGTCTCCGCCCGTAATCCCGCAAAAATGCCTTGTCGCGCCAAATAGTCCTGAAAGTTGAATCCCGTCGGATTTTGCGGCGCTGACGGTTCATAAAGCCAACCGCTCAACCGCACCGCCAATCCAGGATGTAACGCCTGGCCTAGCTGCGGGTCAACCGTCACATAGAGCGTCCCAGAGACCGACACCGGCTCCTGGGCCAGTTCCTCAGACTCTTGAGACTCCTGAGAGAGAAGCGTCTGCGCCTCAAAACGAAACCGCAGTCGCTGATTGCGATTCAAGGTCGGTTGGTCTACCACCACCCCCGCCACCGTCACCTCCTGATTGGCATAGCGGGCCACATCATTAGCCGCCGGTCGTGGAATCACCGCTTGCAGATACACCGTCCCCAAAAAGCCCACCAGGCCCGCCCCGAACCAAACCCCACCTCGGGGACCTTTACGCCACAGTCGGGGCATGGCCAGGGCTGACACGCCCGCCGCCAGCAGCCAGAAATAGGCAATC
The DNA here is from genome assembly GCA_001637315.1 of Phormidium willei BDU 130791. Taxonomy (GTDB): domain Bacteria; phylum Cyanobacteriota; class Cyanobacteriia; order Cyanobacteriales; family Geitlerinemataceae; genus Sodalinema; species Sodalinema willei. The sequence continues at coordinate 28,152 of LSZA01000018.1, read as the reverse complement.
CCCGGAACTCTCGCCAGAGAGATTCCGAGGAGATAGGCTAAACAAACAATCAAACTTGCGGTTCGATGCACTCGACTCCTGTAACGTCGACTTGTTGCCGGGGATGTCTAAGCCGGGGATGGCTAAATAGATAGGCCCAGACGAATCCCTAAAATGGCGTGAACCACCAACAGCACCATCAAGCTGCTGCCAATATAAGCATGAACCAGCCGTAAATTGGCCGTTCCCCAAAATCCTTTAAACGAGGTAAGACTCTGCAATACCAATAGGGCCACAACCATCGAACCGGTCCAAAAGTGAGGGCTTTCGAGAATGGGTTGCTGCTGCATGACCAGAGAGAGAACCCCACCGGTGTAGCCCAACATCATGAAAAATGCCATAAACTTGGCAATCTTGCTATGAGCCGAGCGATTTTTCTGTGACTCGTCCTTATCTTCAGCTAACCGTCCTTTCCAGCCCGTGAGGGCGGTGGCCCCACCCATGGCGACGGCCACAATCCCCATCATCACCGGATGTCCCCAGTGGGTAATGGGAGCCGGGATATTCAAACTGCGAAACTGGGCGGCGATGGGTTCGAGAAGGTCACTGACCTGTTCTCCTAGGGCGCTGGCCAACGTCATGTCAAAGGGTATCATTGAGGTGTTCTCCAAGTGTTCCCCGATAATTGTAGAGCAGTCAGCCCTGTCCCGTTAAGTCTTCTCTGTTTCCTATTACAACGTGTTGATTCATCTTCCCAAACCCTGGACTCATTCTGAAGCCTCTGTTAGTTCTGAAACGGTCTTTTGGAATCGTCGTCGTTTTCTCAAGCGGAGTCTCGCCGCCGGTGTCGGGCTGAGTACCCTCGGCTTAACTGGCTGCGGGCGTTCGTCTAACTCGGATCTCGACGCCCTGGCCGGAACTGAGCCGTTGCCGAATCTAGCCACCAATCCTCAGTTTACGGCCGCCGAGTTGAGCGATCGCCAAGTCACACCTAGACAACTCACCGCCGAGTACAACAACTTCTACGAGTTTGGGGGCAGCAAATCTATTTGGCAAGCGGCCCAGGCCCTACCCACGGAAAACTGGAACGTTGAGGTGGGCGGATTGGTCAAATCTCCCAAAACTTACGATATTGATGACTTAAAACGCAAGTTTCCCACGGAAGAACGCATTTATCGCTTCCGCTGTGTGGAGGCTTGGTCCATGGTGGTCCCTTGGGCCGGTTTCCCGATGCGCTTACTCTTGGAGGATGTTGAACCTCTCAGCCGTGCTAAGTTTGTTCGCTTCAGTTCCTACTATGATTCTGAGGTGGTTCCGGGTCCCGGTTGGCGGCCCAACGCCTTACCCTGGCCCTATACCGAGGGCTTAACCGTTGAAGAGATGGCCAATGATTTGGCCTTTTTTGCCACCGGGGCCTATGGCGAAACGCTCCCTAAACAAAATGGCGCTCCGATTCGTATGGTTGTGCCTTGGAAGTATGGGTTTAAGGGGGCCAAATCCATTGTCAAAATTGAGTTTGTTGAGCAACAGCCGGCTACCTACTGGAATAGTCTCATTCCCAATGAATATGGTTTTGTGGCGAATGTTAATCCCAGTCAACCTCATCCTCGTTGGTCTCAGGCTCAAGAACGGTTGGTCAGTCGGGGGCCATCGTTCTCTTGGGAGACGGTTCCCACCCTCCCGTACAATGGCTATGGCGAATGGGTCGCCCATCTTTATGGTTAATGAGGCGGGGAGACTTCCCAACCTCAACTTCACAGTTTAAGCGGGTTATTGTGTTATGGCTTACGAACAGGAAAAAGACATCGCGATTCAGGCTACCTTAGCGGCGGCGAAACTCTGTCAGCGGGTCCGTCAGGATATTCCCTCGGCGATGGAAAAATCGGATAAAAGCCCGGTGACGGTGGCTGATTATGGGGCGCAAGCTCTGGTTTGTAAAGCGTTGGGGGAGGCGTTCCCCACTGATCCCATTGTCGGGGAGGAGGATGCGACGGCGTTGCGATCGCCCGACTATGAGACCAATCGCGCTAAAGTGGTCTCCTATGTGCGCGAAATTGAGGCCAACGCCAGCGAAGCGGATATTCTCAACTGGATCGATCGCGGTAATGGTCAGGTGGCCCCTCGTTTTTGGACGTTAGACCCCATTGATGGGACGAAAGGCTTTTTGCGTCAAGATCAATATGCGATCGCCTTGGCGTTGATTGAAGACGGCGAGGTGAAAGTGGGCGTAATGGTCTGTCCCGCCTTGAGTCTCACCGCTGAGGGGTCGGGAACCCTGTTTGTGGCGGTTCGTGGCCAGGGAAGTCAGATGATGGCCATCTCGACGGGAGAGTACCAACCGATTCATGTCTGCGGTGCGGAGGATGTCAGTAAATTGCGGGTCGTCGAAAGTGTCGAAGCCGCTCACGGAAACCCCGCTGAACAGCAAAAACTGCTCGACGCGGTGGGAATTACCACTCCGTCGTTACATATGGACTCTCAGGCAAAATATGGGGTCGTTGCGGCGGGAGATGCGGCCCTCTATTTACGGCTTCCCTCGGCAGATCGTCCTGACTATCGTGAGAATATCTGGGATCATGCCGCTGGAGCAATTGTCGTCGAAGAAGCCGGGGGCCGCGTCAGTGATAGGTATGGTCAACCCCTCGACTTTAGCCGTGATGTCAAATTGCGAGATACTCGTGGGGTGATTGTTAGTAATGGCATCATCCATGATCGGGTTCTGGCCGCCTTGAGTCAGGACTAAGCTGGAACTGGCTACTCGGAATTAGTGGGGAGCGGAGGCGGCGATCGCTCAGCGGCGCTGCTCCCCACTGCTTAGAATACCCTTATCTCTCTCTCATTTTGGGGGTATTTTTGCGACGTTATGTTTCTTTTTGGTGGTTAAGTTACGAAGTTGGACGGGAAACGTTACAATTGAAAGCGATAACTTCTATCCCTTTCATGACTTTTGGAATGGCAGACTCAATTACATCTTCAACAGATTTGGGAAATCAAGCACTCTCCGAGACTCTATCGGGTGACTCTCGTGTCAATGAACTCCGCAATTTGGTAGAAAGTCTACATATCGCGGACGAAATTGCGGCAAAGTCCTATTTAGTCAGTAGTTCAGAACTGGCGGCATTAATTGATATTAACCCCAGTGCTGTCACCAGTCGGGGTGACCATTGGGTTTGGCGTAACTGGGTTGTGTCAAGGGTTCGCCGGGAAGGCAACCAAATACTTTGGCAACTTGAACGGGTGGACTAAATCCCCCAATTAAACGTAGTTATACGGAGACTGAATCGGAGTTATCTTTTCTGATTCGGTCTTTTGTGGTTTATTTTATACCGATCCGTCAAGAATAGACGGCCCGTCTCCGAAGTTTTCCTGAACGGTTTAAATCTCGCCTAAAACTGGGTTTTAATCCCTATAAAAAACGGTTTTCCGAGCAAGATAGAGGAGATTCTAGCGGCGTTGACTTAGCCGTTGCCAAGCGGCGATCGCCTCGGATGTCCAAAGCCAATGTTTGCCTAAGTTCGTCCCTTGGAAGGCCTCAGCATCTTCTTGTAAGACTAACATCTGCAAGGCTTGGGCTTGGTCCTGCCGTTCCTGGCGACGCTCGCCAGTGAGTTCCTCTCCCTGGCGAGCGTAGGCTAACGCTAAGCCAGCGTAGGCCTGAGTTCTCAACTGTGAAGCGGTCATGCCGCCGAGATCTTCGTCACTACGCGGGTTGGGGCGATCGAGTTGGGCGATCGCCTGCTGGAATTGACCAATCGCCTCTTGAATGTTGTCCTCGGCGTAATAGACAACCCCCAAGGATAGAGAATAGAGGGGAGTATCCGGTTGCCGACGGGCCGCAGCTTGCCAGAAACGGCGGCTGTCATCAAGACTATAGTCTTGATCACCGGTTTGGATTTTCTGCCACGTGAGACGGCCTTTGAGAAATAAGACCTCCGGGCGATCGAGATCCTCTGTCGGAATTGCCGCCAACGCGGTTTCAGCCTGATTGAGAACATTGCGACGACTCGTTAACAACTCCGTCACCAACGGCACACCCTCCTCGATATTGCCGAGACTGAGTTGTTCAATGGCCTCAGCCGTCACCTCAACACTCGGGCGTTGGGGGCTGTTGTTGCCATCTTGAGGCCCATCTTGAGGCTCATTAACAAGAGTCGGTTGGGGTCCGGGGGTATCGGGGACGCGATCGCGCAGGCCCCAAATTACACCGCCTAACCCGATCACCAACACCGCCGCCACCCCAGCCAAGACAGGTAGCGGATAGGGGGAATGTTTCCTCGTCTCATCGCCTCCCGTCTCCTGAGACCAAGCCGTAGGGGAGGGGTTAGGCGTTCGGGGGGGAGACTTCGGAAGCGAATTAGACCCCGAAGGCATCGTTTGAGATGACTCGGTTAACGGAGGTTGACTCCCCTGAGATGGCTGCCCGTGATCTTGGCCCAAGCGTTCCAATAGGTCTTGCACCACCGCCGCATCCTCAGCCGTTCCCGGATCGAGGGTGTTTAGGGTTTCCGTACCGCGATCGCACACCGTCGCCAGCTCTGTACCTTCACAGGACTCCATCTCGCCGAGAGTATCATCATCGAGGCGATCGCCCAAGGCGGCCGGGACCGTCTCCTGATTCGGCCAAGCTTCCGGGGGCCGCAACCACAAGGGCGGCTCCTCCGAGGTCGGCTTTTCCTCCCCCGTCCGTTGGGTGAGATAGCCGTCAAACTTCGGATGTAAATAGAGAATCGGCAACGACCAATAGAGTTGATGGGAACTATAGGCCGAAATCAACCCCTGACGGGCGCGACTGACACTGAGATCAATCGAAACCGCGCCACGGGTCAAATTCCGATAAAACAGCCGCGTCAGCGTCAAGGCCACCTCATCGGGGATGCGCTCAGCCATCGCTAACACCGCCGGGATGCCGCGTTTGACTAACGCCGCCGCTAAATGTCGTTCTCCCGCCTGTTGCGCCCCTCCTGGACTGTGAGCGCCGCGACAGGAGTTCAACAACACCAGTTGAATCCCGTTATTGGCTAATAGGCCCGCTAAATCATCGCCGCTGAGGGTTTCCGTTAAACCCGTACTTTGGTTGACCAGGTAAACATTGCCTCCCGTCACCCCAGAATTGCTATGGCCAGCATAGTGGAACACATGATAATGACCATGTTCGAGGGCTTGAGTGAGTCGGGCGCGATCGGGTTGGCGCAGAATTTCGACTTGAGTGGGAACTTGGGGAACCGTTCCCTGGGTGTAGAGTCGCCGTAACTCCGCTTCGAGTTCTTCAGCTTCGCGGGTTAACTCCAAATTCGCGCGATCGCTCGGGGCGGCGATGGCCATCAACACTCGCAACGGTTGATGAGGTTCTAAAGGCGTGGCAATGGTGGGAGGGGCCAGGCCGTTGGTGGCCGGCTGATAACGGGAAAAGAGGATATTGGTTCCTGTCGCTAGAGGATAATCCCCATCATGTAGAACTTCCCAGGGCAAACTCGGTAGGCGGTTGCCCTTTAGCCCTAAGCGCAATCGTAGAGGTTGCTGATGGTTTTGGGCGATGGCCTGGGCCATCATCCAGCTATCGCGCATATCCCCACAAAACAGGGCATCATATAACTCTTGTCCCAGGCCGACCAAACTCGACGGCATGGGTGACGCGCCCGTTTGTTGTTGCGTTAACAGGCCCGACACCGGATCATTCATCAATCGCTGGGCTTGCTGCATCCAGCGATCGAGATTCCACACCGTCTGTTCCTCCGCTAGAGGAACACCCGGTTCAACCCGTTCGGTGCGTAGTAAATATTCATCGACGCCAACGGGGGTTACAGAGACCTGAAATTCCTGAGTCACGATGTCCGCGCTTATGGTGTGCCTTGTTGTCTCTATCTTAATCCTTAGCCCCGAGGTCATGGCCTGTAGGGTTCCACTCTCCAAGTTGTCGCCTGGATTTTAATGGCGGCGATTTCTTCGGGGGTGAAGGGTTGCACCTCAAACGTCACTCCAAACGCATCTTGAGCGGCTTGAGTGAGGCGGCTGACGAGGTAGTTGATGTCTCTGGGGAGATCTCCTCCCAGAAAAGAGGGTGGCGGCTCCTGAGACCCAAACAACTGGGCCTGTAATATCTGATTGGGGGCAAGTTGCATCGAGCCATGTTGCAGAACAGCGCCCTGACGCCAGAGTTGGGCGCTACCAATAAACTTATATCCCTGTGGAGTGACTAAGTCGGCTGCTGTGGCTGTGGCAAAGCAGCTGGGATTGTGGCCCGAGGGGGGGCGATCGCCAAAACTCAACGGAACCCCCAACCGTTGCCATGCCAGTTGTAAAAAGCTACAGAGTTGACGATAGACCGCCTCGCGACGACCGGGCCAGCCGGAGGTCACCACACTATAGGTCAAATCCCCATCATGCAACACCGCTCGTCCTCCCGTGGGTCGCCGCACCCAAGCGAGGGGCTGTCCCTGCCACCTCACCTGGGGCCAGTGATGGGGATAGCGCCGTTGGTGATAGCCCAGCGAGAGAGTTGGCGTTGACCAGGTATAAAAGCGTAGCGTTGGCGGCATCATCCCTTGACGGTGTTGGTCAAGTAACCAAGCATCCGCCGCCATGTGAAACCCTCCCGGAGCATCCAGGAGGGGAATGAGCCGCCAGCAACGGTCTAAGGAGGTCACCTAGGAGGCTCCGAATTTCTCCTGTAAGTCCTCGTCATTATCGTCGGCGATCGTGGCCACAATCGTGATCGCTCGGGAAATTTCACTGGGATTCAAGTCCGCCACCGTTCGCGACGACAAGACCACCACCTGATCCTCAACAATGGCAAACCGGGACTCAAAGGTGCTTCCCCAGTTCATTTGCAACAAGTGACGCATCAAACCGGGTTCATCCGTCGCCGGTAACTTCAATACCGGAGACCAAACCGTCAACAAATCCTCTTCTGTGTCTCCCGTCAGTTGTACAAAGACCTCAACACTGCCATATTTGAACTTCCACGCATAGGCGTCATCACTATGACCCACCATCGCCTTTTGGTCTTGGGCCAAGCTGGAAATAACCGTTTCAATTTCTTGGGGATAGTTCACCACATCATTGTCTCCGCTCCAGTCATCCGTGGCAATATTGCCTTGCATTGTCTCTTGTTCTGTGGTCACGGGAAGTACCTCACAATCTCAGTTGCCAAATCCACTCTATCGCTTCTTTTTAGCAATTGACCAGGGACTTGGGGGTGATCCCCGCCTCCCCGTCACGATTTGCCCTAGGCTGGCTTGTGGGCCACCCAGTATTTACTCATAAAGTGCAGTTGCGTGGCAATCTCGACAAATCCAGCACTTTCGAGCCGTCCGGTCATATCATCCTCAGCGTAACTGCGGTGATAGGGTTCGTGAAAGGTTTTCTGGAAGTTATGGAGTAGGGGATTGAGTTTGGGGTCGTCATCAGTCTGAATCGAATCGCAAATGACGAAGGTTCCCCCCGGTTTGAGAACTCGGAAACATTGGTCAATCACGTTCTGGCGCGCTGAACCGGGGAGTTCATGGAAGGTGAAGACACAGGAGACGCCGTGGAATTGGTCATCGCGGTAGGGGAGATCTTCGGCGTTGGCTTGGCACAGTTGCGGGAGTTCGCCGGGGAGTTCTCCGAGGAGTTGATTGGCTTTACGCAGATAGGCGGGGGATAAATCGGTGCCAAACAGGGCGGCTTTGGGCAACATCGATCGCAGGAAACGTAAGGTGCGTCCGGTTCCTGTGGCGACATCCAAGACCCGAATTTGACTGGGGGGAACGTCGGCAAAATGACGTAGTCCCTGTTTGAGAGGGGCTAAAATACGGCGACGCATCGCATCAGCCGCCCCGTTAAAGAGAATATCGACCTGGACATCGTAAAGGTTGGCGGAGAGGTCGCTCAGATAGCCATCGGTTTGATGGTGGAAGTTTTGCAGATAGTATTTGGGGTAGTCGTTGAGATCGATTTGGGAATCGAAGGATTGATATTGTTTGTTGCGGACTCGGTCCCAAATTTTCGGTAAATCAAACCAGACAAGGGGATAATATTGGAAAAAGTCAGCCCAGGGATTATCAAACAGCGTCTCAACCGGATAAATACCTGTTTCGGCATCGTTCCAGTCGGTTTCGATGACTTGGTTGAGGCTGCTGTAGATGCGATCGATCAGTTCCGGGGAAACTGGAAAGGTCTCGTTATCTCGGCTGCCGACTACGAGTTGTCCGAGTTGGGTACTGAGGGTTTTATGGGCAACGCCGAAGTAGCTTTTCCCCTGTTGGAAGGTTTGGTAGGCCAGTTTGGTGAGCGTATCTGTCATAACGGCGCGTTTCGTAGGAGCCAGGAATCATTCGATATTATGAATATATGAATAAATGTAACATTCTTGGCGGCAGTGGGCAAGTTGGTCGGTAAAACCCTCCATCAATCAGAACTTGGCCAATCTATTTTGACAGTTAGGTTTTCGTTCCCAGTCGAAAACTCCAGTTGGGTTAGTTAAGTGGGTTAGTTAAGTGAGTCAGTTAAGTGGGTTAGTTAATATCATAATAGCCACCTCAGTTTTTGGTTTCATGAAACGTCAATTTTCTCGACTGCTACACCGTTTTTTAGACGACCGAGTGGTTCCGATTTTGTCTGGACCACTCCAGGGTTATCTGTGGCTACCACGTTCAGGTAATCACGCCTACTGGCTAGGATTTTATGAACAGGACTATGTTCGGGAATTTGCCAAAATCATCATTCCTGGTAGTACGGTATTCGATATTGGCGCACAAGCCGGTTATTTTAGCCTCATTGCATCACGATTATCTGGTGAATCAGGAGAAGTTTTTTCCTTTGAACCCCTCCCTGAAAATGCTGAATTTATCAGACGTCATTGCCGGCTAAATCAAGTGAGAAATATTAAATTATTTGAATCTGCTCTAGGTTTTCTACGAGCCAGACGACAGTTTAAGCGCCAAAACTTATTCATGGGACATCTTGCCAAAAAACCGGATATTTTACCTGAAAATCAGTCTGATTCAGATTACTTTGATGTTGATGTTTTGGTGTTAGATGACCTGTGGGAACAACAGGAAATTTCAGCACCTGATGTCATTAAAATAGATGTAGAGGGGATGGAATACTGGGTCTTAAAAGGAGGAGAAAAGTTAATTCGTGAGAATTGCCCACTTCTTTTTGTGGCAACCCATGGTCCGTCTAATCAAGAGAGAACCTTGAAGTTACTGGATGCGTGGAATTATCAAGTAACGATGATTGGAGAGGGAACATCTCGAAATGCAGATTATCTCGCGCTACCTCGGGGTCGTCAAAACAGAGAGCAAAAGTTGGTCTGAATACCATAAAAAATGGGGGACAAGAAGGCGAGAAGGATAACCCACTGCCATAGAGGTGAACGGCTGTTCACCCCTACAATTTGGTACAGCAACAAATCACACCATATATCCTGAAGACCCTTACTTTGATGTTGATATTTTGGCAGGGTAAACGCATCAAAAACGGTATAAATGGCAAACCCCTAGGAAGCTCCATCTAAGCTGAACTCACGCCACAGCGAAGACTACAGCCACTCGAACTGATTTTTGGTCCCCGTACTGAGAAATTCAGATATTTCGATAAATGTAGAGCCAGTGCTCTTCAAAAACCCGAAAAACATCGATACCCTGAGATAGATTATCCTCGATCCAAGTTGAAATAACTTCAGGTTTTAACATCCATAAACCAACAAGCTGATTTTTTTTGACTGCATGAACATATACTTTGGCTGGAATTGAGACTTGCTCACCGTAGCAACTGACCGTTAGAGGCATGTCAAATAAGTTTGAATTCTCTAGACGATGGCTAGGACGTGGCTCCTCAAAAACACTCTCCCAGTAATTAGATGCAATCTCAGGCAGTGCGTAAGATCGGGCAGATCGGGCAGTTCTTTCGACGATCGCGATCGCCCCATTCTCTCTAAGTAGAGGCTTTAAATGGTCGAGTGTAATTTGCTTATCAAAATAATGATATGCACTTTTAACAAAAATGAGATCGACTGTTTTATCAGGAGTTTTAGCGATTATCTCTGAAATCTCGGAACAATGAAATTCAAGGTTGGGATGTTTTTTTCTACTTTTAGCAGAAGCAATCATTCCAGCATCAATATCGACCCCAAGCACTTTCGTCTTGGGAAAACATGAACCTAAAGCTAATGTGGATAGACCCGTGCCACAGCTTAGGTCTAATACAACTTGAGGAGGGAATTCTAATAAAATATTTAATATTGATATCAGTTTTTTGTTGTAGCCATCAAAAATCGAAAAAAATTCATTGTATGTATCTGCACAAAACTGATCGATGTTCTTTTTCATTAGCCTACTCTTGTTTGATCAGTGATCCGCCAAAGCTTTCATAAGCTTCTCTACAACTTTCATTCAAGACTTCTATCCAAGCACTGAACTCTACCCTTTAAACGTCGCTAGATAGACTTGTAAGGTTTCAACATATTCCCCGTTAATTATCTCGAATCCATTTTCAACTTGGCGACTTTCTTCAATAAATCCAGGTTCGGTGAAGTAATAGTCCCGAAATAATCCTCGCGTCCTGTGTACCACTTCATAAATATAGTTGTTTTCGGTTAATTCTCGTTCAGTTTTTGAGAAGTTAGCCATACTACTCTGACAGAAAATAATGTATCCTCCTGGGTTTAAAAATCGCTTACTTTCTTCAATAAGACTTTTAATAAACCAACGGCGATCAGATTTTCCTGACTTGCAAAATGGTGGATTACACAGCACGAAATCATATTTTTGAGGAGGATCGAAATTCATCCAATCTTTGAGCCATTGGTGACGGTATAACACTTGGTTATTGTCAGCATTTTTTTGAGCAATGGTTAAAGAAATTTGATTGATTTCAGTAATATCCATACTTCTGGCTCCCAACTTAAGAGCTAGAATTGCATGAATTCCTGACCCTGCACCAATTTCAATCATAGATTTTCCACAGAAAACATGGGGCACTTTGACCATTCCATTCGCTAAGGCGAGTCCATGAGGTGTGGGTTTCCAGACATTTCCCTCACTGTCCATTTCAACTTTGATTACAAAAGGATCGAAAAAATATTTTTCTTCGGGAACCAGGGAGCTAGATTCTTTTTGTTTCATCATCATTCTACCGTCGTATTTATTTAGATTTATTTGCCAAATATTCCAGACGAACTAACTTATTTTTCTCTGAGTTAAATACGTGATAAGATTCAATAGGTTTAGCATAAATGTGTAAAGTTATTGCTCGATCGCTGACACATTTGAGAGAGTGCATTCCTATGTCATCTGTTATATAAGAATTTTGTCCCTGTTTATAAATACTTTCTTTACTGCAATTTATCAATTCTTTTTGCTGACTTAATTGATATATATTTTCTTGAATTAATCCCTCAACAACATAAGCATGACAATCTCTTCCTCCGTGATCGTGAATGGGACTATACTGTCCTTGCTGCCAACACAGAATTAAAAGATGATATTTTTGGCTGTAATGAATTAAATTGCGAGTATAGTTGTTTCGATCCCAAGTACAGTAATCTTCGACATCTTTAGGTTTCAATTTCAGATTACTGACGGACTCCCGGTAGGTGTTTTTGTTGTGATTATCTAAGAAGTCAACTAATTCAGATACTGAGTTTATTGAAGACATCTTACCGCTAATACTAGTATTTCAATGCATACAACCGAGTTGACAGCCTCTAGTAATAAACGTACAGCAATCTTGAAAAAAAGGTATAAAAAGCTCATTGCTTCGTACCATTGAGCTTTGTACCGTTTACCAGTACGCGTCCATTAAACCCTTAAAAAAGCAGCTAGCTGCTTTTCTTAAGGGTTTCTTAAGAATTAAGATAACGCTGTTTGCCACTCTCAAGACCTAAGGGGTTGGCGTAGTATGACTCCTAGTTTGAAAGTTGGTATAGGATTGGAGCCGTTTGGGGATTGGGTCAACTTACCCAATCCCCTTTACCCCAATCTACGTGTTTGTCTCATACTGAGGGACTGGGTACAGACCCCTGGCTTAAGAAGTTAGCGGCGGGCTAATTTCTTCGCTGACATCTTACGCAGGCGAATCGACTCAGGTGTGACTTCCACGAGTTCATCAGCGCCGATGTATTCCAAGGCCCGTTCGAGACTCATATCGACAGGAGATTGAAGCTGAACTAACTCATCGCCACTGGCGGCGCGGTGGTTGGTCAACTGCTTGGTTTTGCAGACGTTCAACTCTAAGTCTTGGGGACGGTTGTTTTCGCCAATAATCATGCCTTTATAGACCTTGGTTCCAGGTTCAATAAAGAAGACCCCCCGGTCTTCGGCGTTTTTGAGGGCGTAGAAGGTGGCGACTCCTTCCTCAAAGGAAATCAAGACACCATTACGGCGGGTTTCCACGTCACCCGAGAGACGGCGATATTCCAGGAAACTATGGTTCATGATGCCGTCGCCGCGAGTGATGCGGACGAAATCGCCCCGGAAGCCAATTAACCCTCGGGCGGGGATGACAAACTCTAACTGAGACCGGCCGGCGGTCATGCGCATATCTTGCATTTCCCCTTTGCGTTCGCCGATGCGTTCCATACAGCCGCCGACGGCTTCTTCGGGAACGTCGAGAACCAGGAGTTCAAAGGGTTCGTAGGGTTGCCCGTTGACTTCCCGGTAAATCACTTGGGGTTGGGAGACTTGGAATTCGTAGCCTTCGCGACGCATGGTTTCGATGAGAATCCCCAGGTGTAATTCACCCCGTCCGGAGACGGCGAATTTGTCGGGGGAGTCGGTGGGTTCGACGCGCAGGGCCACGTTGGTTTCTAATTCTCGCATTAGGCGATCGCGCAATTGGCGAGAGGTGACAAACTGCCCCTCTTGGCCGGCGAAGGGGGAATCGTTAACCAAAAAGGTCATCTGGAGGGTGGGTTCGTCCACCTTAATCAGAGGCAGGGCCTGGGGTTCGTCGGGACAGGCGATGGTCTCGCCAATGTTGGCGTCAGCAAAGCCAGACACGGCCACAATCATACCGGCGGTGGCTTCTTCGAGTTCGACGCGGGCCAAGCCTTCAAAGCCCATCAGTTTGGTGATTTTGCCTTTGACAATCTGGTCACCATCTTGAATGAGGATGGCCTGTTGTCCAGATTTGATGGTTCCGTTGTGAATCCGACCGATGACAATGCGACCGAGGTAGTCGGAGTAGTCGAGGGTGGTCACTTGCAGTTGCAAGGGTTTGTTGGGGTCACCGATGGGCGGGGGAACGTGACCCAGGATGGCCTCAAATAGAGGCTGCATGTCTTTGTCTTCGTCGTTGAGGTCTTCTTTGGCGAAGCCACCGAGGCCCGAGGCGAAGAGATAAGGGAAATCACATTGGTCGTCGTCGGCCCCGAGGTCGATAAAGAGGTCGAGAACTTTGTCGACGGCCACATGGGGGTCCGCTTGGCCGCGATCGATTTTGTTGACGACGACGATGGGACGGAGGCCTTTTTCGAGGGCTTTTTTGAGGACGAAGCGGGTTTGAGGCATGGGGCCTTCGTTGGCATCCACAATCAGGATGCAGCCGTCTACCATACCCAGAACTCGTTCGACTTCTCCACCGAAGTCGGCGTGTCCGGGGGTGTCCACGATGTTGATGAGGGTGTCTTGGTAGTGAACGGCGGTGTTTTTGGAGAGGATGGTGATTCCTCGTTCTCGTTCCAAGTCGTTGGAGTCCATCACACAGTCCGGAACGTCTTCTCCTTCGCGGAAGATGCCGGATTGTTTGAGGAGTGCGTCAACCAGGGTGGTTTTACCATGGTCAACGTGGGCGATAATTGCAACGTTGCGAATTGGGAGAGACATAAAGAAGCGTCCAGACGGTGCGCTGTTAGACAATTGACAGATTTCTTAACAATTGTAGCGGATCTTAGGGCGATCGCCGCTGAAACATTCTCCCCAATTTCTCCCCAATTTCCCCTCAAGACTGAGCGATGGTGGGGTTGGCCATCAGGGGTGGATGGCCCGGTTCCCCCGCTGCTCATACTCCTCAAAATACGCCTTAAACCGTTTCTGGAGTTGTTCGGTTGAGAGTTTCTCGACCCAATACTCCGTCACCGCATGGCCAAAGGCCCAAGCATTGCGTTCGGGTGGTGAGGGGTTGTCTAATAAGACTGACCACAGGGATAGGAGATCAAATTTGCGGATATCGTCATCTTTGGTTAATAGGGAAAACAAATCATAGGCGATTTGAAGTTTGCCGATGACAATGGGAAGTTGCTCAACGGGGATTTGTTCGGCGAGGAGATAGGCTAAGGTCGGTTGGCCTGTGGTTAGGGTGGAGATAAATTGCAGGATGGGACTTTTGAGAAAATTGGTCAGCCCTTGGGTGGTAGCCATTTGGCGGCTGTAACGTTCAATGATTTGGGCGGCGCCGCGCAGGCGCGTGTTGCGATCGCGCAAAAATCGGGTCAGTCGCAGTTGCTTGGCGGGGTCTAAGGATTCCACAAGCTGATTGGATAACTGGCTGAGGTTCCACGGATCTCGCTGAGCGCGTTCGTCACGAGTGACTAGGGGAAGCACCTTTTGACAGAGGTGTCCGAGTTCTTCGTGACGGTATTGGGTGGCGTGGCGGATTGATTGTTCCTTGGGTCGATCGCCCCCTTCCCAGTCATAGGGAGGACTCCACTCTCGCAAGGGACGCAGGCGATCGACTTGGGTGACGATGGCGATCGCCGGTAAGTCTGTGACCTCCTTTTGTAACTCCCGTAAAAAGTCTTCATCCATCTGTAACGCCGGGTCGAGGGCGGGCGTCACCAACAGGACTAAATCCGCTTCCCGAGCCTGATCGAGGACGAGATCTCGGTAATCCTGACGACTGGCCTGTTCATAGCCTGGGGTATCCCACAAGACCAAAGAATCCCCGGTGGGAGCTTCCCAGACATAGCGACAGAGTTTATCGGTACTGGGTAACACATCCACCAACGCGCGATCGCTCTCAAAGAGGGTATTAATCACACTGCTTTTACCCGCCCCCGTGCGTCCCACCAGGAGTAGGCTAACGGGTTTTTTCTCGATGGTTTCTGGGGACTCGGCGCGATCGAGAATCGTCTGTAAGGTCTCGGTTTCCGTGCGACCAAAGCGCGGCGAACTTTCGGCTTCGGCTTGACTGACATCGGGTAAGCGATCGGCTCCAACTTGAGTCATCCCTTGACCTCCATACAGATAAATCGCCTGTTGGGCTAAATTCCGTAACGCCGCTTCTCGCAACAGTTGTCCCAAATTCCCCAGCAGTTCCTCCGTCGCGCGACTACTGGATTTTTGCGTCACTTGACGGGCCGCCGCCACCGCAGGATTGAAAAACCATTGCGCCCAACCCCAGGCTTGACGCAATTTGCGGGCCGAGGGTTCGATTTTCTGATACACCTCGTAGGCTTGATAGGCTTGGCCCACGGTGACCTGTCCCAATACTGGCGAGAGTTTCTCCATCCAGCGATCGAGGTCATCCACTGTGCCACGAATTAGCCCATAGGCTTGAGGGACATAGATATTTAACAAAGGATATTTCACTTCGGGATGATAGGCATGGGCCACCGCCACCACCACCGCCTGGCCTCGTTGCCAGAACTGTTCCCAATCGTCCCAAAAGGGCGGATCATGATGGGTTTCTTGCAAAATCTGGTTGAGAGCCTCTCGCACGGCTTGGGCGGCTTCAGGATTGTTGCCATGTTCTTCTGCTTTATTGCGGCTATCGGCGAGTTGTTGATTGGCGTCCGCCACAGCCGCCTCGATTTGCGCGAGTTGGGGTTTTGTCCATTTGGCCAGAAGCCAACGCCACCCGAGAAGGATGACTAGGAAGATGGCCCAAATCCAACTGAGTCCCCAATGTTGAATTTGCCAGCCCGCCGCGATGAGAATAAACCCCACAACGCTGATGAGGGGCATGGCTAAGGTGGCCCATTGCCAGGCTTTGAATCGTACCATCATCACAACCTGTGAAAATTCTAGTCTAACTGCCCGATTTAACGGTTTGAGCGGGGAAGCCTAGATGAACGGATAGGGAACCTCCCAGGAGGCCGGTTGACGGGGATTTCCCCCCAGGAAGGAGGCGGGCCAGACTTCGCCGTCGGGATCGACTTGTAGCCCCTCGTAGCCATGATCCCAGAGGTTAATAATCACCAGTTGCAGCGTCTCGTCGATCGCCACGATGGGAATATCGGCTAAATGAGCGTCGGTCACCTTTAGGGTTTTCAGGTTGTGCAAACCGGGATAGTCGGCTTCTCGCAGGGGGACTAAACTCCAACATTCGCCGTCGTCATCTTCACCCCACCAGAGGGTTGTACCGGCGGAAATCTGTTGTTTGATATAGAGTCGGGCGCGATCGCCAATCATTCCCTGGATTGAGTTAGTCTTTAAATTAGTCATTGGATCAGTCATCGAATCAGTCATCGAATCCATCATCAGGGTTTCGAGGTTAACTCAGCAACTGAGTAAATTCATCGGAATCATCGATGTCATCAGAAACATCAACGGCAAGTTCTTGGTATTTCAGGCGAGCAAACACTCGATACTTACTCGATGATTTTGAGTCACCCTCTGATAAATTTTCAACTTCGACTAAACTATATTCTACATTTTCAGCATGAATTGCAAAGGCAATTTTAAATAATTCAAAAAAGTGAATGACCCACTGACATTCGTCTTCTGGCAAATGTTCATAGTAGCGAATTAGCTGAGCAATTCGGGTTTCTAAATGGATGCGAGAATGGCGACTAATCAAGACCAGTTTCAGCAAAATAGCTACCAGCGCCAATGGATTTCCGCAGGAGAGCATCCAGACAAAAATGGCGGACGGTTCTGTTCCTGTTTCACTGATGAGTGCATCAATCGCCCGGTTACAGGTTCGTAGCCGCAGGGATTCATCAACGGGATCATTGTGTTTATCGACATAGAGTAAATCCAGCCGTTCTGAAAGACGTTGACGCAAGACTTGCGCGAGGTCTTTATCAGACCAGGAAAAGAGCAGATATTTCTGGAGACTGCGCTTAAAGTCCCGGTAGCGTTGGTTTTCAGTTTGTCGTAAAAAGATGTTAGCTAAATTTTCATAGCTGAGACTTCCTCGACGAGCAAGAATCGTTTTGATAATCCGTAGCACTTCATCCCCAAAAATTGTGGGATTCGGATGCTGTTGGTCATCGTAACGCACCATTTGGGCGCGGGTGATGTAAATGGCTAAATCAAATTTGAAACGGTCTTTCAATCGCTGAGAGACGGCGCGGGCTACTTCCCGCTGTTCCATGGGATTGTTGGGGTTAGAGTATTGAGGAACCAGTAAATAGGCGGTGTAGCGATCGCTCCATTTGGCGGCCTCAACTTCTGTAAATTCTCCTTCTTCGTACTTCGCGGTAAAGACTTTTAAATCTTGATAGTCTTCACCCTCTGTAAAAATTTGTAGCCAAGCTCGCACCCGTTGTAAATGGGGAGACAGGGTTCGCTCGCGAATGGAGGGGTCTTGAAACAGTTGAACTAGCTTGGGAATAAATTTATGCTGTCGATTGGCTTCCCAATTATTAAAGAGGATGTAACAAGACCGTTTAACCGTATGACGAAACCCCGTTTCTTCATTGGCTTCAACCAATTGTTTGAGAGACTGAAAGGCTTCTAGGTTTTTGACGTTGTTGCAGTCAATAAATAAGCCCCGAAACTCTTGTAACACATCTTCAGGAGACCAGGCCCGAACAATCTCAAGTAGATAGTTATAGACAATCTCTTGAGTTTGCTCTTGCAGATGCTCATCCGGGCGGTTTGTGGCAATAAAGGGCGTAGGGCGGTGGTTCGGGCGGCGGTTATCAAACATAGATTCGTTCCCCGATTAACTCAACATGGCGAGGGCGACTTGGCATTCACCTCCCTATTATTCCTTAATTCTAAGAAATCGGGGTCGCGGTGGCGACCCCGAAGCTGGTTTTCAGTTCTAGTTAGCGGAACATACTACTGACTGAACTGTCTTCGTGAATGCGCCAGATGGTCTCACCTAGGACATTCGCGACGGATAAGACCTTAAGTTGGTCAAACATCCGTTCTGGGGGAATGGGGATGGTATTGGTGACAATCACTTCTTCAAAGACGCCACTAGAAAGTCTCTCCACCGCCGGCGGAGAGAAGACGGCGTGGGTGGCGCAGGCGTACACCTGGCGAGCGCCCTCTTTGCGCAGAAGTCGCGCTCCTTCGCTGATGGTTCCACCGGTGTCAATCATGTCATCGACGAGAACAGCGGTTTTACCCCGCACATCTCCGATGACATTTAAGACTTCAGCGACATTATGAGCTTGGCGACGCTTGTCAATAATGGCCAGGGGGGCATCATTGAGTTTTTTGGCAAAGGCTCTCGCTCGGGCAACGCCCCCAACATCGGGTGACACGACCACAATGTCGTTGAGCTGCTTATTTAACAGATAGTTAATCAGAACGGGAGAACCATAGACATGATCGACGGGGATATCGAAATATCCCTGTATTTGCGCGGAGTGTAAGTCCATAGCGAGGACTCGGTTGGCTCCGGCTTCGACCATTAAGTTGGCAACGAGTTTAGCGGTGATCGATTCTCGTCCAGCGGTTTTGCGGTCAGCGCGAGCGTAGCCATAATATGGCAACACGGCGGTCACTTGACGCGCGGAGGCCCGGCGACAGGCATCGATGACGATCAGTAGCTCCATGAGATGATCGTTCACCGGATGACACACGGGCTGAATTAAATAGACATCACAGCCTCGGATCGACTCCTGAATCTGCACGTATAGCTCGCCATCGGCGAAGCGCTTGCGCACCATCGGACCGAGATCGATTCCGAGGTAACGGGCCACTTCTTGGGATAGTGGCAGGTTGGCAGACCCAGAGAATAGCCTTAATCGATTGTTATCGACAACAGAGAGTAAGGAAGGCTGAAGCGATAGAGTTGCAGAACGGCTCACAGCGAACCCTCGACGGCACATTAGTTTAAGGCAATATTATCATTGCAACTGCCGATCTGTTCGGGAATTGATCAGTTTTGAGGGATATTTTTGGGGTGATTTGGGATTCAATAATGCTGAAATACTTTCATAGTCTGGGTTTGAGTGAATTTGGTAGTTAATCTTAAGCTGGGTGATTTTGAGGCCAATCCGGGTCACTCGTCTCGATCGCCTCGCCGATCACGCCCTCTCCCCAAAGGCAGTACAATGGATCAGTGACCCTCAGCACAATTCATCGATAGGAGCCAGCCTCTCCGCGTCTTATGCTCGTTAGTGATGATTTACTGCTGTATTACCAACGGTGCGATCGGCGGGCATTTTTAGATGTGTTCGGTGACTCGGGCGATCGCGATCCCCTCGATGACTTTTTACTCAAGCTGCGTCAGGATAGTCGCCGTCATCGTCAGGAGGTCTTAGCTCAATATGACTATCAACGCCCCGATTGGTCGGGCGATGATTGGTATGGCGCGACTCAGGCGACGCTGGAGTTGATGGAACAGGGGGTTGAGTCGATTTATCGTGGTGTTCTCTCGGCTCCTTGGCTGGCGGGGGTTCACCTGCTCTCGAAACCGGATTTGTTGGTTCGTCACCCAGGGGTCTCTCGGTTCGGCGATTGGATCTATGTTCCCCATGATATTCGCTTCGGAAAACGCCCCAAACTGGACTATCAGATTGTTGGGGCGTTTCATGGGTTAGTGCTATCGCTGCTACAAGAGGCTTGGCCTCCTACGACGGAACTGGTGTTACGGGGTCGTAAGCCTCACGCGGTGGATTTCCTGAAACGAGTTCCGGAAATGCAGCAGCTTTTGTATGAGTGTATTGTCAGCTTGCGGCGATCGCACATACCGGAGTTATTTTTATCGCGGCAAAAATGCAATCTCTGTCACTGGTATAGTGCCTGTCATCAGGTGGCTGAGTCTCAGCGTCATTTGTCTTTGATTCCGGGAGTCACCCCAAGCCGTTATGAGCAATTACAAGGGATGGGGATCACGACGTTGGCGGCTCTGGCTCACGCACCGCGATCGCAGTTAAAGATGGCTTTCGGGGCTGAGGCGGGAAATCAACTGGCTCAACAGGCCATCGCCTCTTATGACCAACAGCCCCGGTTGCGAGATGGTGCGATGGCTCATCTGCTGCGATCTCCAGGGAATGATTGGTTAGGGGTTCCCCAGACGGCGATCGAAATTCATTTTGATATTGAAGCCGAACCAGATTTAGATTTAGATTTTCTACTAGGGGCTTTAGTCATTGATCATCGGCATCAACGCCAAACCTATTATGGATTTATGGCGAAGAACCCCGATGAAGAGGAGGCTGTTTGGCAGCAATTTTTAGGACTAATGGAATCCTATCCTGAGGCGTTAATTTTTCATTTTTGTGATTACGAAGTTAAAACAATTCAACGTCTAGCTCGGCTTTATAAAACCCCAAAATATCGCTATCAAGCCCTAATTGATCGTTGTGTCGATATTCATTGGTGGGTCACTCACTCGACGATTCTCCCTGTTGAAAGTTACGCCCTCAAGCCCATCGCTCGCTGGCTCGGGTTCCACTGGCGCAACCCTCAAGCTAATGGCGCACAATGTATTTGTTGGTACAATGAATGGCTCGCTCATCGAGATCCCAACTGTTTAGAGTCAATCCTTGAGTATAATGAGGATGATTGTCGCGCAACCTATGAACTAAAAACTTGGCTAGATAGGTTTCTCAAGCCTTACTACCTCAGCGCAACTAGACAAGATTTAGCGATCAACTAATTCGCCACTCATCATTGATCGTCAATCCATCACAAACCCGGATTGTTTCTTGAAGATGAGTGGGGGCAATTCCTCAGCCCTGAGTCGGCGGTGAGCCGCGACTTCCTGCAACGCTGAATCCTAATTTTTGAGTCGAAGATGTGATTTTGATCATATCCAGCTTCTGATTTTAACCATACCATAGACAGTGGACCCTAGCCTTACTATACCGGTCTGCCCCGTTACACCCGCTCTTAGGGACATGGTAAACCACCGCATTTTCTGCTCCAATTCCATTGACTCGATCCCCGATATCGAGTATTTCCAAACTATGTCCGATTCAATTGACCCACAATCCTCCCCAGATCCGGTTTCGGAAACATTAATCCAAGATATCTCTTGGGATGTTCTTGTTAAGCTCATTACCAACACCGCCGCCGTTACGGGACGGGAGTACTACCCAGTCCTAGCCAAACAGCTCACAGCTGCCCTGGATGTCAAATATGCCATTATTGGTGAGATTTGCCAATGGGACGGCGATCGACCCCAGCGGGTGCGATCGCTCTGTTTCTGGAATGGTCAAGGAATCGTCGAGAATTTTGAGTATGATCTGACCTGTACTCCTTGCGGCCAACTTCTAGAACAGGCGAGTCAGGCTGATAAAGATGTGACCTTATGTTGGTTTCCTCAGGGGGTACAAGAACACTTTCCCGATGATATTAATCTAGTGAAACTTCAGGCGCAATCCTATTTAGGGGTGGCGTTACTTGACCCTGAAACTCATCAACCGATTGGTCATATCTGTATTTTAGATGACCGTCCTCTCTCAGAGAACAAACGGAATCAAGCTGAAATTGTCCTCAATGTCTTAGGAACACGAACTGTAGCAGAACTGAAGCGAGAACAAGCAGAACGGCGGGAAGGAGAGAAAATAAAGCAACTTGAATCTGCTTTGGCTGAATTACAATACACTCAGTCCAAATTAGTCCAAATTGAGAAAATATCCAGTTTGGGACAATTAGTCGCTGGAGTGGCTCATGAAATCAATAATCCCCTTGGTTGTATTACCGGAAATTTGGTTCATACCGCTGACTACGCTGCCGACCTTCTCGAACATTTGAGTTTATATCAACAGCATTATACTCAGACTCCCCCTGAACTCAGTGAACATGCTGAAGACATTGATATTGATTACCTTAAAGAGGATTTTCCGCTGATTGTCGATTCAATGAAAGTCAGTGTCGATCGCATCCAAGAAATTGTCTCCTCCCTACGTCAATTCTCACGGCTTGATGCCGAACAAACCCTCTGTGACGTTCATGAAGGGCTCGAAAGCACTCTCGTTGTCCTGCGACATCGCCTCAAAGCCAATTCCGAACGACCCGAAATTCAGGTCATCAAGGAGTATAGTGAACTTCCCAAAATTCCGGCTCGCCCCGGACAACTCAATCAGGTGTTTATGAATCTCCTCAGCAACGCCATTGATGCGGTCGAAGAAAAGAATCAAGGCTTAAGTTATGGTCGCATTGAGGAAAATCCCAATTTAATTGCCATTCGGACTCAATATTTGCAAGATGACGCCGGCGATCGCATTGCGATTTGTATCGCTGACAATGGTGCGGGGATTCCTGTCGATGTCCAATCGCGCTTGTTTGAAACCTTTTTCACCACCAAAGAAGGAGAACGAGGAACCGGCTTAGGCTTATCCCTAAGTCGGCAAATTATTGCTGAAAATCATGGGGGGAGCCTAACCTTTGACTCCACCCCCAATCAAGGAACAGAATTTATCATCGAACTACCGGTTTCCCCCGTTAACCAAGCTGGATAACCTCGATAAATTGGGGGTTTCTGCTCACGATCTAGCGTTGAATGTCTAGCGTTGAATAGCCTGATCGAGCCGTTGGCGATCCAAACCTCGGGCATTCAGAATCAGCCAGGATTGGATTAAATCCGGTCCCTGTACCGCTCCCGTTAGTGCAGCTCGTAGAGACTTCATCACCAGACCCTTCTTCACCTTCAGCTCCTTCGTGACTTGCTTGATGATGTCCTTGGCTGTTGCTTCCGTCAACGCCTCAGACTCTGCCAACTTCTCGCGAACAGCAGCGAGGGTTTCAGGAACTTGCTCCATCGCCAGCTGCTGTTGGGCCTTCTCGTCAGACTCAACAGACTCAACAAAGAGGGGACGGCTCATCTCCACAGCATCAGGGAGAACCGTTAAACTGGCTCCTACCACCTCGGCCACCTGTAACAGCCAGGGGCGATCGCTTTCCACATCAAACTCATACCCCGCCTCTTGCCAATAGGGGATCAGTTGCTCTAACAGGGTTTCCGGGGATAACTCATGTAACACCTGACTGTTGAGCCAATTCAGTTTATCCCAGTCAAAGCGTGCGCCAGCTTTGTTAACTCGCGCAAAATCAAACTGCTTCGCGGCTTCGTCTAACGTAAAGCGTTCTTGAGCATCCGGTGGCGACCATCCTAACAGGGCCATGTAATTGGCTAAGGCTTCAGCGGTGTAGCCTAACTGCTGGAAATCATTGACCGCCGTGGCCCCATCGCGTTTCGAGAGTTTTTGACCATTGGGGTTGAGAATCAGCGGCGTATGCGCAAACTTGGGAACCGGCTGTTCTAAGGCTTCATAGAGTAGAATCTGCTTCGCGGTGTTGGCAATATGGTCTTCACCTCGGATGACATGACTAATTTTCATGTCCACATCATCGACCACCACCGCCAAATTATAGAGCGGCTGGCCAATCTCTCCGGGTTTAGCGGCCCGGGCGATCGCCATATCCCCGCCAAGATCTCGTCCGGCCCAGGTTAGAGTTCCCCGCACCAGGTCATCCCAGACAATGGGGCGATCGTCGTCGATTTTGAAGCGGATGACGGCGGTACGTCCTTCGGCTTCATAGGCCTGTTGTTGTTCGGGAGTTAGATTACGATGGCGATTGTCGTAGCGAGGTGCTTGTTTCTTGGCTTTCTGCTCTTCCCGCATGGCGTTGAGTTCCTCGGGAGTGCAGTAACAGCGATAGGCTAATCCCTTGTCTAAGAGGGTTTGCACCGCCTGACGATACAAGTTCAATCGTTGAGATTGGTAAAATGGCCCTTCATCCCAGTCGAGTCCTAACCAGCGCAAGCCACTGAGAATGTTCTCGGTAAATTCGGGTTTGGAGCGCTCGGTATCGGTATCCTCAATGCGGAGAATGAACTGACCGCCGTGATGTTTGGCAAACAGCCAATTAAACACCGCTGTGCGAGCGGTTCCAATATGTAGGTTTCCGGTGGGACTGGGCGCTAAGCGAACTCGAATAGACATAGGTTAAGGGAACAGGGGGGAAGAAGGGAACAGGGAACAGGGGGGAAGAAGGGAACAGGGAACAGGGAACAGGGAACAGGGGGGAAGAAGGGAACAGGGAACAGGGAACAGGGGGGAATCTGTCCTTTAAAATGACAAAAGGGGCAAGGTTTGTGCCTTACCCCTTTTGTGTTTAACGGGACTGACGGGACTCGAACCCGCAACTTCCGCCGTGACAGGGCGGTGCTCTAACCAATTGAACTACAGTCCCTTGTTTCGAGCGTGATAACTATCATGCCCTAATTTCGAGGACTTGTCAACCCCTTTTGGAAATTTTTTGGAGGGAGGCGGCTAACGACTGGCTGAACTCCTGGCCAAGACTCTTGCCAAGACTAGGGACAGGGGCCTTCCGGCTGATTGACGTCCACATTAGAATAGTTTGGGTTGTCTAGGATGTTCTGTCAAATGCTCCAAATCAAGGTACGAGCTACAGCGTGATTGAAGCTAAAGTTCACGGTGCGTTACGAGATTTTTTGCGGGCTTCGGGGGGCGATCGCTGGCCCCATCATTTGACGATGGCCCGCCTGGTGGCGCGGGCCTTGCGGTTGGGCCGCGATGCATTGATTCAAACGGGGGTGTTTCCCACCTCCTCACAACGCTATGCCCTCAGTTATCTGATGCCGATGTTAATGTCGCCGACAGCGGTGGTGTTAGTCGCGGCGCCTCAGGTGCGGCGACAGTTGCGGGAACGGGATATCCCTGAATTACAAGCCTGGTTAGGTTGCGAAAAACCCATTGCCGAGGGCGATCGCCTCGATCGCGACTTTGAAGGGCTGTTGCTCACCTCCCCTGACGCCTGGTTACGCGATCGCCTCGGTGGAGGTAGCCACTTTCGCGATGGGGTTCCCACGCTCATTGATGGGGCCGATGACTGGGAACGTTGGACACACAAAAGTTTAACCGTGGCCATCTCCCCCCAGGATTGGTTCGATTGGATTACCGCATCAACAGAACAGGGGGCCAAAATTCGTGATGTGCAGTTAGCTCTGGTGCGAGGGAGTTTAGAGCGTCCAGATAATCCCTATCAAACTCATCTGATTGATCAAGACGGACAAGCGGCCTTAAGCCAGCTTCACCCTGATGCGGAAATGCCCCCAGCCTGGCGAGAGTTTTGGGAATCTTGGCGATCGCACCCTGGAGCGATTTGGGCCAAACTCAATCGTCATCAAGGACAACTCTGGCTGTATCATTCTCCCGTCGATTTGGGTAAACGTCTCGCCCCACTTTGGCAGCGTCAACCCATGGTTTGGGTAGGTGGGGCCTTAGATTTAGACCGTGATGCTCTGGCCTTTCGTGAACGCTTGGGCTTAGGAGACATGACCTGTGTTAAATTCAATCCCGATCGCCATCATCTCCATCTCTATGCCCCTGAACGGCTGCCATTACCCAATACCCCAGAATATAAGGCGGCGTTATTACGGGAACTCCATGAGCTGATTCGCATTGGCAGTTCCGCTGACACCACAGCGGGACTCATTACCATCCTTGTCGGTGATGTTCCCCTGCGGGCGATCGTGGCGGCTCAACTGGCGGCGGATTTTGGCTCTCGGGTGCGCGTTGAAGAGACTGACTTAGCGGAGAATGGCATTCTCATTAGCGGCTGGTCTTTCTGGCGAGACCAGCAAGGGGAGTTACCAACCAGTAAACTGCTGGCCATCGCCACCCTACCCTTTCCCTCCCTCGAAGATCCCTATGTGGCTGCTGAGGTGGCCTATTACAAGCAACAACGACAAGATTGGTTTCGCCTCTATCTGCTGCCAACCGCTCTCAGGGAGTTACAACGGGCGATCGCCCCCATTCGAGAGGTACAAGGAACTGTCATCTTGCTCGATGTACGAGCCATCTATCGCAGTTATGGCAAACAGTTTTTTACGGCCCTTAGTCCCTATGCTCGGGTGAGTTCAGCGGAGGTTGGCCGATGGGACGCCTAAAGAAAATCCAGAGGCTATCATAGGTCATCCACTCTGTCTCCGTCTGGATGAACGGTTAACTTGGCTATGACGAAACTGATTATCCAAATCCCCTGCTACAACGAGGAAGCCACTCTCGGCGTTGCCTTAACGGCCCTACCGCGAGAGATTCCGGGTATTGATACCGTTGAATGGCTCATTATCAATGATGGTAGTGTTGATCAGACCGTTGAGGTCGCCAAGGCCTGCGGCGTTGATCACATCGTCAGTTTTGACCATAATCGGGGTTTAGCCAAGGCCTTCATGGCCGGTCTTGATGCCTCTCTCAAGGCTGGGGCAGATATCATCGTCAATACCGATGCTGATAATCAATACTGCGCTGATGATATCCCGACACTGATTGACCCCATTCTCCAAGGTCATGCGGATATGGTGGTGGGAGCGCGTCCGATTGAGGAGATTCAACATTTTTCTCCCCTCAAGAAAGTCTTGCAACGGTTGGGGAGTTGGGTGGTTCGTTTAGCCAGCAATACCCACATCCCTGATGCTCCTAGTGGCTTTCGCGCCTATAGCCGTGAGACAGCGATTCGCCTCAATGTCTTCAATGAATATACCTATACTCTCGAAACAATTATCCAAGCGGGACAAGAAGGGATGTCGGTGACGTCGGTTCCCATTCGCACCAATGGCTATCTGCGGCCGTCACGCCTGGTTAAAAGTATTCCGGCGTATATCCAACGATCCATTTTCACGATTATTCGGATTTTTATGACCTATCGGCCCCTACGGTTTTTTGCCGTTCTGGGAACGATTCCTATGGGATTGGGGGTATTACTCTGTGTCCGTTGGTTGGTTTTATTTAGCTTTGGAGATCCAACGCGATCGCGCACCCCGAGTTTAATTCTGGCAACAATCCTGATTCTGATTGGCTTTCAACTCTGGATGTTTGGGGCGATCGCCGATGTCATGGCTGTCAACCGTAAAATGCTGCAAGATGTTCAGCAACGGTTGCGACGAGCTGAATATGATAAGTGTCGTCATTGAAATCGTCATTGAAGGGGAATCGCTCGGGAAACGGCTTCGCTGACTTGAGGGTTTCGGTTTCACCCCTGAAACTTTCGGTTTGCCCGACCTCAAGACCCAGCCGTTAAACCCGTATGCTAGAGAGGGTGGGGTCTGCCCTGGTGCGAGGGTTCCCCTCCTGTTCCCCCTCGATCCCTCTCTTAGCGACTGATTATGATAGCCAATCGCCCCAAATCTTCCTGGAAAACCATTAAAAAAACCATCGCCGGAATCCTGATGGTATCTGGGATTCCGGTGGTACTCTGGTCAGCTTTCCATATAGCAGGAGTCAGTGCTTGGGAGCGAGAGTTGGCCCTGATTCTGTTGACTCTGGTGGGACTTCCACCGACGGCGATCGGCAGTTGGCTACTCTGGACTGTGGCACGACAGTCGAAACAAGAGCAACTTGAGGCTCAACGCGATCGCGCTGAACGATTACAAAGTACCTTTTTTCGCATGATTGTTGAGGGTGATGGCGCGATTACCCCACTGGAGTTTTCGATGGCGACTCAGTTATCGGGCCAGGAGGCGAAAGCGTTTCTCGATGGCTGTGCGAAAGACTATGATGGCGCGTTTGATGTGACCAATGAGGGGAATATCATTTACCGCTTTGATGTTCAACGCAAGCAGCTTGGTCAACATGACCGATAGCGCCACTCTGATGGCTCAAACAGCGGTGCGAGTGATCGGGGTCATGGGGGTATCCGGTTCTGGGAAAACAACGGTGGCGCGAGGCTTAGCGGAGCGTTTGGGCTGGGTGTTTTTGGAGGGGGATGCGTTTCACCCGGCGGCCAATGTTGAGAAAATGGCTCGGGGGATTCCCCTCGATGATGACGATCGCTGGCCCTGGTTGTCGAGATTACACGAGGCGATCGCTCAGGCTCGGACGGATGACCCAGATCTTGGGGTGGTTGTGGCCTGTTCGGCCTTGAAACAGGCCTACCGCGATCGCCTGAGTCGGGGGGAGGATGAGATGGTTTGGGTTTATCTCAAGGCAGAGTTTGAGCTGTTACAGCAACGGCTTCAGGCAAGATCTGACCATTTTATGCCACCCACGCTCT
The DNA here is from genome assembly GCA_001637315.1 of Phormidium willei BDU 130791. Lineage (GTDB taxonomy): Bacteria > Cyanobacteriota > Cyanobacteriia > Cyanobacteriales > Geitlerinemataceae > Sodalinema > Sodalinema willei. The sequence goes on along the minus strand of LSZA01000018.1, from coordinate 100 downwards.
TGGCCAGTCAGTTGGCCGATCTCGAAGAACCCCAGCAGGCGATCGTTCTCGATAGTCGGCGATCGCCCCACACCTTAATCACAACCATCCTGAAATCTTT